>DAIDHG010000001.1:0-20954 GCA_027452085.1 bacterium
ATCGCTTATATAGTCGTTTTCTTCAAATGGCGCGGATGCTTTTTGAATGTAGTAATCGGTGACCCTTGGGGTAGCAATGAATGGAAAAATCTTAACTCTGGTAACGATCATATCTGCCTTGGCTTTAGGGTCTCTTACCTACCAAAGGAACCTGGTTTGGCAATCTGAGGAAGCCTTTTGGTTTGATGTGCTCAAAAAAGCTCCAAATCGGGCGCGGGCGCATAATAATTATGGCGTTGCTCTATTTGAGCAGCGGCGCTTTTCTGATGCGCTGCCATCATTTCAAAAGGCGATAGAGCTTGATGCTCTCTATCCCGATCCCATAAATAATGCAGCTCTTTGCTATGCGGCCTTGGGCAACGTAGATGAGGCAATTCAGATGCTTAAAAAAAGCCTTGAGTTAAATAAGTATGTGCCTGAGGTGTACGAAAATTTGGCGGGGCTCTTTATCTGCAAGAAAGATTTTGATCGAGCGGAAAAGTGTGTAAATAATGCGCTGAAACTGCGCCCTCATTATGGCAAGGCCTATGTGCAACGAGGCCGTATCTATTTGGCTCAAATGCATGAGGTCGAAGAGAATAATGCCGCTCGTCGTGAGTTGCTTGTCAAGGCGCGCGATGCCTTTGGTGCTGCCTGCACTATTGCCGATTTTGATCATGATAAACAAACACGCGCCATGTATGAGCAGCTGTGCCGACAATGCGCTGTTTCGTGAAATTGCTATTTAAACCTTCCTTCAAATACAATCTCGTTCAAAGGTTTGCGATCGCTTGGATGCTCGCGTGAGCGAAGATTTTCTGGTAGTGAGGCTGGATCGCCAGGCTTACCAATGGCCACCATTGCTTGAAGGGTGTAGTTGCTTGGTAGATTAATCAATTGCGCAGCCGCTGCATGATCAAAGCCGCCGATGCCGTGAACCACCAGTTTGTTGAGCGTGCCTTGCAGCGCCAAATTTTCCCAAGCTGCGCCCGTGTCAAAACTATGCGAAGATAGTGCTTTGCCAGAATCGAGCGCATGTTGTGAAACGATAACCACCAAGGCGGCAGCTTTTTGCGCCCAGCTGCGATTACCTTCATACAATAGATTTAAAAATTTCGGCCATTCCTTTGATTCTCGCTTGGCATACACAAAACGCCATTGCTGCGCATTGCCGCTTGATGGTGCCCATCGCGCTGCCTCAAACAAGGTCATAAGCTCTGTATCAGAAATAGATTCGCCAGACATGGCGCGCGCCGACCAACGATCGAGAAAGAGTTGATCAATGGGATAGGTTGTTTTGCGAGTTGCGCCAATAATGGGCCAAGCGCACACAAGTGCCAATAATAGTTTTTTTATCACAGCCATACTTTTCCTATTTTAATTGCCCTTCAAATACAATCTCATCTAACGGCTTTCGTTCATTGGGCTGCTCGCCTGCTTGGAGCTTATCGGGTAACCGGCTGATCTCTCCATGTTTTCCAACGGCAACCATTGCCTCTACCGTATAATCAGTCGGCAATTTTGCAAGCTCTGCTGCCGCTTGATAATTAAAGCCTTCCATTGCATGTGCGACTAAATTAAGTGCGGTAGCCTGCAATGCCAAATTTTCCCATGCAGCGCCGGTATCGAAACTATGGGTGCGCGATGGTTTGTTGTTGTATGCAAAATTATTATGCGAAGCAATAATAATTAATACGGCAGCATTTTGAGCCCAAAGCCTATTTGGTTCTACCAGTAGATCTAAAAATTTTTGCCAATATGGCGTATCACGTTTGGCATAAATAAATCGCCAGGGTTGATTATTGTATGAAGAAGGAGCCCAGCGTGCAGCTTCAAATAATGCCATCAGCTCAGTATCGGTAATTGATTCACCGGATAATGCGCGTGGTGAATAGCGATTAAGAATCAGTGGTTCAATAGGATAATTAGCTGTTCGCGTCATGACGCTCCTCTTTCCAGTTAGTTTTGTGAAAATGAGCGTACTTCACCCAATGTGCAGAAGCAAGAGTTTATAAACTTACACCCGTAATAATTCATCCCACTGTGTGGTAAATCGTTGCGAGCGAAGCTGACGATTTGATTTCCAGTGTTGATCAACGCCCGATGCAACAAAATAAACGGTGTGTGAGCCCCATTTATTATTGACGGCGTCAACGGCATGCATAGCATTTGTTTGCTTTGGCACATCATCGGTTGCAATGAAAAGCGGTAATTGCGCTGGATCCATAGGCGATAAATCAACCAGCATGATCCCTGCTTTTTTATAGGCAAAATCAGACCGATACATCTGCTCAACTAACGAGGTTGCAGCAGCAATCATGGTAGGCGTGTATGCCGTTGGCAGCGGAAAGATATGAGTTTCGCTATTAAAATAGCGATGCTCTTCAGCGACAAACCAACTGGTTTGCAGCCACACGCAGATACCGCCACATAGTTGTTTTTGCTCACGCAATGTTTCTGCGGCAATGGTTGCATAGGTAGCAACTGCTTCTTTCAATGACGGTAATGTACGCACCGGTATGCCAAATGAACGAGATTTTATAATCGTTTGATTGGGCGCTTTTATCTCTTCTAAAGAGATGCACGGGGTGCCCCGCAATTCCCATACGGTGCGCAGGCCATTGATCGTCATATGTTTGCGAATCCACTCATCAGGCATAGTGAGTAGTTTGGCCACGGTATGAATGTTGTATCCTTTGAGCTTATTGGCATAGCGATAGCCGATACCCCATACATCACCGACCGGAAGATATTTGAGTGCGGCATCAATAGCTGATGGCGTATCGAGATAGCAGACGCCTGGCGATTGTAAGCCAATGCCGGGTTTTGGTTTGCCTCTGGAGACAGCCTTGGCTATATCGTTGGCAACTTTTGCCAATGTTTTGGTGGGTGCTAAACCAAAAGACACCGGTATGCCAGTCCATTGTGTCACGCGAGCGCGTAGCGCCTGAGCATAAGCAAATCGTTCTTCGGGGGCGATTGAAGTTAGATCAATAAACGCCTCATCGATCGAATAGATTTCTATAGAAGGTGCACTGTCGGCCAATATGTTCATGACGCGTGCCGACATATCTGAATACAGCTCAAAGTTTGATGAATAGACATGAACATTATGCTCTTTGAGCAGCTTTTGGTATTTAAAAGCTGCAGCTCCCATGGGAATACCGAGCTTTTTTGCCTCTTCAGAGCGTGCAATGATGCAGCCATCATTGCTTGAAAGCACAACGGTGGGCACACCCAAAAGCTTTGGGTTAAAAACACGTTCGCAGGAAACGAAGAAATTGTTGCAATCAACAAGTGCTATGCAACTAGGAAGTGAAGGTTCCATGATGTTCAAGTTTGTGTGTTGTTTATGAAATGTGTGAGGCTTGGCTAGGTATATGCCTAGGCGGTTGCAACCATTTAAAATGTCGTAAAACTTATAGATATGAATTTTATCTTAGCGTTAACAAAATGGCTATACAAAAACAAAAAATGCCCCGCTCTACTTTTAGATCACAGGCAGATGTTTCATACAATATTCCATTAATATTGGAGCATATGCCAGCCGGCTTTCCATCGCCAGCGGAGGACTATGTTGAGCAAAAACTGGATCTTAATCAGTATTTGATCAAGCATCCGGCCGCGACATTTTTTGTGCGGGCTGATGGTGAATCAATGATTGGCGCCGGTATCAATTCTGGTGATTTGCTTGTCGTAGATCGTGCAACGGCCGCGACGAATAATGCCGTTGTGCTCGCAATCCTTAATGGGGAATTTACCATTAAGCGTATTCGCAAAGTGGGTGATAAACTATTTCTAATACCGGAAAACCCAAGCTTTAAACCGATCGAAATTACCCAAGATATGGATTTTGAAATTTGGGGCACAGTGCTCCATGTTATTCGCTCAATGTGATTGTTTTTCTATCAATTGCGATTTCTAAACGCACCCCATATTTTTTTCCTAATAATTTGATTGTATCCAATATTTTTTTTGTGTCCGGATTTATTGCGTTGGTGGTCTGATGCTTGGTAATTTCTGATCCACAGTGGGTGAAAATGGCGCGCGGAACTTTGTATTTTTTGCACCAAGCCAGTTGCGTTTCAATTGGGCTATGGCCAACCAGATGGTGATCTTTGTGCCGAACCAGCATAGTTCGTGTGATGATAGCGCCATCGCCAATGTACAGGTCGATATTTGAAAGCGCCTGTTTCTCATTATGGATTTTAACTAAATCGGAAACGTAAAAGATCGTTTTTTCTTGAGAGCTGATACGATATCCCATCGCCGGCGCACGAAGCGAATGTTCCACTTCAAATGGTTCGATGGTTAAGCTGCCGAATTTTATTTTCTTTCGATGTTCGCACACAAATCTTTGCGCGGGTGGAATGGGGAAATCGTTGATAATTTTCCAAGTCTCTGTGCTGGCAAAAACCGGCCAAGGGCACCCGTTGGCTAATCCGCCTATATGATCTGGGTGGCCATGGGTGATAAAAATTGCCTGCGGTTTTGGTTTTATTTCATCTAAGTGGTTGAGCCAATCAGCACTGCAATCTAAAAGAATGCGTGTCCGGCCGGCTGAGACCAGTGTTATTGAATGGCGTTTATGGAGTGTGCTGTGGGCAATAATACCACCGCGGGTGCCGAGAAATTTGATGCGCATAATCTACTCAATTATTCCTATTAGTTGAGAAATTTGCTCAGCTGAAGGAAGTTCGCTTTCGAGTTCTTTTGGTAGTTCAGAAACAATTTGATAGGCAGCGACACCAATTGCTTTGACAGATTGTTTCAGCGCATATTCAACAATGGTTCTGTTCTTCTCTTTGCAAAGAATGATACCGATTGATGGGTTTTCGCCTTCCATGCGAACCTGGTCGTCTAGAACTGCTAAATAAAATTGCATTTTTCCTACATATTCTGGGATAAATTTGCCAATTTTTAGTTCAATTGCGACGAGAGATTTTAGTCTCCGGTGATACAAAAGCAGATCTATAAAAAATTCTTGATCACCAACCTCGAGACGGTGTTGTGATCCAACAAAGGCAAAAACGCCCCCCATTTCACGAAGAAATTTTTCTATCTTGGCGATAATGGATTTCTCAAGTTCGCTTTCGCTATGCTCATCATTCAACTCTAAGAAATCAAAAATGTATTCATCCTTTATTGAAACTTTCGCTTCATGCTTCAACGGTTCAGGAAGCGTTTGGTCAAAATTCGATTGACTGACCAAGGTTTTTTCGTAGGTTTTGTTGCTAATATGATTGATGAGGACTCGATAGCTCCATTTTTTGGACTTGGCCATTCGGATATAAAATTCGCGTTCTTGGGGGTCTTTGCACTTCCCCAGAATTGCAAGATTATTAGACCAACTAATTTCTTCGGACAGTGTACGCAAGAGGTCATTATTAGCGTAAGCCAGGTAAAACTGACGCATAACCCATATGTTTGTGGCTGAGAACCCTTTTATGCCTGGAAACGACTCTCTAAGATCTCTTGCGAATTGCTCTACCGTCGAGTCCCCCCACCCCGCGGACTGTTGCTTTGTGTAAACTATTTCGCCCAGTTCCCGGTACAGCTTTAGGAGGCCTCTATTGACTGTTACGAGGGCTTGATATTGCTCTTGTCGTATTCGTTCGAGTACATAAGCAAGAGTAGTTATGTAGTCTTGCTGTGCTTGAGCATCATTAAGATTGATCTCAAATTCCTTTTTCACGATCCGATACTCCTCCCACAAGTTTTGAGTGGACTTTTCTTCTTGTCCAAATATAAAACTGGTCAGAAAGATAAGGCTATAAATAACGCATAAATGATGATTTTTGTGATTACCGCTACTTTTTTTCATGCAGCCTCGCTTAGTATGTCTTAATACTAGCCTGCAATAAAACGCGCACAAAAGTCTATATTTTTGATCTGGACAACAAAAAAAATAGCCTGGTGTACTACCAGGCCATTTTGAAACAAAACAATGGGGATGAACTATTTCTTTTCGGGAACGCAACCAGGAACATTATTCTTTATTGCGTAGTCTGATAAAACCCGAGCAGCTTCGATATATTTTTCTGCTTTCTTTGGGTTCATCGCCTTAAATGATGCTTCTTGAGCTTTGAGCTTGCAGTAGGTTGCGCAACGTGCTGCATTTGCCTTGCGCTCTTCGCCAAACAATGGCAAGGCGCTTTTGCCTTCTGAGCAAATCGGATCGCATACAGCGTATAGGTCGCCTTCAGATGCAAAGCCTTTTTTCTTAGCTTCAGTTTCCAAAGCCTTCATGCTGGTTGGGCATGTGTCAGCTAAAACATTTCCCGCTCCAGCAACTAGTAAAGCTGCAATTGCTAATTTCAGTGAACCGTTCATAAGAACTCCTTTTTTGTTAGTTCGTTGAGCTAGATATTTATTACTATTCTAGAGCATGCAATAAATAGGATGCAAAAAGCAAGAATTTTGTTGCTAGGAAAAGAAAAACCCAGCCTTTTTATAGCTGGGTTTTAATATTATGAATAAAACGAGGCCTAGAGACCTGCCAACAGCAGGGCAACCACCGACATTAATTTAATTAATATGTTTAATGAAGGGCCTGCAGTATCTTTGAAAGGATCGCCCACCGTATCACCAATAATGGCCGATTTATGAGCCATTGATCCTTTGCCGCCCAAGTGGCCTGCTTCGATGTATTTCTTAGCATTATCCCAAGCACCGCCGCCATTGGCCATCATGAGTGCCAGAAGTACAGACACTAGAGTTGCGCCAACGAGCATGCCGCCGAGCGCCAGTTTCCCTTGTGCGCCAAAGCCATAGCGTACCGCCACTGGTAATAGCACCGTCAATAAACCAGGAATTACCATTTCTTTAAGAGCCGCACGAGTACTGATCTCAATGCAACGTTTGTAATCTGGTGCTGCAGTGCCCTGGGCCAAGCCCGGAATTTCACGGAACTGGCGCAACACTTCCATCACCATTTTTAGTGCCGCGCTACCTACTGCTCGCATGGTCAATGCAGAAACGATGAATGGCAACACGCCACCGATAAAGAGACCAACGACGACCACCGGTGTTTTGAGGTCAAGAATTTCAATGTTTGCTTTTTGTGCATAGGCAGAGAACATAGCCAGTGCAGTCAACAATGCTGAGCCGATCGCAAATCCCTTGCCGATTGCTGCCGTAGTGTTACCAAGAGCATCTAATTTATCGGTAGTTTTGCGTACTGATGGATCAAGCTCTGCCATCTCAGCAATACCGCCAGCATTATCAGCGATCGGTCCATAGCCATCAATGGTCATGGTAGTGCCCACGGTGGCCAACATCGCCACGGCAGAAATCGCTACACCAAACAATCCACCGCCCAGGTTATATGCCATTAATACGGCGATGGCCAACAATACCACTGGGCCAGCAACTGATTCCATACCAACGGATAAACCATAAATAATATTGGTAGCAGCGCCTGATTCTGAAGCTTCAGCGATCTTATGAATCGGTGTACCCGAGGTGAAATATTCAGTGATGGTGCCAACGATGATACCGCTTACGCAGCCCATCAACACCGCATAAAAGAGTTGCATCTCTAAGGAAAATGCGTGTAGATACGCCCAGGTGCCAACTGCGAGTAAACCAATTGATAAGAAGTTGGCAAGACGCAACTGTGCAGCCGGTGCAACATTAATAATATAGGCAGCGCCCAGTGTGATGGCTGAGCTGACAAGCCCAATAGCGGCCAGTACAATGGGGAATACCGTATATGTAGGCGTATTGTAATAGGGGTCCATGACGGCAATTAAAATTGCGGCAACCATAGCGCCTATATATGATTCATAAATATCAGCGCCCATGCCGGCTGTGTCGCCAACGCAATCGCCCACGTTGTCTGCAATAACGGCAGGGTTGCGCGGGTCATCTTCCGGCAAACCGATCTCAACTTTACCAGCCAAATCGGCACCAACGTCAGCTGCTTTGGTATAAATACCACCGCCGACACGTGAAAAGAATGCAACAAGTGAGGCACCGATGCTGAAGCAGATCAATGCATTTTCAAAGCTTTCTTGATCAAGACGACCATAGAGCCAATAGAAAACTGATCCAAGCCCAATCAGGCCAAAGCTTGCCACGGCAAAACCCATCACGCCACCGCCAGCCAGTGCGGTCAGGAATGCTGCGCGTTCACCTTTACTGCGTGCAACCAAAGTTGTGCGAACGTTGGCCAAGGTTGCTGCATACATGCCGATATAACCAGCCGCTAATGAAATGAGCGCGCCGATCACAAAGAGCCCAGCATAAAGCATGCCCAGCACCAGGTATAGTACGATGGCTACAACGAGCGTTACGAGAGAAATCACTGAATACTCTTCGCGCAAGAAAGTCATGGCGCCGATACGAATTGCGTGCGCTATTTCACCCGCTTTTGGATGATCCACCTTAATTTTGATGACCTGCATAAACAGATATGCCATAAGGATGAGGCCAAATACGGCCGATCCGGCAATGAGTAGTTGATCGAATGACAACATGTGTATTTTGCTCCTGAAATAACGTTAATCTTATAGTTAGCCGATCAGCTTTTTTACGAGTTCAGTTAATAGTTTTGGATTTCCTTTGCCTTGTGTCGCTTTCATTGCCTGACCAACAAAGAAGCCCATCATGCGATCTTTGCCAGCCTTTAATTCAGCAACTTCTTGCGGATGTTTATCGATAATTTCCTTCACAATTTTTTCAAGTTCTTCCGATGAACCAATTTGTTCAAGACCCTTAGTTTTAACAATGACCAGTGGGTCTTGGCCTGTTTGAGCAACTTCCTCAAAGACGGTTTTAGCCGCATGATTATTAATTACGCCATCCTCAAGCAGATTGATGAGAGCAACCAATTTGTCTGGCGTAACTTTGAAATCTGCTGGCGCTATGCTTTTTTCATTTAAATAGCTCAACACATCACGCAAGATCCAATTTATAACTTGTTTGCTGCTGCTCAGAGCGCGAGCCTTTTCGTAATAGGCAGCAAGCTGCCTATCACCGACTAAGATATCAGCTTCATAAGCGGTCAGGCCTTCGCCCATAAAGCGGGAGCGTTTTGCATCTGGCAGCTCTGGCATTGCCGCCTGTATGCGAGCAATGGTTGCATCATCAATATCGACGGGTGGTAGATCTGGATCGGTGAAATAGCGGTAGTCGGCAGCCTCTTCCTTGGTGCGCATGACATACGTTTTTTTTTCTTTGCTATCCCATAGCCGTGTCTCTTGGCGGATGGTGCCGCCAGCTTCAAGTGTTTCAATCTGCCGTTCGATCTCATGCTCAATGGCATCACTGATAAATTTGAAGGAGTTAATATTTTTCAGCTCCACCTTGGTGCCATATTCTTTGACACCTTTTTTTCGCACCGAAATATTAGTGTCGGCGCGGAATGCGCCTTCTTCCATGTTGCCGGAGCTGATGTCCAAATAGGTCACGATATTGTGCAATGTTTTTAAATAGGTGCGTGCCTCATGGGTGCTTGAGATATCAGGATAACTTACCATCTCGAGTAGTGGTGTGCCCGCACGATTGAGATCTACAAAGCTTTCATAGTCGCTGGCATGCACGTTTTTACCAGCATCTTCTTCCATATGGATGCGCGTGAGACGAATATTTTTGGCTGAGCCATCTTCACGCGTAATAGGAATATAACCTTCTACGCAGATGGGATGATATTGTTGAGTGATCTGATATCCCTTTGGCAAATCAGGATAAAAGTAATGTTTGCGATCAAACTCATTGTGCTGATTAATCGTGCAATGAGTGGCGATGCCAGCACGCACCGCGTAATCGCGAACTTGTTCATTAAACACGGGTAATACACCAGGTTGACCGGTGCACACTGGGCAGATATTGGTATTTGGTTCTTTGCTGATCTCATTGCGGCATGCGCAAAAGATTTTTGTCTTGGTCGTGAGCTGCACGTGAACTTCGATACCAATCATGAGTTCGTAATCTGGATAGTTGTCTAATACTGAAGCCATATAATTCTCTCTACTAATTATTTACAACGAAGCGCAAGGGAAAATGGTCCAGGGCGCGCCCTGTGCTAGCGGATTTCGATTCTAAACTGATCAATTTCCAGTGAATCATCGCTTACCAAGGTGATTTTGCGATTAAATTCTTTTTCAAGAGCTAAAATAGAATCGTATTCAATGTTTGTTACTTGCTCAAAAATTGCCGGATGCACTGAGAAGAAGAGCTCAGCGTGTCGTTGGCGGCTGTTTTTTAACGCATCGGCAAGCGTTTGCAAAAGTTCGTACGACTCCGTTTGAATCGATTTTATAAATCCCGAGCCCGAACAACATGAGCAATCGTCGGTTAACTGTTGTACCAATGTTTTGCCCGAGCGTTTGCGGGTCATTTGCACTAAGCCAAACTCAGACACTTTCAATACCACCGATTGAAACTTATCTCGCTCTTTCAAAATTTTTTCAAAGTGCCGATACAGTTTCTGGCGGTTTGCTCCCGTGGCCATATCGATAAAGTCGATCACGATTAAGCCGCCGATATTGCGCAATCGCAACTGGCGAGCTACTTCTTCCGCCGCCTCAAGATTTGTTTTGAGGATGGTATCTTCCATGTTGGAGCGGCCAGTAAATCGACCAGTGTTTACATCGACGACGGTCATCGCTTCGGTTGTTTCAATGACAATCGAGCCACCCGAGCGCAAATGCACCTTCTTTTGTAATGCTCGATCAATTTGTTTTTCGATATCGTAGCGTTCAAAAAGCGATGGCGAGCTCTCATATAATTTAACTTTGTGCGTATGCTCAGGTGCGATGCTTTTTACAAATCGATAGATGCGATGTTGTAAATGTTTTGAATCGGTGATGATAGCCTCGATGTCATCATCCAAATTATCGCGTACAGCAGCAAGCGCTAAATCAAGATCTTCATACACCTTTTCTTTTGGTTTTGCTTTCGCAAATTTCTTCAGGATTGAACGCCAGGTGTGCACGAGGAATGCAATATCTTGTGCGAGCGCCGCCTCGGGAGCATTTTCGCATGAAGTTCGAATAATGGCGCCCATACCTTTTGGTAAACGACGCGTTAAAATGTCACGCAGTCGTCCGCGCTCTTCTCGCGATTCAATTTTTTTGGAAATGCCGATTCGTGGAATATTTGGCATTAAGACGATAAATCGGCCTGGCAGAGTAAAGCAGGTAGTAAGCTTGGCGCCTTTTTCATAAATTGGTTCTTTAGAAACTTGAACCAGGATCGGCTCACCTTCGCGAAGAATCTTGCTAATTTCTGGTCTCTCGCGGCGCTGCGGTCGTGGATGTTCTTGACCAGGCTCAAGATCGCTATCATGGCCAAGCCCCATTTTTTCAGCCGCCATTTCACGATCAATTTCAGAGATGTGCAAAAAACCAGCTTTTTCTTGACCAAAGTCAACAAACGCTGTTTGAATGCCAGGTAACACTGAAGCGATGATACCTTTGAAATACATACGCTCCAAATGTTCCTGCACGTGTGGTGCAAAGTAAATATTTTGGAGCTCGTTATCTTCCTGAACAATCGCGACGCGCGTTTGCCAAGGAGCATCGTTAATCAGAATTTTTTTCATGTAACTTTCAAAAATCTTGTTGGCTACCCAACGTGCTTTCCAAGCTTCTTATCTACGGTGTGAAAGCATTCGGGCGGCAATGCCCCTCCTTCTTATCCGCCATAGCGAGTGATCCAAAAGTTATTTGGAGGTGTGCGCGATGATGGATTTTAAATTTAAACAGTGCAGAATATAGCGTATTGAAAAAAATTGTGATAGTTTTTGGCCCTACTCTGGCTTACCATTAACAGCGAGGATGGAAAAAATCATGAAAAAAGCACTGAGCCTAATGCTATTTGTCGTTGCCTTAGCCCCTGCCTGCGGAAAGAAGAAAAAAGTTGTCGACGGCCGTCAAAGCGGCTCGATGAATATCCCACTTGCAAGCGGTGATCGCCGCAGCTTCTTTGATGATGAAGTAGGCGCTTTTGTTTTAGAGGACGATGCCCAAGTTCAGGCCGACAATCAACAAGCTTCCTGGGTAGCTCAAGCTGACACGAAGCAGTTTAAGCCGGTTTATTTTGATTTTGACAAATATGCAATACGAAATGACCAAGAGTCTCAAGTTGAAGCCGACGCTCAAGAGGCGCTCAAAGTTGCAAAAAAAGATCAAAAAACAGTCATAATTGAAGGTCACTCATGCCACTCAGCAGGATCAAAAGCTTACAATTTGATTCTCTCCGAGCACCGAGCACAGACCGTAGCTAAGCGCCTGGAAGAAGAGGGTGTGCCAGCAGACAGCATGAAAGTAGTTGGTCGTGGTACCGAAATGCCGGTTGTTCTTGGTGGCTCTCGTGAAGAACAGTGGCCAAATCGACGTGTGGAAGTATTCCCGCTCGGATAACCAGGCTGCAGACAAAAGACTCCATGAGTCTATAAAAATACAAAGGGACTCTGATTTCAGGGTCCCTTTTTTAATACAAACAATTGCATGATTACAAAATTAAACGGCACCGTTGCCGAGCTTCAAGATCAGTCAATCACGCTCATGGTGGCGGGCATTGGTTTTACGATTGCCGTGCCTCAAGTTACTTTGTTTGCGCCCGGCTCTGAGGCTGATCTTCATATATATATGCACTGGTCTGCCGAGCAGGGACCGAGCCTCTTTGGTTTTAAAACGAATGCTGAAAAAACACTGTTTTTGACCTTGATCGACTGCCAGGGAATTGGGCCTAAAATGGCTATAGCGCTGCTGGGGAAATTGGGAGCCCAAGCAATTTTAGAAGCGGTATCGCAAAATAATTTAAAAGCGCTGAGCAGCGTCTCGGGTGTTGGCCCCAAAAAGGCGGAGCAGCTGCTCCTCTTCTTACGCGACAAGGTGTCGGGCTTGCTTGAAAAAGGGTTAGAGTTTGGCGGTAGCAACCTTACTCATTGGCATGAGGTGTCGGCGGTGTTGACCAAGCTTAACTACTCACGCACCGAGATCGCGCAGGTAATGCAGCATTTAACAACCCAATTTGCAGGCAAACCGGTAGGCGTTGATGAATTGCTGCGCCATGCACTGGGATATATGACGCAGGCTCGGTAGATGTCATGCAAGCGGGAAATGCATTTGACACTCACTGGTATTTTGTTACTATTCGCTGCACAGAAATGAATATGAAATGCGGCGGAGGTTACCTCCAAGCGAGCATAGCAATAGATGACGGCATGGTTCGTCAGATACTTTGATTCACATCTATGAGAATGCGGGAATAGCTCAATTGGTAGAGCGTTGCCTTGCCAAGGCAAAGGTCGCGGGTTCAAGTCCCGTTTCCCGCTCCATTTTTTATACCGTGATCCCCGGGCAGATCACGCGGTTTCTTTCATAGTTTTCCCAATAATTAACACACACATAAGCATTTGCCCGTTGAGGTATATAAAACCAATGAGATCAGTAATTCAGGAAGCAGCGAGTATTGCTCAAGCAGTAGAACTTGGCTGGATCAAGGCTGGAAAGCCAAAAGATTTTACGGTAAAAATCTTTGAAGAAGCACAAAAAAAATTCTTTGGCCTTATCACGGTAAAAAAAGCGAAGATAGGTATTTTTGTTGAAGATCGTCCGCAACAACGAAGCGGTGATCAACGTCAACAACAACGTCGCCATATCCCCCATCGACGTCGACCACATGGTCAACAACAAGGCCAACAGACTTTGCGGCCGTCCAACAAAGGACCCCAGCAAGGTCATCAGCAATCGCCAAACCAACACCAGGGCCATGAAGAGCAACATGATCATCATGATGGACATGATCATGGCGGTGAAGAATAAGAATCTATAATGGAGGTTCTCTTATTTTTACTCATGATGAAGCAACTATCGTAGCTCAGTGCACGCCGGTCGGGCATGGGGCCATTGCCCTTATCCGTATGACAGGTGTTGAAGCGCTGACGATAGCAGCCAACATAGCACACATCAAAGCAGGTAAAATTATAGACCTGGGCTCACACACCATTCATGCTGGTTATGTGATTGATCAGCAGGGAGGTGTTGTAGACCAGGTTATGTTTTTGATTATGCATGGCCCACGCACCTTTACGGGGCATCATACGGTGGAGATCACCTGCCACAATAATCAGTTTATTGTTGAACGCATCATAGAGCTGGCAATTGCTCACGGGGCCCGCCATGCACAAGAGGGCGAATTTACCCGTCGCGCTTTTCTGAATAAAAAAATTGATCTGGTGCAAGCCGAAGCGATTAATGAGCTTATCTGCGCCAACAATCAACAGGCATTGAAAAAATCTTTAGCTCAACTACAGGGCAGCTTTTCACATTTTGTTTCTGAGCTTGAGCAAAATTTATTGCGTGTATTAGCATTCTCCGACGCTAGTTTTGAATTTTTAGACGATGAGATAACATTTGCTGATCAAATTCGTGCGTCGGTGGATCAGACCATCTCCGCTGTTATGGCAGCAAAAAAATCATTTAATCAACAGCAGCACATTCGCCAAGGTTTTCGCATTGCCATTATTGGCTCGGTCAATGCGGGAAAATCATCATTGTTTAATGCATTGCTGAATCGTAATCGCGCTATTGTAACGCCAATTCCTGGCACCACGCGCGATGTGCTTGAAGCTGGCTTGTATGTGCAAGGAAATTATTGGACTGTCGTTGACACTGCTGGCTTGCGCCGAACAGATGATGTTATTGAACAAGAGGGTATACAGCGGGCACATGACGAAGCGCAGAGTGCCGATGTGATTTTATTGGCCTATGATAGTTCACGAAATATGAATGCTGATGAAGCAAGCGTATATGCAGCTCTTTTGGAAAAATATGCAGGCAAAACAATTGTTGTATTAAATAAATCAGATTTGCCTGCAAAAATTGATCTGTCTTCTGGCAGTAATGGTCCGATTATTTCAGTTTCTTCTCTGTCTCGCACCGGCATTGATGTTTTGCAGCAAGCGATTGAGCAAAAAATAGATACAATGCTCGCAGCTGCAGATTCGCCATTCATGCTTAATAAACGGCAGTATCACCTACTTGCCGATCTTGAGAATCGGCTGAATCATATAAAAACTATGGTAGAGGGCGATATTGCATACGAACTTCTTTCGTATGAGCTTAATCATGCACTTGCGTTGCTCAGCGAATTGACTGGAAAATCGGTCAGTGAGCAGGCAATGGACCAAGTATTTCGATCGTTTTGCGTTGGCAAATAAAGCTATAACGCGGCTTGCGATGCTGCGGTAATCGGTCGCAAAATTACTTGTTCAGCGATTCGCTCTTTTGCGCTTGTGCCAGTCATGTGTTCGGCAAAGCCAAGTTCCACAATCATATCTACAAAATCCGTCGGACGAATGCCAAGTTCGGCAGCCTGATGAAAGAGTACCGTCGCTGGTGTGACGCCCGGCAACGTATTAAATTCCAAAATGATCACGCGCTCAGAGCCAGTGGGGCTGATCTCAGCTGATTGGTAAAAGCAATCGATGCGTGCATAGCCTTTGCAGCCAACAGCCTTATATGCAGCGGCGATCGTTTTTTGAACTAACTGTAACGAGGTTGCGGGCAATGGTGCCGGGGTTTGATTTTCGCCTGCACCGGGCAGAAATTTTTCTTCGATAGAGAGGATGCCCGCGTTGGCCAGCGCTTGGCTTGGCGGTAATGCTATCGGATGCTCATTGCCCATCACGCCGACGGTGAGCTCCATGCCAGAAACGCATTCTTCAATAAATGCGTCGTGCTTTCCGGCAGCAAAGAGCTGCTCAACAGCCGCAGCTATTTGTTCGTCATTGGTGGCCTTTGATACCATCACGCTGCAACCGTCATCATGTGGCTTTACAATGACGGTGTTTGGCAACTCTGCGCGTATTTTGGCCAAACAATCAGCTTTGTTTTGATTCCAGCTCTCACGTGAAATGAGTAGATGCTTTGGCACCTCGAATCCTTGAGTGCGCAAGAAGCAATTTGCTTTGTATTTGTTCATGCACAAGGCACTGGCAAATACGGACGAGCCGTTATAGGGGGTGCCCAGCATTTCTAATGCACCTTGAAAGCAACCATTTTCACCCACGCCGCCGTGCAAGGCAATAAATACAAAATCAACCAACGCGGGTAGATCTGAGAGTCGTATGCGCATATCATCAGTTAAACAATTGGTTATCTCTTTGGTTGAGTTATGCACGAGCATACGTTCATCGATGCGATAGAGTTTGCGTTCGCCGGTTACGAATATTGGCAGCACCTGATATTTCGATGGCGATAATTTATAGACGATGTTGCGTCCCGATTCGAGAGATATTTCTCGTTCATTTGAGTCGCCGCCCAAGAGTACGGCGATTTTAATACGGTCCATGTGCCAACTCCGTTTCAATTAAATGATTAATAAGTTTTGTGTGCGACATGCCCACCTCGGCCGCTTGTCTGAAAATAAAGCTTGAAGGGCCCATGCCAGTGAGGGTATTTGGGTCAATGATAACCACTCGTTTGTCCGGCGTTAAGAAGCCGTCAATGCGAGCCATGTTTGAAAATTCCAAACAGTGCATGACGCGCAAACAGGTTTGTTGAATGAGTTGAATCTCATCATCAGTGCATCGTGCCGGTGTGTATTTCATGGCGCGGCCAGGCATATATTTTTGATCATAGGTATAAAAATCAGACCCAGCTTCGTGCACGATTTCGGTCGGTGGCATAAAGAGCGGCGAACCATCAATGTTGGTCAATATAATGCAGGTGAATTCCATGCCCTCAATTTTCTCTTCAACCATAACGCTCTGTTGTATGCCACTATTTGCATGGCAGGCGGCGATGAGTGCGGGCAAAAGTTCCTCTTCCTTTTTAACGACAGACATACCAAGGCTACTTCCCTCTTTGTGAGGTTTTATGATAAGGGGAAGGTGCAAACCCTGAGCCTGCGTTTGTATGGAAGGATGAGCATCTGATGAAATGATGTTCAGAATTTTGCTTGGATTTTGTTGCAGGAACTGAATTTCATGGGGCTCCAAAACGATACCATGCGGAACGGCAATGCCATGCGCGGCAAGAATCTTTTTTTGAATAGCCTTATCCATGCCTATGGCGCTGCCAAGGAGCTTTGCTCCTAAATAGGGAATGCCCAGCAACGCAAGCATTCCTTGAAGCGTGCCATCTTCGGCATAGCGACCATGCATGGCAATATACACAAAGTCGATCAGTGAAGGCAGGTCATCCCAGGTAATAGATGTTGCCTCTGTAGCGAGGCGGTGTTCAAAATCGCTAATCTTGCCACGTGATAAAAAGCGCCACGGTAGTAGATAGAGTGCACCACTGCTCTGTTGAAAAATAGGAATTACTTCATATTGAGAACTATCAAGATGATCGCAGATAGTGCGACCTGAATTAAATGACACTTCACGTTCAATTGATTTGCCGCCCATAAGGACGCCGACACGAGTTTTTATTGTGTGCATATGCGTGTTGAAGTTAACCTGCTAAAATTTAAGAACAATATAAATCATTTTTTAGGAATGTTCGATGGTCAAAAGTACACACAATTTGGTTTGGATCGATTGCGAAATGACAGGGCTCAATTTTGATACCGATACCATTCTGGAAATTGCCGTTGTCATAACCGATGGTCATTTAAACATTATTGCCGAAGGCCCATCCTTGGTCATCCACCAATCTGACGCCGTCTTAGAGAAAATGGGCCCCTGGTGTCAAAAGCAGCATCGCAAATCTAAATTGTATGAAGATGTGCAACAATCAACTTTGACCATGGCCCAAGCTGAAGAGCAAATTCTTCAATTTATAGATCAGTACGTGCCGCCCAAAACATCTCCGATGTGTGGAAGCACGGTTTGGAACGACCGCGTATTTATCATGAAGCATATGCCAAAGGTGAGCGATTATTTGCATTATCGTTGTTTAGATGTTGCCGCCGTTAAAGAGCTTGTTTTGCGCTGGTACTCTTTTTCATTGAAAGACCAATCCCCAATTACTGGCAAGCAGGAATTGCATCGTGCATTGCCTGATATCTACGATTCAATTAAAGAGCTCCAAATCTATAAAGACCGGTTTTTTGTGCCGATAATTCCGAGCGCCGAATAGTTATCGCATCTTTTGAACTTGAAGTTGTGCATCATCGCCCAATGGCGCGCCAAGTTTTTTATAGGCGCTAAGCACCATATAACGCACCCGCTCTTTGAGAGGTCGCTCAACTTTTGCTTGTATGGCTGCGCGGTTTGGGTCATCGTTTTTTTCTAAGATGAGTATCGCGAAATAATGTGGCGCCTCAAAGCTATTGAGCTTTTCTTTGTCATAGAAATTGTAGTGGCGTTTGTTGTAGGTAATAGAAATGCTATCAAGCTGGCTTGCCGGGTTTGGCAGAGTAAAGCAGCCACGGGCATTGACTGGAACGATTGTTGATTGGCGCTTCTCCTTTTTTGAGCGCAGCGCGATCTCGACCTCCTGGTCTGTCTTATTATGAACGATGACGGTGCTTGCCACGTCACATTGTGCGGCGTTTTGCGTGAGCACTGATCTAATAAAATGACTGGCATATCCCAAGAGCCCAATCATGATCACAATAAAAACCGCTACAAAGACGATACGCAAAATCTTTTTTTGCTCCATAGTATTTTCTCCAAATTCTATTAACCTTCTTTTCCCGTCGTCGGATACGACTGGATGAGTTATCTTTAGTATAGAATGATTCTCCCTGAGTCAGGAATACTTTATGCAGCCGCAGGGCCAAAAAGCAAACACCGGCACCATTCTCCGCGTAAGCGGAACCATTATCGATGTCCAATTTCCGCGCGAATCGGCGCCGGAGATTTGGAATGAACTTACCATAGAAATTCCGCAAAACAATTCAACCATCACCGCCACGCTTGAGGTTGAGCAACAGCTGGGTGATGGTATCGTGCGTTGCATTGCCCTTGATAACGTCTTTGGGGTTCGTCGTGGGCTGAATGTGATCGATACCGGCGCACCAATAAAAGTGCCTGTCGGGCCACAAACACTGGGGCGTATCTTTGATGTGGTTGGCAACACTATTGATGGCAAAACAGCTGTTCAAACAAAAGAGCGTTGGTCTATTCATCGTGAACCTCCCGCCTTTATTGAACAAAAAATTGAAGCAGAAATCCAAGAGACGGGCATCAAAGCCATCGATCTTATGTGCCCGTATATTAAAGGATCAAAAATTGGTCTTTTTGGCGGTGCTGGCGTGGGTAAAACCGTATTAGTTACTGAGCTTATTCGTAATATTGCCATCGAGCATGGTGGCGTTTCCGTATTTACTGGTATCGGTGAGCGTACGCGTGAAGGCAATGAGCTTTGGCTTGAAATGAAGCAAACCGGGGTGCTTGAAAAAGCGGTGCTTGTATTTGGGCAGATGGGCGAAATGCCCGGCGCTCGTTTACGCGTTGGTCTGACTGGTTTGACCATGGCTGAATATTTCCGTGACCATGAAAAAAGAGATGTACTATTATTTGTCGATAATATTTTTCGTTTAGTGCAGGCCGGCTCTGAAGTTTCTGCTTTATTAGGCCGTATGCCCTCAGCAGTTGGTTACCAACCAACACTGGCCTCGGAAATGGGTGCATTTCAAGAGCGCATTGCCAATACCTTAAACGGCGCCATCACTTCCATCCAAGCCGTGTATGTTCCTGCTGATGATATCACCGATCCCGCACCAGCCACTACCTTTATGCATTTAGATGCAAGCACGGTGCTTTCTCGAAAAATGGTGGCTCTTGGGCTCTATCCTGCCATCGATCCATTAGAATCAAATTCAAAAGGATTGACCAAGAGTGTGGTGGGCGAGCAGCATTATCGCGTAGCGCGGGCAGCGCAAGCAATGCTGCAGAAATACCGAGAGCTGCAGGATATTATTGCGATTCTTGGCATGGACGAACTCTCTGAAGAAGATAAAACGACCGTTAAACGCGCTAAGAAGATTCAGAAATTTTTAACACAGCCTCTTTTCACTGCCGAAGCTTTCACTGGAATGGCGGGCCGCTATATTTCTCGTGAAAAAGTCGTAGAAGATGTTGGCCGAATTGTGCAGGGTGATTTTGATCATCTGCCTGAGCAGGCATTTTATATGGTTGGCACCATTGAAGAAGCGCAGGAAAAAGCAAAAACTTTGTAAGTTGTGCCGTCATAGAGTTCCTACAATCTATCAATGAACTCAAAAATTCATAAAAAAAGAGCCGTTCAATTGAACGGCTCTTTTCATGCCTATATCTTTTGGCGAACTCTTTAGAGTCCTTGGGCCAAAGGTGAAGATGAATTGCTTGTTTGCGGTAACGCAAGTAATGGTTTACGCGGTTTGCTCTCATCAAGTTTGTTGAGCCAATCAATTATCCTTTGCGGGTCAAGCGCACCTAATGGGGATGAATCTGTAAATCGCCTGCCTGATCTGCGCAGCGGATCAACAACCGTATCGCGCAAGGCCTCAAGCAATCGTATGCGTTGAGCTACCGTGAGCTCATTCATATCAATGATAAAATCTCTAAATGCAAACGCATGTTTGGCAACGGCACGGTATTCATCATAGATATCGCCTTGAAAAGCAGCACGATTTGCAAGATAGGTATCGGTGTTGCTGTGTACCTCTTCGGCCTTTTTCTGAATTTCCGCCAAATAGTTTTCCATATATACGCCAGGTCTTTGACCATGGAGCATAGCGATTAAGCCTCGTATACGAAGCATAGGTCCGTGCAAGCCAGGAGAAAAATGCTTCGGGCCGGGTTGTTTAAGCCAGCTATGAATCTGCGCAAGATAATCAGCGGCTTTTTGTAGTAGCATAATGCGCATGGCAACATTGATCTGTGCACAATCTGCAATTGACGTAGCAAAAGCTTCCACTGCATTTTCTATTTGCTCTGCCTTTTTGCCTTTTATAAAATCCTCTTCATGATACGGGCCAGAGTCATACGAGGTTTCTGTTTTAATGCTGCGATCAATCGGCTCTGGTGATCTGTTGAAGGCATCAAAGATTTTTTCAATGTTTTGCAGCTGATTTTGAAGCACTGAGGC
>DAIDHG010000001.1:20964-24750 GCA_027452085.1 bacterium
GTTGAGTTGGCAGCCGCACGCTCAGAGTATATCTCCGATTCGATACTATTCAGCTCGCGTTTTATTTCGTGCATCAATACGCGGTCTTTCTGTGGCATGGTTGCATCTATATATTCCAGCAGGTTCATATCTTCTATTGCTCCGGCTGTCTTTGTATCATTATTGGTTGTGCACAGTTTGATTAATAGTTGCTCAGCCTCCATAATTTTTTGTGTTGGTGGCATGTGCAATAAAGCATCTTTGATCTGCTTATACATCTCTGCTACAAATCCTACTTTATCCCTATGGATAAGCTGAGAGGATAAGAAAGCTGTTCCGTGGCAAAATCTATGCACCAGGGGCAAAATTCGATGTGCTTCATACACCGCGCGCACATAGGCGCAGAGTTGATCAACTTCATTCATATCAGGCAAGAATTCTTGCGCGTCTTGAAAGGTGAATGGACCGGTAGCCTGCGGCATCATCATGAATATCCCACGAAAGTTTATTAATAACTTTACCATGAGCTGAGCTTTTAATCCGTTGGGATGGTTTTTAAATTGATCTCTTAATGAACCCACGAAAAGAAAACGAATGAGGTAGGGCTCTTGCGTTATTGCCGTTGCAATCTCGGTAAAAGCTCTCTCTTCAGGCAAGCCCTGCAACCAGGTGGTGGCGATTTGATGAAATGCCTCTTCTTCGCTCTGACTCTTAAACCACTCCTTTTCGATCTCTGAAAAAGTTTTTCCCAGAGGCAAATTTTTTAACAGGGGAGTAGAATATTTACTCAATTTTTTGCGTTCGACCGTTGCTTTAAAATCTTTGCACACAGCGGCAACATGAAACAGATCCTTATAGTTGAGGCTGTTAAAAATTTGCGTAGAAAGATCTTTTCTGAGACCGAATAAAACAGAACTGCGCGCAGCTTCACTCGCAGATGAAAGTGCCGCAGCGACAAGGGTCTGCTCTTTTTTGGTTTTAGCAGCCTGCTCTTCAGGCGTAATACTCGTGGCCTGTGCTACTGAGATTGAACAAAGAATGAGTGCAAGAAAGTGATTGATTTTAATCATGTGTAGCCTCCATTTTGGATGATGGAAATAACATATACCAATGGGCCGGAATTGCAAAAGGTGGGGGGACACGGATTGGCTCATTGAGAGCCAACTCCCTTCTTTTTTTGAGGTATCATTTAGCCTCCCCTCATATGCCGCCCAATCGCTAACCGTCGATATTGACCAAAACCATGCCAATTTGACCGTCGATTTTGACCAAGAATCAAATAGGGTACCGTTGATTTTGACCAAAATGAGCTTTTCCCTTTTTTAACCAGCTGTTCTATCCTTATCCCGCAAAATATCAGTTCGACTTTGGAGCTCAATGGAACAGAACGTTCATACCCTCTTAAAACCTCATTTGGATCCGGAAAAGACGGTCTTTTTAATCGATGGATCTGCATTCCTATATCGCGCCTATTATGGTTTGCGGCCGATGCATACCAGCTATGGCCTGCCGGTTCAGGCGGTATATAACTTTTGCCGAATTATTCACAAACTCCTCGAAACCTTCAAGCCAAAATATATGGCTATTGTTTGGGATTCTCCGGGTAAGACTGAGCGTCATAAAATATTAGAATCGTACAAGGCAACGCGCCAAGCGCCACCAAGTGATCTGTTCACCCAAAAAGAGAAGATTGTTGAATTTGCCGATCTTATTCATATCAAGCAGGTGGCTCAACCTGGCATCGAAGCTGATGATTTAATGTATTCCATTGGGGTCGACCGCATCAAAAAAGGTGACACCGTGGTGTTGGTAACCTCTGATAAAGATATGGGCCAAATGCTTGGACCGCATGCTTTAATGTATGATTGGCTCAAAGAGCAATTTATTGATGAAAAAGCATTGGAAGAGAAATATGGCTTTGGCGTTCATAAGATACCATTCTATTTTGGCATCATTGGTGACGCTTCAGATAATATTCCTGGTGTTAAGGGAGTTGGTAAGGTTGGTGCTACTGAGCTGGTCAAGCAATTCGATTCATTAGAAGATCTGTATGCCAACATCGATGGCGTAAAAAAGGAGCGCACGCGTGCCGCGTTACTTGAGCATAAAGACGAAGCGTTTTTATCACGTGATCTTTTCTTGCTTCGCTATCATGATCTTGGCCTAAAAAAGGAAGACCTCGCATTCCATGAATCCAACTGGCCCAATGCACAGCCGATCTTTGAAGAACTCGAATTCAAATCAATGCTGAAAGATCTGCAAAAGCATGGAGTTGCGGCACCGCAAGCAAAATTATCGGAGCTCAAAGGGTACAAATTCTTGTGCGTGACCGAGCAATCAATGCTTGAAGATATTGTTGCCCAGATTAAAGAAAAAAGATTATTTGCGTTTGATACCGAGACCGACAGTCTGGATGGCCTCAATTGCAATTTAGTTGGCATCTCTATCTGCGTTGAACCTGGCACGGCCTATTACATACCGGTTGGCCATCAGGGCGCCCAAGGCGAAATGAGTGGTGCTAAAAAAACCAAAAAAGAAGATACTCAATCTATATCGATGTTTGGTAGCCAATTAGCGCCGATGCAACTGCCTTTGCAAACCGTTATTGATACAGTGCGCCCCGTCTTTGAAGATGCAACGATCAAAAAATATTTGCAGCACACAAAATTTGATCAACTCGTGTTGAGCCAATATGGTGTGCACGTAAATAACATTGTTTTTGACACCTTGATCGCCGCGCATTTAGTAACAGAAGATTGGCAGCGCATCAGCCTGAAATATCTTTCGCAGTTTTATCTTAAAGAAAAAATGATTTCGTTTGCCGATGCCGTAATGGCAAACGGCTACAAATCTTTTGCTGAAGTTCCACTAGATTTAGCCACAGAATATGCTGCAGCCGATGCGCACCAAACATTCAGGCTCGTGTCTATCATGGAAGATGAGTTGCGCAAACAGCATATGGAAAAGCTCTATTACGATATCGAACTCCCGCTTGCGCAAGTGCTCTATAAAATGGAAAAAGAGGGTATTTATTGCGATGTAGCCGTGTTGCATAAGCTTGATGATTACGTGCAGCGCGATATGGCAAAGCTCGAGGATAAAATCATTGCCGCAACGGGCGAGCAATATAAACACATTAATCTCAACTCCCCCAAGCAGCTTTCTCAGCTGCTATTTGAAGACCTCAAACTTCCGCCGCAGCGAAAAACACGTACTGGTTATTCAACCGATGAAGAAGTATTAGAGGTGCTTTCAAAGCTGCACCCAGTGCCAGGGCTTATTATTAAATGGCGTGAGCTTGCCAAGCTCAAAAGCACCTATATCGATGCATTGCCGACCTACATTAATCCAAAAGATGGCAAAATTCACACCAGCTATAGCCAAACGTCGGTGGCCACCGGCCGTCTTTCAAGCTTTGATCCAAATTTGCAAAACGTGCCGGTGCATACAAAGCCGTATGACGTGCATGTGCGCACCGCATTCAAACCAGAAAAAGGCCATGAATTTATTTCGGCCGACTATTCGCAAATTGAGTTGCGCGTGCTTGCATTTTTATCTGGTGACCGGGCATTAACAAATGCTTTTCAGCACAACATTGATATTCACACACAAACAGCTTCCAAGCTCTTTGATGTGCCGCTTGATTCGGTTACTCATGAGCAGCGGCAGCTTGGTAAACGAATCAACTTTTCGATCTTATATGGGATGACTCCCTACGGCTTATCCCAAGATCTAGGTATTTCATACACCGATGCAAAGACCTATATCGAGCGTTATTTTGCGCAGTATCCTGGCGTGTCTGCCTGG
>DAIDHG010000001.1:24760-33430 GCA_027452085.1 bacterium
GTTGAAGAAACTAAAAAGCATGGCTATGTAACAACCCATTGGGGCCGCAGACGGTATGTGCCGGGTATTTATGAGAAGAATCGCACGCTCTTTGATTTAGCGCGTCGTGTTGCGATTAACACAGCAGCACAGGGAACGGCAGCTGAAGTGATGAAGATTGGCATGATCAATTTGGATAAAGCATTGCAAGAGAAATTTCCCGGTGCCAAAATTTTATTGCAAATTCATGACGAGTTGCTGATCAGCGTGCCAAAAGAGCACATTGCCCAAGCAGAAGCTGTTATTAAGAAAGAGCTGGAGTCGGTAGTTTCGTGGCCGGTGCCTATGGTAGTTGATACGCGTGCTGGTAAAGATTGGCAGGAAGTCACCAAATAAATTTTTTTTGCTTACCTTGATAATAGTCTGTGGGGCGAAATCGAGTTTCATGGTGAGATTGATCATTGCCGGCTTTTAGCTGAAATTTGGTGGCAGAAAATCTGCAAAAAAGAATAACGCTCCTAAAAAGTATCAACTCATCGGTGTCTACGGCCTTGAGGGCCTGAGGCCAACCGAGTGAGTTATACTTTCTTAGTCGCTGCCAATGCATAGATTAAATTTTTGTTTCTCTTTAGTGGTGATGGAGGGCTTTAGCCCTTCGATATATTTTGCTACGTACTCGGGGTGAGCTGATTAACTGAAGTAAAAATCGTATCGAAGGAACATGACGAGCAGAGTTAAAGATTTATAAGAGATGAATATTGTTAAATGTATAATCAGCTTATGGTTGTGATGATAGATGAACCGCTCGTCCCGGTGTGGCCGCAGAGTCTTAACGAAGGCGGCTGTATCGAGGGATGCGAGCGATGAAGAAAATTAATTTCTCAGGTGCCAAAAAATTGTTTAGCTCGTTCAATCAACTTCTCAAACTCCATTGCATCCAACTTTATAATATCATATTCACTCATGTCATCAGTTGGTGCATAGGTAGTGCCAAGCACGCCGGCGCACGGCAATCCATCGGGATATTCCGTGGTTACCAACTCATGCTTAGGAATTAAATAGAGATTTTCTTCATCATCATTTTGCATTTCAACTGTCTGCACAATGTAATCAAGGGGCTCTATTTCGGCGGTCCGTTTGAGCATGATTAAATGGCCGCGCAATGGCACCATGCCGTTATCATTATTCAGTTCAGCAGATCCCAGGCCAGAACAGTTAAAAATTACCGCATCTTGTAATTGGCTAAAGGAGCGAATCGCTCGATATTCAATGGAAATGCCCAGGCGTTCTATTGTTTGCATGAGTTGACGCATGAGATTGGTTGTTTGAATGTGATAGTTGTAATAGCGAATGAAATTCTCGTGTTGCACGCTACCAAAATCCAAAGTTGCCGGTTGGCCGGCTGGCATAATGCCGCTTTTAACCAAATATTCGCAGCACAGAGCTGCATCAGATCCAATTTTGCAATAGGTGGGCAATAAGCGAACCGTAGAGGGATTTAAATAGGCATGCCCGCCTTCTTCTATGTTTTTGTATTCTGCTAACGTAGTGGTAACTAACTCTCGAATTAATTGTGCCTCAGCACTCGTGCTTGCATTGCCAGAGAAGGCAAAATATCCGGATGCGCGCCAGGAAGCTCCATCATATGGCTCTTTGCCGATGATGCCGGCAATTTGATAGCCGCGCCTGCGTAGTTCGATTGCTGAAAGTAAGCCCATGCAGCCGGCGCCAACTATGCGAATGGGATCCTTTTTATTTGGATGGGTGAGTTCAAATAATGTAATGGCGCGTTGCACAGAGCCAAAGAGCATGGTCCAGCCTGAGCCGCCATGGCCATAACAGTGCACCACGGTTTGATTTGCATGTGGTTGTACAGAAATATTAAAGCCGTTTCTACGTTTCGGGCGTATACAGGCGATGGGTATGATAGTCGCTGGTGTTATGGTCGGTGGTGTAAGTTGAATAATCATGCCCTCATGATACTTGTGTGATGAACAAAAGCATATAGGCTTATGGCAAAGTATAAGGACATCTATGGAAAATCAAACATTTCAGACCGACTATGTAGCGCCGGTAGCATCAGCGCAAGCCTCAGATCCGCTGGGCGATGGTATTAGCTCGGTCGAACTCATTCGTGTTTCAGGATCTGATTTAGAAGTGGTAAATGCAGCGCGTGTTTCGTATGGCAAAATGTCCAATGAAATATCAGACCGCGATAAAAAGCTCATAAAATTCTTGATTGCTCATCATCACACAAGCCCATTTGAGCACAACCAGCTTTCATTTCGCATTAAAGCACCCATTTACGTGCAGCGCCAATGGATTCGGCACCGCATGGCATCCTATAATGAAATTAGTTACCGCTATGTGAAGGCGCCAGTTGAGTTTTATGTGCCGGCTTATTGGCGGTATCAAGATAAAGATAATCGCCAAGCATCAACCGGTCGATTTGACGATCCATCACTGATAGCTTCGTACAAAAATGTAATTGAAGTAGCTCATCAAGCATATGAAAAGCTTTTGGAGGTCGGCGTAGCTCGTGAGCTTGCTCGTGGGGTGTTGCCGGTATGCGTATACACGGAATATATCTATACCGTGAATCTGCATTCGTTTATGCATTTTATAAAATTGAGAATTAAGGCTGACGCCCAGTGGGAAATTCGCCAATATGCTCAAGCAATGCTGAGCATGGCAGAAAAACATTTCCCGGTATCGATCAGTGAATTTAAGAAATTATACGTGCCTGAGCAGGCTCAAGAGGTGGCATTGTAACATGAGAATACGTTTAATGGCGGTTTTGACTGGTGTACTAGGCGCAGCGATGGCTCATGCTACGCAACAATCCTCTGATTCATCAAAT
Source organism: bacterium (assembly GCA_027452085.1). Taxonomy (GTDB): domain Bacteria; phylum Babelota; class Babeliae; order Babelales; family JABCYS01; genus DAIDHG01. Next base: position 27,600 of record DAIDHG010000001.1, read on the forward strand.
GTAGCTGGGCCATTTCAAATGGCTTTGTACAAGGCGTTGGTCAAACTTCAGCATGAAATGGCTTTTATTGATCATGCTCAGCAAGGCAAGCCATTATTGCCAATTATTTTCAGAAATAATGAGGTAAACGTGAATGCTCAAGATGCCTGCGGTATGACGGCGTTAATGTATTCAGTGCTCGGCTATACCAATGCTGGTAAATCGGCCGACAAAGCCTTGTTTCTTGAAAATGTTGTCTTCTTATTGACCAAAAATGCCTTGCCATATACTATTCGCGACCGTTTTAATATGAGCGCCTGGGAATATGCTAATGGTTACCCTGAGTTGAAAGCAATCATGTGGGGAATGCAAGCTGCAGATTTTACGGATAGTCTTTCTCATTATGCCATTGATAGTGCGTTATATCCAAACAAGCTGTCTGAAAAAAAAGAGTGATACGCTGAGCCAAAGCAACTGGTCAAATCTGACTGGCGGTTGCTGTTATGCCATGCCATTGAAACTTCCATCAAATCGATAGTCAACCGCGTGTCTTTGATTGCATACGCTATGGCCTTGGCTATATAGCTCAACTTTTCAACTTTTGTAAATTCATGTTTTTCTCCATTTGAATGCCAAACCAGGCTATCGCGAAATCTTGGTAAGACAACCGGTAGGTAAAGTACAAAGGTAAACGTTTGAATTTGGGTGAGTGCCAAGCAATAGGCGCCACTTCAGCCCAATTGGGTTAATATGACGGGTTCGATAGTTTGTATGTGCATAAATCGGTATGAGCCTAAACAGATTTGGTGAGCAGTTAACTTTCAAAATCAAACAAATATTTTAAATTTTGCTCAATCAGGCTGAGGGTTTCATGTGTTACAGCGCCGCTCAAGCGCGTGAATCGATCAGTGGAAACACAGCGGACTTGATCACTAATAATGTAAGAGGTACTGCTTAGACCACCTTCAGGAGGAATCACCTGAATATACCATCGATATGTTCGACGTGTTGAGGTAATTGGTACAACAACAGCCAAGTTAAATGGCGTTTGATTGTAGATATCGGCGGATAGTACTAGACATGGTCTAATGCCGGCTTGTTCGTGTCCATGAACTGGATCAAGGTCAACGTACCAAACGGTGCCTCTATGAATTTTTTCTCTTTTTGGCGAACGCGTCATCTTTATACTCCTCTAATCCGTCCTGGAGTGTGGTGTCCCAGGCTTCATACTCTCTTTTGAATTCTGCATGGGCTTTCTTGTCTTTTACTATAGCCTGTGCCTCTTTATTGGCCATGATCAAGAAATACTCTTTTTTAAACTTAAAGAGCGCCTTTTCCAGAATTTCATCAAGAATATCTAAGCGGCGCTTGCCAGTAAGCTCCATCAGTTCTTTGATGTGATCATCTATATGTTCATTAATTCTCATCATTTTAGCCATGTGACACCTGTTGCTGATGTTTGTATCCATATTTGTATACAATATTGTATAAATAACTGGGCCAATTTTGCAAGAGATGAGGGTCTATTCTGATCGATTTTGGCCTCCAGTTGACATCCGGGGGGGGATTATAGATAATGGACCCGTCTTTAATAAGCTATTCAGTTGAAAATCAATCAAAACCTACTTATCTATCTAGGATAACGAAATGGCAACGAGTAAATCCGGCGGTTCTACACAGAATGGTCGAGACAGTATCAGCAAACGACTAGGGGTAAAGCTTTTTGATGGTCAGAAAGTGCTTGGCGGCGAGATTATCGTTCGTCAGCGCGGGACCAGAATCCACCCAGGCGTAGGCGTTGGTCGCGGGTCAGATGACACTCTATTTGCTCACTCGGCTGGAAACGTTAAATTCCACTATGGGCATAAAGGCCGTAGATTTGTATCTATTGTTGGTGGCTAATTGATAGCCGCTTGAAAAATTGAGTAATAAGTTTTCTTCCCGCTTGATCGTTGACCTACTCAGGATAAGCGGGAAGAGTAAACCAGGGCGTTGGCACATCTTGCCCTGAGGTATGAAGATCGGAATTACATGATCGATTTCTTAAAATATCGTAATTTAAACCTTACTGTTTCTGCATTATTCATCGTAGTTGCGGCTGTTGCATTCTTTATGCGTGGCGTCAACTACAGCGTTGACTTTGATGGCGGCACACAGGTGCTTGTCTCGTTCAAGAATCCCGTGAATTCTGAGCAGGTGAAGCATATTCTGGCGGCCAAGCAATGGTCGGCGATCACTCGTGAATTCTCATCAACCGAGATGTTGATTCGCGTTAAAGAGTTTGCCGGTGATGCCAAAGGTCAGGCCGACAAGATCCGTGAGGCCTTGGCCGAAGGTTTGTCAGGCAACGAGGTTACTATTAAGGCAATTGACAGTGTGGGCCCACAAGCGGGGGCAACCTTGAGAGAAAAAGCAATTTATGCTTTGCTTCTTGGTTTAGCATTAATGCTCTTATACGTGGCGTTGCGCTTTAGGTTTTCATTCGCCGTTGGTGCCGTTGCATCATTATTGCATGATGCCCTTACAATTGTTGGATTCTTTATTTTATTTGGCTTTGAGATTTCCCCAAATGTTGTTGTAGCCGTGCTTATAATTTTGGGCTACTCGATTAACGATACTATTGTGATTTACACGCGTATCAGAGAAAATTTATCCAAAATGTCTGGTTCGTCGTTGTACGAGATTGTAAACGTGAGTACCAACCAAACATTAACGCGTACCTTATTAACAAGTTTTGCGACAGCGCTAACCGTTGTATCATTCTTTGTTCTTGGCGGTGAGAGCTTACGAGATCTTTCATTGGCATTGCTGATTGGTATTATTGTGGGTACGTACTCATCAATTTACGTAGCAAGCCCGATTATGATGCTATTGCATAAGCATGCATAAAGGTTGATCTCAGTTGACTGTATTTCATGACATCTATGGCGCTTGGGATGAAGCGTATCTTGCTGCATGCAGCTTTTAAAGCTGAGCATGCCATCTAAAAACCATTCTTATGAAAATAAAAAAATTATCACTTAATATGGAGTTATTACATTAATGCGTAAGAAAACAACACCAGTTGAAGAGCAGATCGAGCGAGAGCTGCCAACATCACAGCACATTGATGACGCGCCTTCCAAAAAGGATTGGGCTGATGCACCGCACAATGAGCATCACGTAGAGTCGGTACGTCTGCACGAGCAAGCCCAGCCTCGAGTAGTGCATCCAGATGCTCAGGGCCAAGATCAGCAACAACACCATCAGCGTGATCGTGTTCGGTTGCGTTCAGTGCATCACGGTCGTCGTTCAGATGGGCGCGGTGATGACCAGCCACAACAGCCACGATATAGCAAAAGCGAGCAAGAGTTGCAGCAGCTCAGCTATTCTGATGTGCAGATGTATGCACGTCGCCTTGGCGTTTCTGGCGCTACCTTAATGTCAAAAGACGCATTAATTAAACGCATTCTTGAATTGCAACAAAACCCTGATCAAGATATCGAAGTTGAAGGTACGCTCGAGCGCTTGCCGGATGGTTTTGGTTTTTTACGATCAGCCCGTTTTGACTACATATCTGGCCCCGATGACTGTTACGTTTCTCCATCACAAATCCGCCGCTTTAATCTTCGTACCGGTGATACGGTGCGCGGTGTCATACGTAAGCCGAAAGAGGGCGAAAAATATTTTGCCTTATTGAAGGTTACATCGGTCAATGGTGCTGCCCCATCAGAAATGGATGAAAGGCCAAACTTTGATCGCTTATCCCCATTATTTCCTGATAAGAAATTTAATCTTGAAGGTGATCCAACGATTTTATCTACACGTATCATCGATATATTCTCACCTATTGGTAAGGGCCAGCGTGGCCTTATCGTGGCACCGCCTAAGGCTGGTAAAACCGTTTTGCTCAAAGAGATTGCGCAAACGATTGCAACTAACGAACCAAATATTCATCTGATTGTACTCCTCATTGACGAACGTCCTGAGGAGGTTGCTGATATGCGGCGCTCAGTTAGAGGGCCAAATGTTGAGGTGGTGAGCTCTACCTTTGACGAAGCGGCAGAACGCCACGTGCAGGTTGCTGAGATCGTTATCGAAAAGGCAAAACGACTGGTAGAAGCTAAAAAAGATGTCGTGATTCTCCTTGATTCTATTACTCGTCTGGCCCGCGCCTACAACACGACTGCACCTGCCTCAGGCAAAGTATTAACCGGTGGTGTTGATGCCAACGCATTGCAATATCCAAAACGATTCTTTGGTGCCGCGCGTAACTGCGAAGAGGGCGGATCACTTACCATTATTGGTTCTGCCTTGGTAGAAACCGGTTCGCGTATGGATGAGGTAATCTTTGAAGAGTTTAAGGGTACCGGAAACATGGAGTTGCATCTGACCCGTAAGCTTGCAAACCGCCGCACATTCCCGGCCATCGATATTCTCCAATCAGGTACTCGTCGTGAAGAGCTGCTCATACCGGAAACGGAATTGAATAAAATCTGGATATTGCGCAAAATGCTCGGCAGCATGAACACTATTGAAGGTACCGAACTTATCATCGATCGGATGAAGAAGTTTAAGACCAATGAAGAGTTCTTCGATGCTATGACCGGCAAGAAGGGCGCAGTTGCCCCATCGGCAAATGGTTCTGCGTCATCGACGAGCGCGGAATAGCCGGGAAAGTTCAAAAATCTAAAGGGGCACACGCGTGCCCCTTTTTTTGTGCCTATTTTGTTTAAATGTCTATGTTCAACGTATCGAATACGCCCTGCGCTGCCTTGTACGAAGCTACATAGGCGATCATGGCGCCATTGTCAGTGCAATACTGAGGCGATGGGTAGAAGAAATGAAGATGATGCTGATCAGCCCACTGTTGTAACTCTACTTTGAGATATTTGTTGCAGGCAACACCACCGGCAAAGGTGATGGCCTGTATATGAGGATATGCTTCAAGCGCATAGGCTAATTTTTTCTTGAATATGTCGCTGATGCAAACAAGGAGTGAGCTTGCAATCTTCTTTTGCTCCTCGTGTGCCGCATCACCCGATAATAAGAACTTTTTTTTGTGCAGATCATAGACCCCGCGTTTGACCATGTCATATAGCACTGCAGTTTTTATGCCAGAAAAACTGAAATCTAATGTTTTGCCCGAGCCGCGCGTGTAGGTATAATAATCTTTAAATTCAGCTTCACGTGCCAGCTTTTCAATTACGGGGCCGCCCGGATAGGGCAGACCTACCACCTTGGCAACCTTATCAAATGCTTCGCCGGCGGCATCGTCAACTGTTTGGCCAATAATCTCGTAATCGCCAAATCCTTTGATCAAAAATAATGCCGTATGCCCGCCCGATGCCGTGAGGCAGATATGGGGAAATGGCACATTGTTTTCAATCATCGGCGAAAATGCATGGCCTTCAAGATGGTTAATGCCGATGATTGGCTTGTTTAATGCATACGCAAGCGACTTTGCAAAACAGAGGCCGATGAGCAATGAACCGGGCAATCCTGGATGGGTAGTCACCGCAATCACATCAATCTCTGAAAGTGATACATTCGCCTTGTGCAAAGCCTGCGTCATCACCATATTAATTTTTTCTAAATGGGATCGCGAAGCAAGCTCGGGCACTACGCCGCCAAATTGTTGGTGCAGTGTGATTTGAGAATGAAGTTCATTTGATTTCACTCCAAACTCACCCCTTTCAACATCAGCCCGATATACAGCGACAGCTGTTTCATCGCACGAAGATTCAATGCCAAGAATTAATCTGTTCATGCCGTTTTAGGGAGTTCGGTGACCATAGATACCACGAGCGCCGGCAACTCCTTTTTAACCTCGCTTATGATAGTTGGTCGTCGATGAAATGGATCAAGATCAA
>DAIDHG010000001.1:33440-46688 GCA_027452085.1 bacterium
GCTTTTGGTTCAAGATCAGACTTTAAAACAATTTTAGGAAGGCGTGCCATATTGCCATGACGATCAGACCATAATTCCTGTTCAAGGCCGGTGACCGAATCTGGCGAAATTAAAACAATAAGTGCATTTTCTGGGATATAGATCATCCCATTTTTGGTGCCGAGCTCGGTGCGCGAAATAATCCATGGCTTTTGTTCTTTTTTTTCATGGTGCGCTGGGCTAATCAATGCGGGAGCTGCATATACCGGATTGCGTTGGATGACGAAGGATTTGTATGGAGTTTTTGCATCAAATGCCAATCCCGCAATAGTGTTTGCATCATCTTCATGAGCCGAAACTGGTTTGATCGAAGCGAGCGTAAAAATTACATGCAGTATCTGTTGTGAGGCAAAGGGATCATGTAATTGATAAGCGCCATGGGTAATATCAATGCGCAAACCATTATAAAAGGCTACAAAGGTTGGATTTTCGGTAATGCCCATTGGTATGGACAAGGAGCCGACCAATGTTTTTGGCGGTGGCCCATCGTATTGAGGGTTCTGATGCGGCACAAAAACCGGAGGCACAGTAATCGGTGCTTGCGCTAGAGTCGGCGGTTGCTGGCGCACCTCTTGCCGCGGTGGCATCATAGGCCGAACGAGTTGCTGCTGACGTGGTCGTGCGACAGGAGGAAAATTATCTAAAAAGGGCATCCGCTGCTGTGGCGGAAAGCCGCGAGTGGTAAGAACTGTTGGCGCAAATAATAGTAAAGTAATCAATATTCGTTGGATCATGTTGCTCCTTCTTAATACCTGGTACTATAAGGAAGAAGAAAGGTATACCAAACCAACGAAAGCTACAAATTTAGGCTCGCCGATGTCGATTAAAGTTCTCGCTCAAAATAAAAAAGCTCTTTTTGATTATGAAATCCTCGATCGTCTTGAGGCTGGCATCGTGTTAACTGGCAATGAGGTTAAATCAGCCCGAGCCGGTCATGTTTCATTGGTAGGCGCCTTTGGCAATATCCATCAAGGTGAACTTTTTCTTATCAATTGTACTATCTCTCCCTACAGCCATGCGGCCGAGCATAAAAAGGGTGAAGAGTCGCGATCACGCAAATTGCTGATTCACAAAAGGGAAATTAATCGGCTTATCGGTGATATTTCACGCAAAGGCGTAACCTTGGTTGCGTTGAAAATGTATCTAAATGACAAGAACCGAATCAAGGTGGAGATTGGTATCGCTAAACATAAAAAAGCGGCAAGTAAAAAGGCTGCCCTTAAAGAGCGCGACATAAGACGCGAGACCGAACGTGTTTGGCGCGGCCGATAAAATTCCCAGCCCATCTATAGCCTTTTATTGTATTCAAGGCACTTTTTCCGCACCTCATCTCTTGCATACGCATTACAGCCTGAGATAAAATCATAATTATTAAATTCTATATTTAGTCTCTAAAAAGGAGAAAAGGGAAATGATGAAGAAACGTTTAATGATTGTGCTGAGCGCACTTCTGGCGCTTTCGAGCATGCCAGCATTTGCACGTGGCGGTGGCGGCGGCTTTGGTGGTGGTGGTCGCGGTGGTTTTGGCGGTGGTGGCTTTGGTGGCGGTCGTGGTGGTTTTGGCGGTGGCCGTGGCTGGGCCGGCGGCGGTTGGGGAGGCCGTGGTGGCTGGGGAGGCCGAGGTTGGGGTGGTCGTGGCTTTGGTGGCTGGGGTCGCGGCGGTTGGGGCTGGCGTGGCGGCTGGGGCTTTGGTCGTTGGGGCAATGCCTTCTGGTGGAACCCATGGTTGAGCTGGTGGGGTGGTATAGGTCTTGGCCTATGGAGCCCATTATGGTTGAGCTGGGCATATCCAGCATGGTGGAGCAGTTATCCTGATTGGTATACCGATTACGGTATGCCATATGATCAGATGGTTTCTCTCGCGCAACAAAAGCGTTGGGATGAGATGATGTCGAAATATGACACCGCTCTGAACAAACTGCAAAACGTGCCTGACCAGGCGACGCGCGCTCAACGAGAAGAACAAATCTTCAAGGACATGGCTTGGGTACAAGCCAAGGAAACTGGCAAGAAGCCAGAGGCAATGCAAACAGAGCCTGAAGAGGATTATGATTCTGGTTATTATTACGAATACTAATATATAGAAAACAGAAAAGCTGCTGTTTAGATTGAGTTCTAAACGGCAGCTTTTTTATTTGGAGGTGACGGGAATTGAACCCGTGTCCGCACTACAACACACATAAAGCGCTACATGCTTATTCCTTACTTATACTACGTGACAACCACAAGGACATGGTATTACCACGTAGCTGGTTTAGTTTACGAACAACATACGAAACCAAAAAATCTCAGTTGCAAGTTCCATCTTGATTAATTCGAGTGAGACCAACTGATAGACACGTCAGTCAAACAAGAGTTCTAGTTCGTTTAAGCGAAAGCTAGAGCTGGTGAGACTTGATAGTCTGCACTTATTGTTTTTGAACAATTGTTTTACGAGCACTTGTCCAACGCTCGGCATGCTCCCTATCTGTATCACAACACGTCGAAACCGTGACACCCCCGAAAATTTCAATTTTGATGATTTCATTGTAGTTGATACTGGCTTGCTGTCAAAAGGGTTGCAAACCCACCCTCTGAGTATAGGCTGCTGAGCAGCGTAAAGGTCAATCATATTGTAAGAGGTAAGCCTATTGGTATAGACTGAAGCTATTGTTTAAAGGATTCATATGCTATCGCTTACCAACATCCGTAGAAACTGGCAGGCCGGATTAACGGTTGCTTTGGTCTCTATACCGCTCTCAATTTCTCTCGCTATTGCCTCGCACGCAACCCCGTTGATGGGTGTCATTACCGCAGTGTGGGCAGGATTAGTAGGCGCGATGCTGGGTGGCACCAATTACAACATCGTTGGACCAACGGGTGCATTATCAGGATCAATTGCTGCCATTGCGATCATGTATGGCGTATCGGCCTTGCCAACGCTGGCGATCTTAACCGGTATTTTCATTGCTATTGCCTTTTATCTGCAGATGGATAGATTGATTGTTTATGTGCCTCATGGCGTTATGCATGGGTTTACGCTTGCGGTAGGCATAATAATCGGTCTTGGGCAATTAAATTTTGCACTCGGTGTGCAGGTGCCGCCGCAGAAATATTTTTTTGATTCACTGCTCGCCACTATTGCGCGTATTGCTGATGTGTATCTGCCGGCATTCTTTACCTTCTTATTATTTTTTGCGCTCATACTGTTTTTATGGCGTCGACTTCCCCAGTTACCTCCATTAGTGGTGATTACACCAATTGGCATTCTATTCGGCCTGATGATCCACGGCATGAATCCTTATATGCTGGAAACTATTGGCACAAAATTTGGTTCGAGCACAGCAGCACTCTTGAGCTTTTCTACGTTGACCTTTGATTTCCATATGCTTGTGCCAGCGCTTGGCATTGCTTTCATTGCTATATTAGAAACATTGATTTCAGCAAAACTTGCCGATCATTTAACGCATACAACGCATGATGCTCACAAAGAGCTTATCGGACTGAGTTTGGCAAATATAGCAGCGGGGGTGTTTGGTGGATTTCCAGCGACGGCAGCTTTGGCCAGAACTTCATTAAATATTAAAAGTGGTGCTACCAATCGTATGGCTGGTATTGAAAGCAGCCTCTGTATTGCAGTGATTTCATTGCTGTTTTTACCGTGGTTTTCGTATCTGCCCTTGCCGGTGGTGGCGGCGATGTTACTTTTTCTTTCTATACGCATGATCGAACATGAGCATTTTGTGCATATGTGGCATACTGATCGGTCAGAATGTTTGCTAGCGCTTTTTGTTGCGGTAGTATGCATAGTTGAAGAACCAGTGACTGGTATTCTATTGGGCTCACTTGTTGCGTGGGCCATGAAGCGACCAACGCATTAACCACAATAATTTAAATAACAATGATCAATGAAAATCACCTATATTTTGTAACAACGAATCACGGCAAATTTGAGGAAGTGCAGCGTTGGCTTGCGCAAGTGGCGCCCAATATACAGCTTGAGCAAGCGCCGCTTGATCCGCCAGAAATACAATCACTTGATTTGCAAGAGGTTATTACAGCAAAAGCCGAAGTGATCTGGCCACTCATTAAAGCGCCGTTTCTGGTTGATGACGGCGGTATTTATTTGGACGGCTATAACAATTTCCCCGGCACCTTATCAAAATATGTGTATCAAGGCATTGGCTTAGATGGTTTTTGGAAGCTGGCAAAGGATAATCCGCGTGGCTATTTCTTGTCGATGTTGGCCTATATGCACGGCCCGGCGGAGATTCAATATTTTGAGGGAAAATGCGTTGGCGGTTTTATTGCACCAACTGAAGAGATTAAACAACATCCATCGCTGCCATATACTAAGCTTTTGGTGCCAGATGGTTCAAAAAATACCTTAGCACATTTACGCGGCACTGAAGAAGAGAAGAAGTTTCATCATCGCTACCAAGCGGTTACACAGTTTGCTCATTGGTGGCTGCAGAGAAAGAAGTAGTATGCAATTTAATGAATTATCGTCCCCAGAGATTGCCACCCAATTAAAGAGCTCTTTGGCGCAGGGGTTAACCAACGAAGAAGCGGCACGCCGCCTCAAAGAGTATGGGTTAAATCGTTTGCCTGAGCATAAAGCGCCTTCACTATTCATTATCTTTTTACATCAATTTCAAAATCCCCTTATTTATATTTTATTGTTTGCTGCAGCCATCATTTTTTTCCTTGGCGTTCCCAGTGATGCGTTCATTATTAGCGGTGTTTTGATATTCAATGCCTGTATTGGCACTATCCAAGAAGGCCGCACGCAGAATCTGCTTGGCAGTTTGCAGAAATTAATGGGAGGTTCGGCTGTTATTGTGCGTGAAGGCAAAAAAAGTATTGTGAAAGATTCAGAGATTGTGCCAGGCGATGTGGTCGAACTGCGGGAAGGCGATCGCGTGCCTGCAGATATACATCTTTTTAGTTGCCAAAACCTGCAAATCGATGAAGCGATTTTAACCGGCGAATCGCAACCGGTGAGAAAAGAGGTGGCGAGCGAACAGAATATGGCATTTTCAGGTACCCATGTATTAACTGGCATGGGCTTAGGCATGGTGATTGCCACCGGCTCGCAGACAGAAATTGGCAAAATACATCGTGAAATCGCTGGCATCTCCACGGAGATTCCGCTTAAGGAAGAGCTTGAAGATCTTTCCTATAAAATTCTGTGGGTGATTCTTGGTTTATGCGCATGCCTTTTTGTGGTTGGCATGATGAGCGGGCGCCCCTTTTGTGATTTGCTCAGTATGTTGACCGCGCTTTTCATCTGCGTGGTGCCAGAGGGTTTGCCGGTAGTTTTGACTCTTGTCTTGGTGACTGGTGCCTATCGCATGGCAAAGTCAAATGTATTAGTAAAACAGTTGCAGGGTGTCGATACGCTGGGGCGCACTGATGTTGTCTTCATCGATAAAACAGGCACGCTCACGCGCAATGAGCTGATGGTACATAAATTATACATCCCTTCAGCGGGTGTTTTTTGCACCGTAACGGGCAATGGCTACTTTGCGCGCGGTGAAATTTTGTGTGAGAAGAATGCGAATATGCCGAAGGAGGTCATTGCCAAAATCGGCATTGCCAGCTCATTATTGGGCTCAGCTGTCATACATTTTGAAAAAGAAACCAATAGCTTTTCTATTGAAGGTGATCCCATTAATGCTGCTTTGCAAATCTTTGGTAGAAAATTTGCCCGTGCTTATCCCGATCCTTCGATACATTTCGCTGCGCGAAACACTCAGGATGAGCGGGATGAAGCAAAACGCATCGAGGGACGCAACATTCATGATGAGCAACATCACTCAGATATTACCTATCAATTAATTGCAGAAATTCCGTTCGATCCAGTTCTTGGGTATCACGCTGGTTGGTTTGCACATGGCAATGAACTGGTTTGCTTTGCCATTGGTTCTCCTGAAAAAATCATGGCATGTGGTGACCATAGCTTTGACCCTGCCCCGTTAAACCAGTTGCTCAATGAGGGTTTGCGTGTAGTGTCCTGTGCATTTAAAACAGCGCCGGAATCGATGCGCGCTGAAATCATGGCAGATCCAAAACGTTATATTCAACAGCTGCAGCTCCTTGGCTTTATAGGCATGCAAGATACCATACGGCCTGATGTCCGCGGGATGATCGAGCAAGCGCGCACGGCTGGTATACGGGTTATCATGGCAACTGGTGACCACGAAAAAACGGCTCTGTATGTTGCACGGCAAGTAGGGCTCTATCGTGAAGGAGATGAAATAGTCACTGGTGCTGAAATTGATCAGCTTTCTGAGGCAGAGCTGGTGCGCGGTATTGAGCATGTTACGGTGTATGCTCGCGTAACGCCATTGCAAAAATTGCGCCTCGTGCAAACGTGGCAAAAGTTAGGAAAAGTAGTCGCCATGACGGGTGATGGCGTGAATGATGCTCCTTCACTTGTGGCTGCTGATGTTGGATTAGCTATGGGGATGATCGGCACTGATGTAGCTAAAGAAGCGGCCGACATTGTGCTCCTTGATGATTCATTTGCCAACGTTATGAATGCGATCAAGCAAGGGCGCCACATTATCTATTCATTGCGTCGCGTCATTTTATATTTCTTTGCAACCAATGCCGGCGAAGTATTAGTTGTTCTTTTTGCGCTGATGCTGAATAAGCCATTGCCCATTTTAGCCGCACAAATTTTGTGGCTCAATTTAGTAACCGATGGTTTTTTAGACATTGCCTTGGCCATGGAGCCACAAGAAGCTGATTTATTACAGCAGCCTCGCAAACGATTTACCTTAATTGATCGCAACCTGGTTATTAAAATGTTGTATATGGCTCTGCCGATGGGCATTGGTTCCATGATAGTATTTGAGATGTATGCCGATGATCTTGCCAAAGCACGTACGATGACGCTCGTTACCATGGCAATGTATCAATGGTTTAATGCCTGGAATTGCAGATCGGAGCGAAAATCTATTTTTGAAATCGGTTGGTTCAGTAACAGATGGTTTTTGGCTGCTTCAGCGTTGGTTGGCCTGCTGCAAGTCTTGGTCGTATATATGCCATTGCTACGAAATATTTTCCATACCGTACCGATAACAGTTGAGGATTTTGGCTTTATTTTGTTAATCACCTGCCCGTTATTAATTATTGAAGAAATACGGAAACTACTGGTGAGAAAATTTCAGGCCTAAGGCAACAAAAAACCCCGGTCTGCAAACCGGGGTTTAATTTTATCTGATCAAAAAACCAAATTTATTTTTTTGGTTTGCTGCAGCCGCACTTGCCACCTGCACGGCTTTCAGAGCCAGAGAAATTCATGATGGCTTTCTTTGGCTTGCCGCAACCACAGCGCTCATCTTGAGCAGAAAGGAACGAAATTGCTGGAACTACGTTTGTTTCTGGTTTATCACAATCGCAACATGCATTAAGAGCCATTGCGCCTGAACACATCATACAGAAGACCGCCATGGTATAGGTAAGATTTTTCATAGAACTACCTTTTGCTGTTACAGGGGTTTGAGGAAATTCGCCGAACAACTTACCAGGGCCAAACTAAATTTCAACTCCAGGCTCTTTTTAGACGATAATTGGTCAAATTTGACCATAAAACGTTACAGTATGTCTACAATCAGGGCTGTTGCACGATTAATTATTTCATCAACCTGCATATTTGACTGGTCAAAAGTTTGTAACACATAGTCCGGCACCTGTTCTTTGACGGGCGGACGGCCAATACCAACACGCAGTCGGGCAAAATCTGCGCCACATGCTGCAATGATCGACTTTAAACCGTTGTGTCCCTTCGCGCTGCCACCAAATTTAAAGGCGATGTCGCCAAATGGGAGCTCCAGTTCATCATGCACCACCAAAATCTCTTCTGGTTTGATGCCATCTTTTTTGAGCGATGGAATGACTACGCCAGAATTATTCATGTATGTTTGCGGTTTGATCAAAGCTATGCCTTGGCCCCCCGGTGAACCAGTTGATGGCTCGAAAGATAGACGGGCATATTCCATTTCAGGATATTTTCGCCAATGGGCGCCGTATTGCTTGGCCAACTCATCGACCACACGAAAGCCGATGTTATGCCGCGTATACACATAGCGAAGGCCTGGATTTCCCAGGCCTATAATTGCTTTGATTGGATGAGGTAACGTATTATTTTTCATTACGCCGTCTTAGTATTTGGTGCTGCCGGTTTTTTTGCTGTTGCTACCAAGGTTTTCTTTTCTTCGGTATACAACTTATTCAAATGTGAAACGATGGCATTTGTTTGATCAGCGCGTTGGCTGGCAAAAATAAGCGGGTTCTTTGGCATGCAGATATCAATCTTATACGCAGCCTTGAAGCTATTCATACCTTCATCAAGCTTTTTGAAAAAGCGCATGTTCAACTTTTCACGTTCCACTTTGTAATCTTGCATAACGTGTTCCGCGTTTGTTTTCAAATCGCGTTCGCGGCGCATCAATGATTCTTGCTCTGAATCGCGAGATGAATCATTCATCATGCTCATCTTTGATTGGAATTTGGTCACGTCGTTGCGTAAACTTTCTTTTTCTTTTTCGATGGCATCAAATTTTGTTTTAAAACGCTTATCTACATCTTCAACCATCGTGCGGTATTCATCAGATTTTGATGCAATCACATCCGGGTCATACACGCATACGCTCATGGCCATGCCGATTTGTTCGTCTGCTGCAATAAGAGAAGAAGCAATAAATGGAAGAAGTAATAGTTGTTTTTTCATAGATGTCCTTTGAAAATTAACGTAGGGCTGCAAGATACTCTAGTACACACAGACCGTCAAATATGATCGACTTACCCTAGAGTCTCTGCCGCTTCTTTTATTTTTTTAAAGTGTTCAGCTGCTGCAGGGTCATTTTTATTTTTATCAGGGTGCCAACGTAATGCTAATTTTTTATATCGTTCCCGCACTTCGGTTGCCGAAGCATTTGGTGTGAGCGGCCCCATGCTCAGCAATTCAGGCTTTTCTGAGCACAGAGCGGTCCACTCGCGAGCCAAAATATCATGGGCTTGTTCGGGGGATAATTGATTGTTGCGCGCTCCATTGCTTGATGATTGCTTGTCAGAGAATACCTTAATCCCACCTGTGCTCAGATGCTTATTCCACCAATCTGGCGAATCATATAAATGTAGCATCTCATCCAGCAGTATGGTCTTTACCAGCTCTGACTCGCGGTGATTGAGCACTGTTTGAAAAGTTCTTTTGATGCCTGCGGCATGAGAGGTTTCTATACAAAGAAGAAGTTGTTCAAGATATTTTTTTGCGTATTCGATGCGCTCATTGGTTTCTGCTGTTTGTCGTAGTTCGCATAATTGCTGATACGACTGCACCAGCTCACGTTTATTCTGCTCTGATTCGAGATCTGCCAGCTTTTTCGCCCTATTGATCCGTGCACTTAAGGTTAAAAGGTAGGCCGTGCTAGCGCCAATAATTGCCCATCCAATCCAAAATGGGGTGCCATACCAATGTTGACGAGAAAAACTTTTGGTAAGAGCCGTTGCGGTCTTTTCATCAAGCTCGTTATTGGCATATTCGATAGCCTGCCAATATACCGTTTCTAATGTTTGCCCATCGGCAAGCGCTTGCTTGACTGCCCTTTTTTCAGCGCCGTTATATATGTAACTCATCAGGCCAGTATGTTGTTTGACGGCGTTATACAAATCAACGACATATGCTTTGGGTTGGTCTGCAAATATCGGCGTGGTGCCAATCATGAGTGCAAGGAGTAGGTGCTTGTTCATCATGATTTCTCCTCATTCTCACGAATTCTATTCAAGATTCCGGCCGAGCTTCTCTCTAAATTGCGTAATTCATCTTCTTGGCGAGCGATTTCTTGCTGTTTTGCTGCGATAAGTCGATTTATGTGCATGCTTGATAAGTTATTGCGGTGCCCCCATTCTCCGCGTTCTTCAATTGAATACGTTTCAGCTTGTGGCCATCGCTTATGATTTTTCAGCGCCACCATGAGTGCAAGATACGGCACGCAAATGGCGCTAATCAATGTTACAAACATGATGGTTGATCGAAGGAAAGTGGATGGTGCCATGGCAGCTGCAAGGTGATTAGAAAAGAGGGTAGAAAGATTTTTGTCGTCTAATGATTTGGCATACTCGCTCGCTTGGTAATAAACGGTGGCCACTTTTTTGGGCTGATCTTCTGAAGGCGCAATAATGCTGAAATCGGCCAAAATACTCGCACGATACGTGATTGATACCTGGCCGTATGATTCGACGCGCACTCCATACAGGCCATCGGGATTAATAGTCATCTGGCCTGCAGAGTAACCTTGTGCTGCAAGCTGATCATAACATCGCTTTATCGATTCATAAAAGGAAATAATCTCTGGCGAAGCGTCCGCGGCTAATTCTTGCCCTGTTTGAGCCGGTTGCTTTTTGGCAATTGCTGTGGTGACGCCGAGCACTGGATTGATGCCAAGAGTCATATACAGCATAAGAATAACTAATTTTTTCATACGCTTTCTCATGTAGAGTAAATAATCGCCGAGCAATAATAGCACCATAGATCTGAATGACAAAGGCTCTGTCGTTGTCTAATAGTAACTTATGCCGCCGTGCCAGCTTGTAGCCAATCGCGAATTTTGTCGCGCCAGCTCGTATCCAAACGTGGCCCGCCACCTTGCAGAGAAGTAGCGCTGCCTCCCCCACGAAGGCCGAGCTTGGCCAGCTCTGGTTGGAGTTTTTTAAGATCGAGCTTGAGCTCAGGCGAAGCTGCCGCCACAAAGCTTGATTTTTCATCCGTTGAAGAGATCAGGAAATAAAAACCAACTTTTGCCTTGGTAAGCTGTGTAGCCACCTCGCGAAGCTCTTCAGCGCTAAAATCGGGCAACACAAGAAACAGATACGGAATAGTGCCAACCAGTTCTGCCTGTGAAAGCCATACCGGTAGTTGCCCCGCAATCATCTGTTTTTTCAGCTGCTTGATCTGTGTGTTTGCTTCTTTAAGTTGTTCCGCTTGCTTGTGCGATGCTTGCAATACCTCATTGAGCGGCGTCTTAAACTCTATGCTCAATGTTTTTACGGTATTGAAGGTATCTTGATACATCGCCACTGCTTTGGGTCCGGTCAATGCCACGATGCGCCGGTTGCCGGCTGACAGGGCGGTCAATTCTGTAATTTTAAATACACCAATATCGCCTGTTGCGCGCACATGGGTGCCGCCACATAGTTCGGCACTGGCTCCGGGAATTTCTACAATGCGCACGTTCTCTGGATTATATTTTTCGCCAAAGAAAGCGATAACGCCGCGCGAGAGTGCATCTTGGTAGGTGGTCCAGGTAATGCGCAATGGGATATTTTCCATCACGCGGTTGTTTACCTCAGTCTCGATCTGGCGAATTTGCTCCGCGCTTACCGGTTCGGCATAGGTAAAGTCAAAGCGTAGATAGTCAGGATCAACCAATGAACCAGATTGTTTGACCGTTGGCCCTAATACTTTAATTAATGCTGCTTGTAGTAGGTGGGTGGCCGTATGATTTTTCATGGTATCAATACGGCGTTGGCGATCTACGGTTTGCGCAGCTTGAGCACCAACTGACAATGCGGTCGGTGTGGTAACCAAGGCACCGATAGCGCCATCAAATTTTTTCAGATCTTTGACCACGAGCTTTTGGTCATTGATAGTGATCCAGCCCTGGTCACTAATCTGACCGCCACATTCAACATAGAAGGGTGATTGATCACAGATGATCCAACAATCAGTGTTTGGTTGAACCGAGGTAGCAAAGGCATGGTCAATGATAAAGCCGATGATCGTGCCCGTAGTTTCCATTGCATCATAACCGGTAAAAGTGGTCTTAATAGATTCGGGCAGCTCTATACGCGTTGTTGCCACTTTCTTGCCAGATTGTGAGCGCTGCTGCTCCATCTCGTTTTCAAAACCTTCAATGTCTACGGTAAAGCCTCGCTCATGGGCCATGATGCGCGTGATTTCTAAAGGGAAGCCATACGTATCATAGAGCTTGAAAGCTTCGTGGCCGGTAACAACTTTATTCTTGGTGGTTTCAAAATATTTGTTTAAGAGCTCTTGGCCGCGTACTAAGTTCAGCGCAAATTTCTCAACTTCGGTTGCCAAGATGCGTTTAATTTTCTCTTTGTTGGTAGTGAGCTCGGGATAATAGGAACCAAGAATGGTATCTACGCTATCGACAAGTTCAGCAAAAATTTGTTTATCCGTAAGTTTTTGAGAAAACAGCGCTGCGCGACGAATAATCTTGCGCAATACATAGCCTCGGCCCTCATTGGCTGGTGTGCCGCCATCGGCAATAATCATAGAGCTTGATCGAATATGATCGGCAAGCACATGAAATGCGGCCTGAATTTCAAAAGGGGATGTACTATAGATGCGTCCGGTTAACTGTTCAATCTGCCGGATAATCGGCATGAAAAGATCGGTATGGTAGACCGTATCCTTATTTTCCATAACAGCGGCCAATCGCTCAAGGCCCATGCCGGTATCTACGCCGGTTTGTTTCAAGGGCAACAGCGTGCCATCCTCTTGGCGATCAAACTGCATGAACACATTATTCCAGATTTCTAAAAATCTATCGCACTCACAGCCAGGGCCGCATGGTTTATCACAGCCATTTTTTTCTAGATCAATATAAATTTCAGTGCATGGTCCGCATGGGCCGGTATCGCCCATCTGCCAAAAATTATCTTTTTCGCCTAAGCGAACAATGTGATCCGCCGATAAGCCGATCTCTTTAAGCCAAATATCATAGGATTCTTGATCGTCACGGAATACGCTCGCATAGAGACGTTCTTTTGGTAGCTTGAGCTCAATCGTGAGAAATTCCCAAGCAAATTTAATCGCCTCTTTTTTGAAATAGTCACCGAATGAAAAATTGCCCATCATCTCAAAGAAGGTAAGGTGCCGCTTTGTAAAGCCAACGTTATCCAAGTCATTATGTTTGCCACCGGCGCGTACACATTTTTGAATGCTCACAGCGCGGGTGTAGCTGCGTTTTTCTTTGCCAAGAAAGAGATCTTTAAACTGGTTCATACCAGCATTGGCAAAAAGCAGGGTAGGATCGTCGGCCGGAATGAGTGATGAACTTGCTACTTTGGTGTGGCCATGGCGGACAAAATAATCAAAAAATTTTTGACGAATCTGAGATGATTGCATGAAACTTTATTAAACCTGGTTGTATTTGGTTATTGACGAGTGACAATTGTAATGCGCTCTGCCTGTTC
>DAIDHG010000002.1 GCA_027452085.1 bacterium
GCAATGAAACCATTCCCTGATTTTATTTCTTTAGCTGCCCGCGGGGCTCATACACCTGCGTTGCAGATTTCACTTTGATATCCTCTTGACGCACATTCCCTTCGATAGGCCGTGTCAAAAATGTTTGCGGCTCTATCTTGTATGCACCTCGCGATATGACGATGCGTATATCAAGTTTGTTTCGGCCCCATGTTTTAAACTGATAGACAAAGGCAGCTTCGGGGTGATTCTCTTGAAACAAAATGAGTTGCGGATTAACAGGCACACGCATTTCCACCTCTGCTTTTGGTTTTATGGTGTAGCTGGTCGTTATAATCGGCTTTTCTTGCTGCTCTGGGGCAATGACGAAGGAAAAGGTGTCGCTTGTTTTATTTAAAAATTTCATGGGAATTGTGCCAGCGTTGCACTGCATGAATGCTAATGCGGCTGGCATAATGATCAATATTTTTTTCATGGTAGTGCCTTGAAATTGTTTTGTTACTCATCATAAAGAAGGGCGGCGCATGCCGCCCCTGGTTCAATCCGACCCGCTTATGTAGCGAGACCTCGATAATTTATGACTAAGTATCGTGCTTCTCAAGCTTGATCCAACAACCGTTCGTCCTGAGCTTGTCGAAGGGCGATATAATTTTCGCATGTTGCGAAATACTGTATCTCGTGGTTTACTCGGTTTCTTCTTTAATCGTCACTTTGCCTGAGCTATCTGAGCTTACAACCATACGGCCACCGCGTTTACGTTCGGTGTCGATCTCTTTTCGCACTACTTTGCCATTTTCACATACGTAATATCGAACTGTAAGGCCATCATACAAATGCTCCATTGAATAAGATTCATTTGGCTGAAGCATGGTATAGGTGTGTTTAACCAGACCGCCGGCCTTGCTTACAGACTGTGCCGCTTTGCCAAATATTGAGGATGCCTTCCAAGTGACCCAAATGTCACGATCAGTTTTATTGTCTACCTTAGTACGAATGCCGCGCACAACGCGTTTGCCCACTTCTTGCGCAAGCTCGCTTGAGCTTAATTCTGAGGCTGCCTTTTTAGCGCTGATCGTTGACGCGGTAATGGCAACGAGTGCCATGGTAATGAGTTGTTTCTTCATCTACTTCCTTGTTGTTTAACGTTGTTGTTTTTACCCTTTGAGGATAGCTGATGTGTAAAGCTGAAAACAAGGGTTTTTTGCTTTACTTACACAGTTTTTCTTTAATTTCATGGTTTGTTGCATAATCGCAAGCAGTTTTATTGTTATCAAGTTGATTTTCAATCGCGGAGTCTGCGTGAGCTTGCAATAAAAGTTCCACCGCAAATGGCTTGTTGAGTTGGGCGGCCCGCATTAAAGGGGTGAAGCCGTAGCCATCAACACTGTTTATATTGGCACCATGATCGATCAAGATGCCCACGGTGCGAGCACCGGCATCCTGCTGGCCGCGCAGCGCATGATAAAATACTGAATGCCCTTGGGCATCTAATGAGTTTGGGTCAGCGCCATCCATGATAAGATTTAATACGAGGTTTGGTTTGCCATATTTTGCCGCAAAAATGAGGGCATTATTTTTATTGTTTGGGTTAACCTGCGGCCGCGGCAACCGTGAAAAAAGATCTTCAATGCCATGTATATCCTGAGCATCAAGATAGGTTAATAGCTCATAGTCATCAGATTCTGAGTGTGCAATAAGGTCGAGCAGGGGTCCTGATTTTACTAAACTAATGTCATGAGCCGTTATATTTTCAGGTATTTTTCGCCAAAAATGAGTTTGCGGTTCTAAAATAGGGGGATGGTTTGGTGCAACCAACCGAATTGCAGCTAATGATTGCTTGCCCGTCAATACCCTGAAAATATATCCCTGTGGCTTTGGCTTGTCTTCATACAAAAGAATTCTAAACATCGGAGCAGGAACCTGTAGAACCTGTCGGCTGTTTTTTGGCAACCTATAATGAGTTCCTACAAATCGGGGTGGCCGTTCGGGTGTGCCAATGATAAATTTGTAGTCGGTATTTGTTTTGTTGATGAAATCCAGTTTGGTTTCGTGAGGCTGAGCAATAATCGCCAACGGGAGTACCGTGAGCGCTCGCCATATATTTTTGTTCATTCTGCATCCTTTTTTAGCACTCTTGGTTAAGATACCCAAAGTAGAGTTCAAAAAACTAGAGTTTTTGGCATACTGATCGCCTATTCAACTCATAAAGGAAATATTATGGCAAACAATGGCAAAATTAGCTTGGAACTTATCCAACAACTGCGTGAACGCACTGGCCTTGGCATGCTAGATTGCCGAAAGGCATTGGAAGAAACTGCTGGCGACGTAGAACAGGCGATTGAAAATCTGCGCAAAAAGGGCGCGGCTAAAGCAGCAAAACGTGCCGGAAATGTGGCAGCTGAAGGCCTGGTGCATGCCTATATTCACCCAGGTTCTCGCATTGGGGTGTTGGTAGAAATCAACTGCGAAACAGATTTTGTGGCCCGCACGGAGGACATTCGTCAATTTGCCCAAGATTTGTGCCTGCACATTACGGCAATGAAGCCAATGTATATTGAGCCAGCAGACGTTGATGAAAAATTCATCGTGCATGAGCGTGAAATTTTTAAAGCCCAACTTGCAGACTCTGGAAAGCCAGAAAAAATCATTGATCAAATCGTGAACGGTAAGATCGAAAAAATGTATGACGAAGTTTGCTTGAGCCGTCAGCCATTTGTTAAAAATGATCAGATGACGGTAAATGATGTGCTCGATGGCTTGAAGATGAAGATGGGTGAGAAGATCATCATTAAGCGTTTTGCCCGTTATGAAATCGGCGTTTACTAGCTACGAGTTAAAATAACAACGTTTTTGTGGGATTAAATTCATGCTAACTCTCAATCTAAAGAACATGTACACCAACGACTTTGAGAAGTTGGTTGAAAAAGAGATGGATGCACCCATTAAGCATTTTGAGCGTGAGCTGGTTACTATTAGAACCGGCCGTGCCCACCCAGCTTTGGTAGAAGATATCAAGGTTATCGTGTATGGTGGCACGCAAATGGCAATCCGCGAGCTTGCTTCAATCACAACACCTGAAGCACGCGTGCTCTTCATCCAACCATGGGATAAATCAATTATAGCTGATATTGAAAAGGCGATCATGGCATCATCGGTTGGGCTTACGCCAGCAAATGATGGCAATGTTATTCGCATTACTTTGCCTGAGATTAGTAGCCAGCGTCGCGAAGAACTTATCAAGGTTTTGGGCAAAAAACTTGAAGAAACACGTGAGCGTATCCGTGATGTGCGCGCTACTTTCAGAACTGCCGCTAAAGAAGCTGAGCGGAAAAAGGAAATCGAGGAAGATTTCTCTCTACGCTTGCAAGATTTGTTGCAAAAGATTCATGATAAATTTATCGCGCTCGCTCAGCAGATGAGTGATAAGAAAGAAAAAGAGATTAGGTCGGTTTAAAGGGCTTGCGCTAGCAAAGTTTACCGAACGATGCTAGAATGCCCATTATTGAATTTGACTTAATCGTCTCTGAAATTTTGAGCCGCTAGCTCAATCGGTAGAGCAACAGACTCTTAATCTGTGGGTTGTTGGTTCGATTCCAACGCGGCTCACCACTAGAGCTCGCCATGGGGCGATAAGCTGAATGGGCAGTGGTTTTTGAAAATATTTGCACGAGTGGCGAAATCGGCAGACGCACTGGATTTAGGTTCCAGCGCCGCAAGGCATGGGGGTTCAAGTCCCTCCTCGTGCACCAAAATGGTGGTTTAAAAAAAGGAAATCTCCGCTTAACAATGACCTTGATGGGTGTTGCCAAGGTTGATCGTAAGCGGCAAAAAAAAGAGAGGGTGAGTAATGGATTCTAAGAATTTCGAATTCAACGAACTTCCAGCACAAGAGCAGCCAAGTTCTTTGCGTTTGCAAATTGAGCAGGCGCATCCACAATTGCTAACGGCTATCATGCATGTGCCGCATGGCATCATTAACCAGCTATATAACGAAGCTTCCGTTGTTCAAAAACGGCAATCCCATATCTTTGGATTTGCCCGGGGGCATACCCCACTTGGCTATGTTACCGAAGCATTTCGTTCGCACTTAGTTCAACATTTGCATGAGCTTTTGCTCAAACACGTGGTGCTCGATAACTTGTATCAGCAACTTCGTAGCCAGCGCATTGTTGTCAGCGGTGACCCACGGCTTTCTTCGTACGATATCTCCCTTTCATCAGAATCTGCGCCTGGCGCCCGCTTTACCTTTGAATGTACGTTAACTGATAACTTTGCATTGCATGGATGGAAATATTTTCCATTTAAAGCGCCAAAACGAAAAAATTATCGCGATCTTGATCGTGCTGTCGAGCTCTTTATAAAGGGAGTTGAGGATGAGCAGAAGGAGCAAATCCCATCGCAGGCTCAGGTCAATGACTGGGTTAAGTTTGAACTGTGCATCGTTTCACAGGTGACGAAAGAGCAGATAAGCTCTTGGCAGCCATACTGGATTGTGATTGGCGGCGAAGAAATTGATACGCCGTTTCGCGAACTCTTTGAAGGCCGAGCCGTAGGTGAGCAATGGTACACAGATTCGCCGGTATTGCAGGAGTTTTTAAGCTCAAAGATGGATACAAATTATTTGTTCCAGGTGCGCATTGCTGATTTAGCGCCACATTCACACTTTTCTCTTGAAGATTTTAAAACGCAATTTAGGTTGCGTACGCACAAAGATCTGCATAAAAAATTGATCGAGGTGTTTTCTTTGCGTAATGACCTCACCCAACGCAGAGAAACTATTGATGCTGTCTTTAAACTGTTGCTCACCAAAAATCCGGTCACGCCACCATCGCACATTGTGTTGCGTCGGCAGGAATCACTCTTGATGCACGTGCAAGAAAATCCTGATTATCAAGTGTATCGCATGCAGCGTGGCTTTGAAAAAAACATCGAAGAACTGGCTGAAAAGCAAGTGAAAGAGCTGATGATTATCGATTATTTAGCCGCTCGAGAAAATATCACGGCATCATCCCAAGATGTGAGGCAATATCTAAACTTACTCAAGCGTGCTCGTACAAAAGAGTTTGTTTATTTTGATCTTCCCACAACGCGCATATTTGGGCAAGAAATGCCAATTTCTGATGAATTGCTCAAGCGGTATTGTATTCGCGAAAAAACATTGAACTATGTGATCCATCATCTGACGAGAAATTGAGATGCATAAGCTCATTATCATCGGTTCTGGCCCCGCTGGGTTGACTGCAGCCATATATTCCGGTCGAGCAAACCTTCAGCCGCTTGTTATTGAAGGGCGTGCGCCTGGAGGCCAGCTGATGGGCACCACCTTGGTAGAAAATTGGCCTGGTGATAAACGTATCATGGGCCCCCAGTTAATGAGTGAAATGCGCGCGCATGCCGTGGCGTGCGGTGCTCAGTTTGTGAGCGATGAAGTAGTTGAGATTGTGCCACTCCCCTCGGCCCATAATGGCTGCTCAATGTTTAATATAAAAACGAGCTCATCAGGTGATTTTGAGGCGCATGCTCTTATCGTAGCCTCAGGTGCCTCACCTAAAAAACTGCATGTGCCTGGCGAGGATACCTATTGGGGCAAAGGAGTGACCACCTGTGCCGTATGCGATGGTGCCTTGTTTGCTAATAAGCCAGTAGTAGTGGTTGGCGGTGGCGATACGGCCATGGAAGATGCCCTATTTTTGACCAAATACACCGATGATATAACGATTATACAGCTTTTTGATAAGCTCACCGCCTCCTATGCCATGCAACAGCCGGTCCTTGCCAATACGAAGATAAAGATTCTGTATCATCAAGCGGTGAAAGAGATCATTGGGGAGTCTGGCCATGCGCGCCAACTTGTGGTCACGGATCAGAGAAATGGCGAGCAAACCACCGTGGAAGCTGAAGGCATTTTTATTGCTATTGGCCAGGTCCCGAATACCAAATTTCTCAAGGGGCTGATCAATCTTGATGAGTATGGGTATGTGCGTCTGCATGAAGCAAAATCGGATAGGTTTAGCATGCTGACTGCTACCTCAGTGCCTGGCATATTTGCGGCTGGCGATGTGGCCGATCAGCGTTACCGGCAAGCGATCAGTTCAGCAGGCAGTGGCTGTATGGCAGCGCTGGACGTTGAGCGTTATCTGAAAAAATATTGATTCGGCCTGCATTGGCCAAAAGAGCTATTTGAAAAATTACTCATTTTTGCGTATATTCTGAGCACTAATTTCTCGTAAAAAATACTCGTCTTAATATTTCAGGATAGAAGATGTCAGTTACTTTCAAGCTAAAACGTAAGAAACGCAATAAGAAACATGGCTTTCGCATGCGCATGAAATCCAAGGATGGCCGCACCATTATTAACCGCCGCCGTTCTAAGAGCAGAAAGCGTCTAGCGGTTCGCGCACGAAAATCGAAAACATAAGATTGCTACTGTTGAGCCATCAATAGTAATCAGGCAGTCTTCAGCATATAATTAATTGAATTATTAGAGCGCCCGGCTAAGATAGGTTGTGGCGCTCGTTTAATGTTAAAAAGGGTGAATCCTATGTTTGGTAATGCGTTATGGCAGCTCGTGATGTCTGCCGATACCATCAGTAAGTTGGTATTGTTTGTATTGCTCGTAATGTCGGTTGTGTGTTGGACAATCTTTTTCTATAAATTCATTCTACTTCGGCTCAAGAAGCAGCAGGTGCGCGATGCCTTACATAAAGTTCGATCGGCCCATACGCTGCCTGATCTGGTTAACTACGCAAATGCCACCTCAAAAACCTTGCCCGGGTATTTTTTAACCCAAAATTTAGCACTCTTGCGACGCGTGCTTGAAAAGCATACCGGCCCAGCGGGCGAGACACCGGCGCAGATAGGTAAATCATTAACGCAACGTGACTGGGACACCTTAGAGCTTGGTATCCAACATTCATTTGGCGATATCATGTTTCAAGAAGAATCATATCTTTCAGTCCTCTTTATATCTTCTGGTGTGGCCACCTTAGTAGGTCTATTCGGTACGGTTTGGGGGCTGATCCATGCATTTACGCGCATTGCTGAAAAGCAATCAGCAGATATTGCCACCGTCGCACCGGGGATTGCTGAAGCATTGATTACCACTATGGCTGGTTTGATCGTAGCAATTCCTGCTTACGTGATGTATCACTACTTGGTCGCAGAAAATAGACGTCTTGAACACGAGTTTTCTCAGCTCGCTGAGCGGTATGAATTAATCATCAAACGTCTCGTGGCTTCATAATTGAGGTTTGCCATGCAACTGAAAAGAAGATCGCGCACCGAACACCAGCCGGAAGTAAACGTTATTCCATTAATCGATGTATCACTGATGCTGCTGTTGGTATTCATGGTGACCACGCCAATGCTTCATCATGGCATAAAGGTTGAGCTGCCAAAAGGTAAGGCGCAAGAAACAAGATCATTGGAAGAGGATTTGGTGGTGCATATCGATAAAAATAATAATCTTTTCCTCTCTGGCCAACCAACGACATCTACAAAGCTCGAGTCTCAGTTGAAGTCTACCGTGAAAAAAGATCAAACCGTTTTTGTTAAAGCAGATCGTGGCATTTCATACGGCACAGTCATTGAGCTCGTTGACCGCATCAAGCAGATTGAGGGCATCAAATATGTTGCACTTGCCACTGAGCGGAAAGCATAAATATCTTGCCCAACTTTTGTGTTGCGTAGCTGCAGGGCATTTAATTGCGCTATTTCTTATCTTCTTCGTATATCGCGGCGATTTATATGAGCGCCATCTCACCATAAACCTTCCCTTAGATGCTCATATTGTTTTAATGCCGTTTCAAAAATCGCTCTTAGGCTCGGGCGGCGGTAAACCCGGCCGGCCAAAAAAACAAAAAACAACAGAGACAAAGCAAGACGATTCATTTTTAGATGATGGCCCAGATAACGATGACTCTGGGGTTGATTCCTTGCCGAGCAAAATTCAACCCTCCTCTACGCTGAGTGGGCAAATTACCACCTTGGATAATGGCGACTTTGAACGCAAAAGAAAAGCTCGAGAACGTGAAAAAAAGCGCCGAAAGAAATTAGCACGTGAAAAGCGGGAAAAGGCATTGCGAGAAAAGAAGAAGAAAGATCTTGCAAAAAAGAAGGCGGCAGAGGAAAAAATGAGGCTTGAGCAAAAATCAGCTGAAGATAAAAAGAGAGCTGAGAAAAAGAAATCAGATGCAGCATTGGCTCAAGAAGCGGAAAAGAGACAAAAAGAAGAACAAAAAAAAGTTGAAGAGCAAAAAAAACAGGCAGAGTTGAAAAAAACGCCAGCGGTAGATATTGATCTATTGAATGATGTTTCAGGTGCTGATCAGGTCGAAGGTGGTGATGGCGGTTTTGGTGATGGCGATCAGCCATTTTATGTTGGCCAATATGATTTAGAAACCATACAATTAGCTCAACAAGTAGCTGCAGAGGTTGCCACGGTCTGGCGCCCACCAGCAGGATTTAGAAATCGTAGTTGTACGGTGCGTTGTATTTTAGATTGGCAGGGCGGTATTACATCACTTGCTTTTGAACAGCCGTCAGGTAGCCCGGTGTTTGATGTATCAGTCAAACAAGCAATGCACAAAATGAAATTTCCTAAGGAATTGTATGGTAAAGAAATTATTTTGCCGTTTACTGCATAACCGTAGTGCTCAACATGATGAAAACGCGCGGCTCGGAGAAAGGGGGCCAACTCACCGGCCGCCTTCACCGTTTGTTCGACTGTATCTTTTGCTTATAACTATTTTGTTTTTGTTGTTTGGTTTTGAGCGAGAGTCAATCTGCAGTTCGCAACCATTGGCTCAGCCTGAGCAGCTTCAGATGGCCACCGTTACGGCGCAATTATTTGCCAAAATGCCGCTCCTTATAGTAACGCAATCGCAGAAGAATCTGAAAAAAATATTGCCACTATTTCAACATGATCTTGAATTTACCAATCAGTTTGTGGTGAAAATTGCTCCTTCTCAGAATGAGTTTGAAATAAAGAAAAGCAGTTTTGCAAAATGGGCTGAAGAGGGCTATCCATTGGTGCTGTTGTTGGAAGATAAAAAAGATCAGATCATCTGGAGATTATACGACACCGCATCGATCTCAATGATCAAAGGGCAACAGTTGAGCGTTTCAAGCAAGCCAAATGTAACAGCCCATGCGCTTGCCGACCAAGTATGGCCGGCGCTCACGGGATCATCTGGATTTTTCTCTTCAAAAATTGCTTATAGCAAAATGGCGCACCGAAGAGGCCGCAATATTAAACGCCATCTCATGATGCGAGATGCCACTGACATGACGGGGCATAGTGAGGAATTACTGGTCAACTCACCAACCATCAGTGTTTCCCCGCGGTGGAACAAAGATCTCAATTCACCAATCATTCTCTATTCTGAATATACCAAATCAAATGTGCGCTTAGTTGCGGTGAATATGGAAGGAAAACGATCCATCGTCTCTAACTTTGATGGGGTGAATATGCAGGTTGCTTATAGCCATGATGGCAAGGAGGTGGTCTATTGTCTTTCACGGCCGCCGTTGCCGCATTTACCTTCGCACACCACCACCCAACTATACCATTACGCGGTTGATGACGATGGAAGACCGGCAGTCAAGCGATTAACGCCATTGCCGGGCAATAACTTTGCGCCATGCTGGGGGCCCGGTAATACCATTTTTTATGCAACTGACCTTGGTTCGTTGGGCAATCCAAAAATACATTGGCATTGCCTCAAGAGTGGAACGATCACTCCAATCACCGCCACCGGCTTTGCCGTAAGCCCTACCTACAGCCCATCTGCGCATCGCTTGGCATATGCCAAGATGGTGAAAGGGCGTATGCAGCTATTTTTATATGATCTAGATACCAAGAAAGAAGAGCAAATTACCTTTGATAACGCAAGCAAAGATGAATGTTGTTGGTCACCATGCGGTAATCTGTTGGCATTTGTTGCCGAGCAACCAAACGGCAAGAGCCGCATCGGATTGTTTAATGTGCAAACGGGCGAGCAAAAAATGATTACCCCGACCCATGAAGATTGCTGCTACCCACATTGGTCGCCAATATATGCGCAGTTGCCGATGAAAAGTTAACCTTTCTGTTTGAGAGGTAATGCAAGCGGCGGCGGGCAACTCGTTTGTATTGAAGTGAGCATCGGTGAGATTGGGGGACTACCAATTGAGCTTGCCAGTGAGTCTGAATCCGATGTTGTTTGTGAGCTTGGAATTTCTGATGGGGGCGTTTCATAACCAGGCACGACTGTTTTCTTGGGGTCGATTTTTATAAAGCTATGATGCAAGCTTCGTGGTGGAAATAGGCTTGATTTAGACCCATTTTGTGCTGGTTCAGTACCCAATTCGGGTTTTGGCTGAGAGGATATTTGCTGTAGGTTCATTGGCGGCAACGATGCCAGAACTTTGATAGCGGGAATGCTTGGTCTCCTAGGCGTTACATTACTAAATGGCAGCGGCATTGGCTGTTCGGCAGTATCTGCCATCGGCACATCTACATTTGTTGGCGAGGATAACGGCGTATGTTCGATGAAAGTTAATTCAGGATCAACAGCTGAATCTTCCCTCTGAGTATCTGGAGGTAGGGGGGATGATCGTGGTGTACCTTCTCCATATATTTCACTCAACTTATCGCTCAGAATCTTTTGACGATTTGAGAACATTTTCTGGCGCTCTGCTTGCATGTTTTTGTCAACTTTCGATTTTTGTGCATTGTCAAAAATCTCTTTTACCGGACCAACATGAGCTTTACACGTCTCTAAAACATCTATCAAAATTTTGTGGGTTTCAGCGGCTAAATCAAACAATTTATTATTTTTTAAACAGCCACGATGAGTTTTGAGTATACTTATGACGGCATCTTCAAGCATCATCTTTTTTGTCCAATCTTCCATAAGGGTCTTTAAATCAGATGTGGCTTGAATTGGAAAATCATGGATTAATTCAGATAGCCGACCATCAAGTGAGGGGATTGGGAGTCCTTCAGTGCTTGAATTTTCATATATTTCATAGGCCTTTTGGATAAATTGCAACTTCTCGAAAACCAAAGCAAAGCAGTCTCGTTGCCTCTTGGCCCATAAGGTAGTGAGCTCTTTTGTTGTGAGTGTTGCATCGTCGCACGCTATGTTTCTGTTCGACCAAAGGCAATTGCCTAATACTAATGCAATGGCATATGGCCGAAATTCCTCAACGCTGGGCATTATCGTATCATCTAATTCTTGCGCGAATTCACGTCTTCGAGCACTGAAGGGGCTGTGTACTTCCTTTTTTCTTTTATCGTTTTTAGGGCTTGATCTGAGCGCGTCGTCTCGTTCGGTGGTATTACAATCAAAATGATGCGTTTTGATTGGTGTTGAAACGAGGCTTCGCTCTTGTAACGTTCTATAAAGAGCACCTGGTACAATCTGTCCATTTACTTCTGAGTAGAGCCGCCTATGCTGAGCGACCTTTTGAAAATATAACATGCCAGTTTTCTGCAGCTGTTGTAAGGGGAATTCCCATTGTTTATATTCTTGCATAATGCGGAAAAGCAAGTTTTCCCCTGCAGATGCATTCACCCATTGTGCCCATTCCATACCTTCGGGCGTTAAGACTTTGACCTGAGTATACAGTGATATTTTCTTGGCCAGCTTGTCCTCAGTGGAGCCGTCAATTTTTCGTTTTGCCTTTGATGAGTTGGTAATTCCCCGATCCTCCGGCGAAAGTGATGTGGCACCAATAGTATTGCACAAGCCCAGTAGGGTGAAAAGCAATAAATGGGGTATGCGCAATTGAATCATGTCATTCCAGTATTATGTATATGCAACGACTTTTGGGCGAGGAATGACAACATACCATATGGCTATGAGCTTGCCAATTTTATTGCTGTTCCGTCAAAAACTCTAATGCTGTGTATCGCCAAAACCTCTATTCAAAAAGCAAAAAATTAATCTCGAGAAGAGAGTCTATGACGTATAAATGGCAATGACTTTGGCTCTACCAGGGTCCACGTTTGTTGGCATGCCGGTAGCGAGAGCTTGGATTTGCTTGAGGAATGAAAATGGGCGGAGCGATGGCATCAACACCTGATGGTTCACCGCTCACACCCAAAGTTATGAGGCGAGAAAAAGATTATTTTGTCTCTTCAAATACCTTTTTCATGGTAGCCAATGAGCTCATTAATGAGCTTGCCTCATATGGCATAAGTACCAGTTTGCCCTCTTTATCCTTCACCATGTCAGGCAATGTTTTAATGTATTGTTGCGCTATCAGGTATGGCAATGGATCCTGATTACCGACGGCACCTTTGATGAGTTCAATCGCTTTTGCTTCAGCTTCTTGAACCTTCAATCGAGCTTCGGCCTCGCCTTGCGCGGCGATAATTTTTCCTTCAGCAACTCCTTGTGATCGCAGAATTTCAGATTCGCGCTCACCCTGTGCCCGAAGAATTGCCGCACTCTTTTCACCTTCGGCGTCTAGAATGGTAGCGCGACGATTACGCTCAGCTCGCATTTGTTGCTCCATGGCTCGACGAATATCTTCCGGAGGGTTTACTTCCTGGAGTTCAACGCGATTTACCTTGACGCCCCATTTATCAGATGCCTCATCCAAAATAATGCGCAATTTCTCATTGATACGATCGCGCGAAATGAGTGTTTCATCCAAATCCATAGAGCCGATAACATTACGCAACGTCGTCTGCGCAAGTTTTTCAATTGCTTCGGGAAGATTTGCAATTTCATACACGGCAGCTTTGGGATCGGTAATCTGAGCATAGAGCAACGCATTAATTTCAAGCATCACGTTATCTTTCGTGATAACTTTTTGCTTGGGAAAATCATACACCGCTTCTCGTAGGTCAATACGATTCATCGAACGCATTGTTTTAAGATAGCGTTTATCATCTATTACCTGAATTTCGGTCCATGCCACATGTCGCGGGGTATCCATAAATGGCATAATGAAATGCAGACCAGGAGTGAGAATGCGATCAAAGCGCCCAAATCGCTCGATGATGATTGCTTCTGCCTGGCGAACTAAATAGATTGCATTGATGATAAATACAATAAATGCCACGAAAGCTATGGCAAAAAAGACGATGAAACCAATTGCGATGTCATTCATAGAAAGAGCCCTTTCGATTTTATAATTCACGACCTCCAAACGTTTTCGTGCGACGAAACGTATCTCAGGAATACGAGCGTGAATTATATTGCTCGTATTGTTATTCTGCTTTTACGATAAGAGATGCGCCGGCAACGTGTACGACAACTACCTTGGTGCCTTGATGTAATATTTCATTATGCAGCTCACGAGCGAGCCATCGTTCAGTGCCAACCAACACATAGCCCGGTTGAAATGGTGAAATCGTTTCAACCACCATGCCATGCTTACCAACCAATGCATATATATTGGTGTGATGATGCGATGTTGATTGTGCTTTGGATAATGCCATTCGGGCAATGATGAAAGAGACAATACTGGTGATCAAGAAAACCGATGCTTGATAGACCAAAGCCTCGGGGTAATACCACGCAGCAACGGCGGCCAGGGCACCACCAGCGGCAAATGATAAAAATAGAAATAGTCCGGGGTGCCCAATTTCTAAAATAATAGAGATGAGTGCAGCGGAAAGCCAGAAGTAAAAAAGGGTCATGTTGACCTCCTGATCGGCGCTAGATGCTGCTTTGGTCAGCTGAAGATGCGCGAGTTATACAAAAGTGCAAGCATGATATCAGATGCATGCACTTTTACAACGTGTTTGCGCAGTAATATTGCATGCAATTTTCTTATCTTCCTGCAGGAAGAGTTATTTTTGGTAACTGAATTGGGCCCGCAGCAGTGCGAGTAGATGCAGCGGCGATCTTTTGCTGTAATGTTTGCAACACTTTGGGATTTTTAAAATCAACAGAAGGATAATTGAGATAGTCTGCGGCAAGCTTGCGCAATAGCTCTGGCGTCAACCGAGTATCGTTGGGAACTGCTTGCTTAATGCGTTCTGCCATTTTTTCTATTTCGAGTTCTTTGTTGGCCTCTTCACCTTCTTCTTCCATCTCTTCCTCTTCCACAACTCCTCTACGTTTGCCCATCGCGGATGCAAGGCTTGTGTATTGGTGCGCAGCGGGTGCTTTAAGGTTTTTAGGCATTGCAAGAGTTGGTCTTGCTGAGCTTTCTGGTGCGGGCTGTTTCATTTCCAATGGCGGCGCTTGAGGAACTGGTTGTCGTTTTACAAAAGTTTTTGGTGGCGTGGTAGGCAGCGGCGGCGGTGTTTTAACTGTGGCAGCAATTGGCGCGGGCTTTTTGGATTGTATACCTTCACCGACAACGCCCTTGTTGGTGATCGAAGTTCTATCCAAATTTCCCCATACATATGTTTGTGGTTCCAAACTTGGTGTGCCATTAACGTCGATAAGCCGTACAAAAATCTTTGTTCCTTTTTTTGGATTAAATTCGTACAGCTGCCCAAACGGGGCTGGTTTTCCATCTACTTCTTGCTTGATCAATAATTGTGGGAAGTCGCTATTGTTGACTGATATGGTATTTGATTTGCTCCATTTTTCCTTTTTCTTATTAAATGCCGGTAAAAGGCTCAACGATGAACTGTTGGAGGGCGGGTTTTGTCTGTTTCCTACGGCATAATAAACGGGAACATCAATCTTATTCCAGAACTCAAATTCTTCTGCGTGCAATAATGCCGTGCTTAAGAAAATGAAAAGTTTGGTTATATCTCTAAACATACATGATCCCTTGTCATAGATATTGGTTATATTCTCACTATGCCAGGAATCCTTGATCTGAATCAAGAGTTGAGGCTTATTACTCTTTTTCTTCTTGTGGCGCCTGAGTTGAGATGTCGATTTGTTGGGCAACCTTGGCAAAACATTTTCTTAAATCCAATGGAGCTATGTCAAAGTATGAAAGATCACACGTGGTATCTGCATTTTTAGCGCATTCAAGTAGATGCTCGAGGAGCTTTTCGCTTGCGGTTTCATCACCAATTGGATTTTCTTGCTCAAACTGCTTATGGTAATCGCCAGTGCTCAACAAAAACTTTACCATTGCATCAATGTGCCCTGAGCCTTGGGCGATAAAGAGATGCTTGTCTTCACGATGTTGCCAAATAAAGTTGGCAGTTCTTGCATCGACTAATTCGCGAGTAGGCATTTCGGGAGTATCTTCATCTTCATCATGTTCTTGGTTGAACCACTCGATCACCTCTGTGTTTACTTTTTGAAGGCACTCGGTCCAAAATTGTTTATAGATCTGGGGAGCTTGGTCTTGCTCCAGCTCTGCAGCAATCTCTTTTTGCAGATGATTACACTGCTCCCTGAGCTTGGAAAGAGTATGATTGCTATTGAAAAATCGGCATTCGGCATTTATGCATGGCCACTTGAGATCATAAAATCGCTGACTGATATCATGCAAAAAGGATTCGTGTCCACCTCTAAATAACGGAAAATGCGTTACAGGGCACACTCTGGTGCTCATATCTTCATTAATCATGGTGGCATTTGAGCCGGGAAGATTGGCAATAAAGCTCTGCAAATCAGATCCCTGTTCCTTGACTGATGATACGAGTCGTTTGCGGACTGCTTCTACTACCAGATGCCTGTTTGGCAGGGGGATGCCAGATTCCTTTGCAAAACAAAATATGCTGTGTGCGTGATGCAAAGCCATTTCATCATGAACATCACCAAGAAAATGCAGATAGCGCGTTTGACCATCGCTGTGCACTGATTTTAAAACAACATATTTGTGAATAATTGCTTCCGTTGAGCATGCAGCAAAAGTTGATAGTGCAGCCAATAGAATGTTGAACTTTTTTGTGTGCATATTTTCTCCATTTAATTTCCATTAATATAGTGATTCTAAGGGTACCAGCTTATGGCCAGCAGTCCAATGGTTGCGGAAATGGCAATTGTTTGAAAAATGATGCATGTTTCGATCTGTTGTAACTATGCTACACTCATAGCATCGTTTTTTAATTTGGAAAAAAATATGACCCCCACAAAACTCATGTATATGGAAGATTTCAATCTTCTAAAATCTCCGGCAACTGTTGTTGATGTCGTTCAAGAAAATGGCCGAACCATTGTTATTCTTGATCAAACTATTTTTTATCCGCAGGGTGGCGGCCAACCCTATGACAAAGGTGTGATTATCGGTCCATTGGGCCGATTTTTAGTGGCCGAAGTGCGTTTTGTTGATGGCATCGTAAAGCATATCGGCTCGTTTGAGATGGGAGAGTTTAAAACGGGCGATTCGGTGCAATGCGAAATCGATGTGCCTCGCCGGTATTTGAATAGCCGGTTGCACGCTGGTGGGCATCTTGTTGATATGGCAATTCATGCCCTTGGTCTTAACTGGAAGCCTGGCAAAGCATACCATTTCCCCGATGGCCCCTATGTTGAATATTCAGGAAGCATGCAAGGCTGGGATAAGGAAGAATTAAAAAAGAAGATCCAAGAAGAAGCGCAGAAATTAATTGAGAAGGGTGCTGAAGTTAAACTGCTCTTTATGAGTAAGCAAGAGATGGCAAATCTGTGCCATTCGGTGCCTGAAAATCTTCCTGAGGGTAAACCAGCTCGCGTTGTCATGTACGGTGATTTTGGAATTCCCTGCGGCGGCACTCATGTAAACAATATTCGCGATATTGGCGGCATTATTGTGCGTAATATTAAGGTGAGCAAAGGCAGCCAAGATGGTGAGGAAATCATCAAAGTTGGCTACGATGTGCCGCGAGATTAGTGCAATGCAAATCGTTCAATAATCGTATGCTCAGCGCCCTGAGGATGTGTGATTGATGATTTTAATACGAATTCACTAATCCAGAATGGCAGCTGAGGTTCAATTTTGAAGTCGCGTAACAGCTGCGTAAATTTTTTCTTATCTAATACATTTTTTGCGCGCGCAATGGTGATATGGTTTGCCAATGCTTTGTTGCTTCGCGGCACTATGTCAGCCAGCGCATTTTCGATACATTGGGCAAGAGCAGATACACTAGTTTCCTCAACGGAGAGCCACATAACTGGCGTGTTGCTTCGCGGATGAAATGCGCCCAAATGTTTGAGCCGTGAGGTGAAAGCTTTGAAATCGATTTTTTTGAGTCGCTCAATAATCTGAGGAATTAATGCTTCATCGACCGCGCCTATGAATTTTAATGTGATGTGCAGCTGTTCGGGTCGCGTGTACGAGCCCTCAATAATTTGCATGTTGGCAATCTGTTGTTGGATTTGTACAAGAGTTTTACAAACTTCAGATGGCAGATCAATGGCAATAAATAAGCGCATCATTGCCATACTTATAACTCAGTATATTTGGTTGCTCTGCTTTTTGCTTTTTCGATGGGATATTTCTCTGCGTTGTGTTTGAGTTTGTTTTCAATAACAGAAGTTAGATCAATATTGTTTTGATTGGCGAATGCGAGTGCATAGATTACCACATCGGCCAGCTCATGCTCGATTTCAGTTCTTTTTTTCTCAAAAATCTGTTTTTCATCAGCTGGGCTTGCCCACTGAAAAATCTCCATAAGCTCAGCAGCTTCACAGGCGATACCCATGCTTAAATTCTTTGGCGTGTGGAATTGATTCCAATCACGTTCATCTACAAATTGTTTAAATCGTTCTTTGAGTTGGGCAACCGTGGTTGTTTGATCTAACATTCATATCCTATTTTTTAATATGATGGTGAAAAAGCGTTGGCAATATACTCGACCAAACTATTCCCTTCAACTATGGCAACATCAAACCGAATGGTATAACTACTCGCCCACGGTGTGTGCGCCTGCCAATATTTGGCCGCATTGATGATTCGTTGCTGCTTGCGCCAGGGAACCATATCGGCAATAAGCCCAGTTACTGCCCGGCGCGACTTTACCTCAATAATAGAAACTACTCCATTTTTTATAGCAACTATATCTAGCTCACCCATTCGGCATTGCACGTTGGTATCAACTATTTTAAAGCCAGCATTCGTGAGCCAGTCAGCTATCAGTTTTTCGCCTAGGGCTCCTTTTTGGCGGGTGTTGAGTTGAGTTTTCATAAAAGCCTTTATTTTGTGAGATGGAAATGATTTCTTGTGGTAGACGCTCCCAAGAAAATAGTACACTCTTGGCGTCGGAGAAGGAGCTTCTACTAGCCTGCGAGTGTATATTTTCTTAGTCGCTTGGCGATTTTAGAAATTCCAACCATCAATGCTCTGGCTAGTCATCGTTGATTTAAAATTATGCCTGTTTTCAGAAGAATACAAGGGAAGCGCAGGTGCGGTTCTGTCTGCCGGCATTTTTCATCATTGGCAGTTTGTACTATACTTACCAACCCCTAAGAAATATATAAATAAGGTATTAAAAAGATGAAAAAGCGAGCAAAAAGACCACCAATGTTCCAAGGTGCACCACGCAATCTCCTCTTAGTAGTCGGCCTATTAATGATTGGGTTGCTCACCCTGGTCAAACTCAATGAATCAATCACCCAAATTAAGCAGCTGAGCTATACCAGCTTCCTCAAAAAGGTAGAGTCGCATGAGGTAAAATCTATCCGTGTGACCGGCCAGGGGATATGGGGCCAATTTACCTCGGGCGAGCAGTTTGAAACACTGCTGCCTGAAGGGTATCGCGATTGGGATTTCTTTAAAAATAATAATGTAGATGTGCTTATTGATTCTCAGGCGGCTCAATGGAGCCTGGGGCTTGTCCTTGGCGGCCTGCTCTCACTCTTTGCCTTAGTCGGACTGGGAGTCTTTCTATATCGCCAGTCGCGCAACGGCGGCGGTGGTGGCGGCGGCACCATTTTCTCAATGGGCAAAAGCCGTGCTCGTGTATTTATGCCATCACAAATAAAAACCAAATTCTCTGATATTGCCGGTGCATCTGAGGCTAAAGAACAGCTAAAAGATGTGGTTGATTACCTGAAATATCCTGAAAAATATCGCCGACTCGGCGCCAAGGTTACCCGCGGCGTGTTATTGGTAGGTGAGCCAGGCAATGGTAAGACCCTCATGGCCCGCGCCGTTGCTGGTGAGGCCGGTGTGCCATTTTTTAGTATTACTGGATCAGACTTTATAGAAGTTTTCGTGGGCGTTGGTGCTTCACGAGTTCGTGATCTCTTTGCCCAAGCGCGCAAATATGCACCGGCAATCATCTTTATCGATGAAATTGATGCTATCGGCCGCATGCGCGGCAGTGGTCTTGGCGGTGGTCATGATGAGCGTGAGCAAACCCTCAATCAGTTGCTCACTGAGATGGATGGTTTTGAAACCGGCGATGCGCCACCATTAATTGTTCTTGCTGCAACCAATATGCCAGATGTACTCGATAAGGCCCTGCTTCGCCCGGGTCGATTTGATCGTCGGGTGACGGTGCCGTTCCCTGATCTGAAAGATCGCGAACAAATTTTATGGATCCATGCCTCGTCTATTATGCTTGATCCATCAGTTGATCTTGGCAAAATGGCTG
Organism: bacterium; assembly: GCA_027452085.1. Taxonomy (GTDB): domain Bacteria; phylum Babelota; class Babeliae; order Babelales; family JABCYS01; genus DAIDHG01. The sequence goes on from DAIDHG010000002.1 coordinate 19,412, forward strand.
CGGTCACTGCCGGCTTTAGCGGGTCTGATCTGGCCAATTTGGTGAATATTGCTGCTATTAACGCTTCAAAAGCCAACCGATCAGCCGTGAGCCAAGAGGATTTTGAAGCCGCACATAAAAATATTTTGCAATCACATGCTACTGATGGCACAAAGACATCCGCCGAAAAGAGCGTATATACCCCCAAGATGCTGATGCCGGCCCAGATGAAATTGAACTTTAATTCGGTGGCAGGGGCTACTGAAGCCAAAGAAGAGTTAAAAGATGTGGTCGATTTCCTGCGCAATCCTGAAAAGTACCAGCGTCTTGGTGCCCAAATGCCAAAAGGGGTATTGCTGACCGGCGAACCCGGTAACGGTAAAACCTTGTTGGCCAAGGCGGTGGCTGGAGAAGCAAATGTGCCGTTCTTTCATGCCAGCGGCTCTGAATTTGTTGAAAAATATGTCGGCGTTGGCGCTGCCCGTGTACGTGAGCTCTTTACCAATGCGCGCCGCCATGCACCCGCCATCATCTTTATGGATGAAATCGATGCCATTGGCAGTAAGCGAGTGTATGAAGGTGGCGGCTCACAAGAGCATTCCCAAACGTTAAACCAACTGCTTACTGAGCTTGATGGGTTTGATACTATGACTGGTGGCCCCGTCATTATTATGGGCGCGACCAATAGGCCAGACGTGCTTGATAAAGCTTTGCTGCGCCCGGGTAGATTTGATAAGCAGGTAGAGGTGCCATACCCAGACTTGGTAAGTCGTAAAAAGATCTTAGAGCTGCATGCCAAAGATAAGAAGATTGATCCTTCTATTAGTTTTGATGCGCTGGCCCGCGGCACCCCTGGATTCTCGGGAGCAGAGCTTGCAAATCTTATCAATGAGGCCGTTATTCATGCTTCCAAGCTGAATAAGGAAATGGCTACATTGTCTGATTTTGAAGAAGCTCGCGATAAGATCCTATTGGGCAAAGAAAGTAAATCAAAACTTCTGACCAAGGAAGATCTTGAGGTCACGGCATACCATGAAGCTGGCCATGCCTTGGTCCGCTTGCTCTTGCCGCAGCATTCTGACCCTCTGTATAAGATAACCATTATTCCTCGGGGCCGTGCATTGGGGGTGACCCACTCATTGCCTGAGAAGGAAAGCTATACCCGTGATAAAGAGCATATGCTTGCAAGCATTGCCTCTGCCTTAGGCGGCCGGGCAGCCGAAGAGATTGTCTTTAACCGTTTAGAAACAGGGGCAGCGAGCGATTTTCAAGCCGCAACCTCTGTGGCTCGGAACATGGTGGTAAATTACGGCATGTCGGAAAAGCTTGGCCTGGTTTCCTATGCTGATTTCCGCTATTTATCGCAGCACACGATCCAGCTTATTGACGATGAAATTCGTTCAATAACCAATCAGTGCTATGATCGTGCAAAGCATTTGTTGAGCTCGAACCGCGACAAACTGGATCTTTTGGCCAAGAAACTCTTGGAAAAAGAGACTTTGTATGCCGGTGAGATCTATGAATTGCTTGGCATTACCCCGCGTGAGCAGTTTAAGTTGTCGTAGAAATGAGGTTCTGCCTCGAAATAGCGAGCAAATGAATCTTATCCTGAGTGATTTTCGCGCATCCCATCCAGGGTCTGCCTAAGGAAGTTGGGGGTAAGGCGCGAAAATTGTATCAAAGGATTGAAAAAAACTGATTTTTAAGTAAGATCTAAGCCCTTATTTTAGTAAATAACAAGGAATCTCATGGCACGCATTTGTAACATCTGTGATAAAGGACCAACGGTTGGCAATTTTGTCAGCCACGCAAATAACCGCGTAAAGCGTTGGATCTATCCGAATACGCATACTATGCGCTACACCTTGCCAGGTAGGGAAAACAAAGTGCACCGTGGGGCAGTTTGCACCAAGTGCGTAAAGGCTGGCAAAGTCCAAAAAGTTCTTTCAGGTAAGACTCAAGCAGGATAACCGCACATGGCAAATTTAGCTTCATCAAAAAAACAAGCTCGTAAAAATATTAAGCGCCGTGGTATTAACACTGCGCGCAACTCAGCAGTAAAAACTGCATTGCGCAAAGTGAACGATGCACTGGAAAAGAAAGACGTAAAAGCAGCACAAGCATTGATGCGTGACGCTGAATCACAACTTGCTCGCGCAAAAGGTAAAGGCCTTGTGCATGCATCAAACGCAGCTCGCCGTATCGGCCGGTTGGCCCACCGCATAGCGCAAGCTGGCAAGTAAATCGACATCCGATTTTAAAAAATTAAAACCGTCCGATTCTCTAAAAAGTGAGAAAAGGACGGTTTTTTATGGGCAAAAATGAAAACGTATATTAAAAGGGTCGTTCCTCTGGCGATCTATCTCTCCTTGCCATTAATAGGTTCATCTTTTGAATCTGATACTAGTCTTAGAGATATATTCTCTCAGATAAAACCCGACATGTTTGAAATTGACCCACGCTATGGGCGACCTGACCCTGATCAGTTTTTATTTGGTCCAGAAGATAGTGTTTTCAAGCAATCATGTGTGCAAAAGGCTGAGAATTTGCGTTTGTTGAAAATCGATCAAGAAGCCATAGCAGTAGGGCAAGATGATATTGGTACCACGGGCTTAGTGATTGATAGATCTGGCAGCTATTATTTAAAGGAAGATATTAATTTTAATCCTGATCCATCAGGTAATGCTACCGCTGCCATCACCATTAACGCATCGAAGGTGACCCTATTTCTTGATGGCCATGCTCTTATTCAGCAAGGTTTTACCGATGCCTCAGATATTCCAATCTATCGGGGAGCAAGAAAGCCATCCTCGCAAAAGCCATTTGTCACCGGCATTTTGATCTCGAATGTGATGCAAAATTCAAAAGATCCCCAAGCTGACGGGCTCCATGATATTGCCATAGTGGGTTCCGGTGCCATCATTAATGGCTTTAGCCAATATGGCATTCGCATCTCGGAAAATAGTTCTCGCATTTCCGTCATTGATATTGCAATAAAAAATTGCGGTACGGTAGCTTCCTACTATCTACATCCTGAAAGTTACTATACACGTGAGGAGCCGTATGGGCCTGCCTTTGGTGTCGGCGGGATGTACGTTGGGGATTGCAGGGATTTAGCAGTTGGTTCAACTCATAACCGGGTAGATAATCTATTGATTGCCAATGTGGATTGCCTAAATAATTTCTTGTATGGTCTTTGCATGGTAAATGTGACTAATTGGTATCTTGGAAATAGCACATTTGATGGAACGTTTAGTGATGATCCACGGCTGTGCGATCCACGTGCAGCTTTTTGGGACGGTGATTGTTTTACCGGGCGTTACGAGATTGATGGGATTGTTTGTAGCGGTACTGTTTGTAAATGGTGATAAAGGTATGACATAAAGAGCGACTCCTGTGAAAAGAATCGGAAAATGGCTCACATAACGTAAGAGGCCATGTTTTCTCAACATGAGCTCACGGTTAGACTTCTTCTACCCTCAACGTTTAAGATGGCAAACAGAGGCCTTGTAGTGCTAGACCCAAAAATCCATCTTGATTGATCATTTCAGACATGCATATAAAACAACTCTTGTAATTAGTCCGTAGCTTCCTATATGATTATTCATGAATGTATCACTTCATATAAATGTTATTAAAGGAGTTATCGATGAAGCTTACAAAAATGATGACATTGCCAGCAGCTATTATGATTGGTCAGGTAGCTTTTGCATACCCAACCAATGACAGTCAACACCATCACCGAGCTATGGTAAAAACAGCCAGGCCAATGCAACATCAACCACAAAATAACGTAGTAAAAGCTCAGTTGCACAATCAACCAGTAAAAAGCCAAGCGCAAGCTATTCCAGCTTCTAGCCGGGGCGGTAAGAAGGTGGAAGTTATAACCGGTTCTATGATGAAATCAGTTGAACGGTCAAAGCAACCGAATTTGATCTTTAAAAATGCCACGGGTAAGCAGATAAGCGAAGCTGAATATAACAGACTGCGCACAGTGCCAGGCTCTGGCGTTCATTATGAGGTTCCTGCATCGGTTAGACAACAGGGATAATAATACTTTTACTGGCACAATTCCTTGTATCCAAGTAAGAAGTTTTTGGCCACTTGAGCAGCCGCAATGGAAGTTTCAACGTGCTCCATAAGGATTACCATAACAAATGGGTCGCTGTTTGCTTGCTTGCAATAAGCAACAAACCAACCATGCTCTTTGTATCGGTCATTCTTGGTATCTTTTTCACGTAAAGCTAAACTGCTTACTTGGGCAGTTCCGGTTTTTGCATAGATCTCTATGCCATCAATGCTGCCAGTGCGTACCCCAGTACCTATTTTTACCACCGCACGCATTGAATCGCGAATGAATTCAAGCGTTGATGGTTTAATATTAACTGGTTTTGTTTGCACCGGATCATCTTGTAATAGTCTCGGCGTTACCAACTGGCCGGTGAAAATGCTGCTCACCATGCAGGCAATTTGAATCGGTGTAACCAGCGTATAGCTTTGACCAATGGCAAATGATAATGTTTCACCCGGCCACCAACGTTCTTTCTTAGCCTCTTTTTTCCAGGCGCTGGTCGGCACCAAGCCCGGTAAATTTGGAAAGAGCATATCTACGCGTTGCCCAAGGCCAAACCGCTGCGCATAATCGGCAAGCGTATCTACATGAATATGTTTGCCGATGTGGTAAAACAAAATATTGCATGATTTTGCTACTGCTTGTTTGATTGAGAGCTTGCCATGCCCTTGATGTTGCATACACCAGTGTCGATAGTTACCAAATTGATAATAGCCGCAGCAATTAACCACCGAATCCGGCGTAATAATTCCTTGCTCTAAGGCCGCTGCCACCGTGACTAATTTGAAAATGGAAGCAGGGGGGTAGGCTGCATTAAAGGCGCGATTTAAAAATGCCTTTTGTTGTTGAAGCTCTTTCCAGGTCTCAGGATCTAAGGTGTCTAAAAAAATGTTGGGATCGAAGTTGGGACGTGATACGAGCGCTCGCAATGCGCCACTGTTTGGATCCATAATAAGCAGGCAACCACTATTTGTTTTTGGAAAAGCTTCTTCGGCCAATTCTTGCAATGGTAGATCGAGCGTTGTTTTAATGTCGGCCCCGGCATTTGCCTGCTTGAGCTCTCGTTCAGCAATACTTTTGCCAATCGAGTTGATAATTTTTTGCACTTCCCCTTCTTCGCCACGCAGTTCATCTTCAAGTAGTTTTTCAAAGCCGCTTTTGCCATGTAGCCCCGTATCTACTTCCAAGCCTTGTCCAAGATAACCAAGCAAGTGGCTGGCAATTTCTGTGTGGGGGTAGTATCGCTGCACACCTGAGAGAAGGTGCGCTTGTGAGTTTACTGGCAGTTGTTCAACAATGCGGCTGACGATTTCCAATGAAAGATCATCGGCAAGTTCCACGCGTCGGCCAAGGCGTTCAGCCCGTTGCAACGAATAGGTAGCTAATAGCTCAGTACCTAAAATATTTTCTAATGTTTTGATGGCATTGAGCTGAGATTCAAGCATTTTTGGCGTGCCTACCCCATGCCAGACCAATTTGATCACTGGCCGGTTGGTTGCCAATAGATTGCCATTGGCATCAAGGATATTGCCACGCGTCGCCTGCACTTTTTCTGTTCTTAAAAAATTTTTTTGACTCTGCTCAAGCATCTGTTTTGCATGACGCACTTGCAGATCAAAGAGGCGTGCAGCAATGAGGGTGAGCAGGCAGGTAAATCCAATGGTAAGGTGCGTTATTTTATGCGCTGATTTTACGTGTGGCAGCATGGCGATTACTTCTTAACCATAGTATGTAATGGGTGAACCCTTCGATACATTTTATTCACTTCGTTCATAAAACACAGCATGAGCGGGTTAGTCTATTTCTTCATCATTGTATGTATCGGGTGAAGAGTGTCACACATAGTAGCTAATTGTTGGCTGGAAACGTGGGTATATTTTTCAGTGCTGGTCAGTGAGGCATGTCCCAGCAACTCTTGCACTACGCGCAAATCAACCCCCTGATGTAACATATGGGTAGCAAATGAATGACGAATTTTGTGAGGCGAAATTGGTCGGCCGGTGTTGAGCACGTTGCGAAACATTGCAATAATGCGCTGTACTGAACGTGTAGTCAGGGGCTTGTTTTTGAAGCTATTAAAAAGCGGGTCATTGAGTGAAGTAACCGGCCCACGCTCAAGGCGAATAAAATCTTCAATGCTTTTTCGTGCTCGTTCACCAAATAACGACATACGCTCTTTGCGGCCTTTGCCAAAAATGCGCACACATTTCTGCTCTATATTGATATCACCAATTTTAATACCGACGAGTTCCGCGCAGCGCACGCCGGTTGCATATAAAAGCTCTAATACTGCCTTATCACGCATTGGTTTTTTGGTAGGCAGATCTTCTGGTTTGATAGAATCGAGTAGGTAAAAAATCTCATCCACGCTCAGATACACAGGCAGCTTTTTATCAAGCCGTGGTCGGGCGAGGTGAATTTTGAGTTCGATGCCCGCAATGCGCAGATATTTCTCCAGTGATTTGAAGCATGATAATTTTCGCGCGATTGAGCTCTTATTAATTTTTTGATGGTACAGACTGACAAAGAAGCGTTCGAGCACCGTGTTCATGGGCAATGGCGCTTCTTTGGTTATGCGATCCCAAAACTCTATAAATTGCTCAAGATCGCTGGCATAAGCTCTGCGGGTGTTTGCTGCTAAATTTTTTTCAACAGCGATATGCTGTAAAAAACCTTTGACGTGTTCGGTAAATGACGCCAATTCCATGACACTAGTTCCCATCTATTAATTTGAATGATCATAGTATACTGACTACCGCATTGTTGTACTATGTCTTAAATAATTTGGAATATGAGTAAAGATTTAACATCTCAGCGTGCCTACGCAGTTAAAATTATTAAATTACTAGTCCTAAAAACGCGGGGCATGCCTGAGCCCATGTCGGAGCAGATCAAGGATGAGTATCATGGTGATCCATATCTCATTTTGGTGAGCTGTTTGCTCAGTTTGCGTGCCCGCGATACGGTAACCTATAAAATATCAAAAAAATTATTTGAGCGGGTGCGCACCCCACAACAAATGCTCCATGTCCCCATTGCTCAGTTAGAGCAGATAATTCGGCCTATCGGTTTTTATCACAATAAGACCAAGACGCTCAAAAGTGTGAGCAAAGAATTAATTGAACGATTTGACGGCATGGTACCAGATACTGAAGAATCTCTCCTTTCTATTAAAGGCGTTGGCCATAAGACTGCAGCCCTGGTGCTCAGTGTCGCTTTTGGCAAACCTGCCATTTGCGTTGATACGCATGTGCATCGTTTGGCAAATCAACTCGGTCTTGTACATACCAAAACGCCTGAGCAGACAGAAAGCGCACTCAAGGAGTTGCTTCCGCGCCGTTACTGGTCATTGGTAAATAATGTTTTTGTGAAGTGGGGGCAGAATGTGCCACGCAAAGAACAGGTGGCTGACATAAAAAAATTTTTAAGGAACTAAAAAGGGCACCTTGTATAAGCGTGCCCTTTAAAGATTGTTTATAGCTCGAAATAGCTTGTACGAGCTGAGCGAGATGCAGTCTTGCGACGTGCAGTCGTCTTCTTACGAGCTGATTTCTTAGCTGTAGTTTTACGACCAGCTGCTTTCTTTGCAGTTTTGCGAGCTGATGTACCACGACGTGCTGTTGCACGTTTTGCAGTGCTCTTACGAGCTGATGCTGCTTTACGTCTCTTTGCCATTACGGACTCCTTTAAAGAGAGGTGTTTATAATACTCATGTAGTAATTACTACTAATCACTACACTTTACTTACAACATCATGATACTTGAGGTGCAATTCAAAATGCAAGAGTTTGCACAATGCACGGTGATGCAAATGCGCCAAAACATTGCTAGGTAGCTAAAATTCATGTGTGTAAAGTTGTGCAGAAAATTTACTTTTTGATGCAATTTTTATCGCAATGCACTAATTTTTTGTTTCACTGCTTCTACCGAAACGCCCATCTCCTGCTTGCCGTCCAATGTTCGTACGCTAATGGTGTTGTGCTCAACTTCTTTTTTACCAAGCACAAGCATCATAGGAACTTTCTCAACTTGCGCCGTGCGAATCTTTGCAGAAATCTGATCAGATGATTGATCAAGCACTGCACGAACCTGCATAGCTTTCAATTGATTGAGAATATCTTGACCATAGGCAATTGCATCATCGGTGATGGTAAGAATACGTACTTGCTCTGGTGCCAACCAGAATGGTAACGCACCTTTATAATGTTCTAAAAGCACCGCAAAGAACCGTTCAACAGATCCATACAGGGCGCGGTGCACAATAACCGGACGCTCTTTTTGCCCAGACGGCGCTACATAGGTAAGGTCGAAATTCTCGGGTTGGAAAAAATCAAGTTGAACGGTGCCGCATTGCCATTCTCGTTTGAGAGAATCAGTAAATTTGAAATCAATCTTCGGGCCATAAAATGCACCACCGCCGGCATCAACTTCATACGCCATACCAACCTTATCAAGAGCAGCCTTGAGTGCGGCTTCAGCTTTTTCCCAAATAGCGGTGCTACCCATGGCTTTTTCAGGCCGAGTTGCTAAGAATGCTTTAATATTGGTAAGGCCATATTTTGTAAGAACTCGTTTGAGCAGCGCAATGATGCCAAGCACTTCTGATTCAATCTGATCTGGCGTAATAAAAATATGTGCATCATCCACCGTGAAGGCGCGTACTCGTAAAAGACCATGGAGCACCCCTGAAAGCTCATTGCGATGTACCATGCCGAATTCCGAAACGCGCAAAGGTAGTTCGCGATATGAGCGGGGGCGTTCGTTATAAATAAGAAATGCCCCGGGACAGTTCATAGGTTTAACGGCATAATTTTCGTGATCCATACCGCAGAAGAACATATTGTCTTTATAAAAATTCCAGTGCCCAGATCGATGCCATAACCCTTCGCTCAGCATCATAGGGGTTTGCACTTCCTTGTAGCCCGCCAGATCTTGCTCATGGCGCAGGTAGTTAATCATGGCATTGATGACGGCCTTGCCCTTTGGATGATAAAAGGGGAAGCCAACGCCTTCTTCATGGAATGAAAAAAGATCCAGCTGTTTGCCCAGCTTGCGGTGGTCATACAGCGCTGCCTCTTGGCGGATGCGATCAAACTCTTCAAGATCTTCACGGCTAAAAAATGCAGTGCCGCTAATGCGTTGTAAGGCTTGACCATCGCGCTTGCCGCGCCAGTAGGAGCCTGAGACGTTGAGTAATTTGAAATGTTTTATATCGCCAGTGCAGGCAACGTGGCCACCGCGGCAAAGGTCAATCCAATCGCCTTGGATGGTGATGCCCACGGTTGCCTCGGGGATTTCATTGATAAGCTCTAACTTGAATGGATTATCCTTAAAAATAACGCGAGCTTCATCCTTTGAAATCTGCTTATGCTCGATAGGATAGTTCTTCTGCGAAAGCTCCCACATGCGGGCTTGAATATGATCAAGATCCTCTTCCTTGATCGAGCGAGGAGCTACAAAATCATAAAAAAAGCCATCCTCTGTCGCCGGCCCAATGGTTAATTGAGTGCCGGGGAAGAGTTCGACCACGGCATGAGCAAGTAAATGGGCGGTTGAATGGCGGAGAATATTGATGTCCATCGCATGTTCCTAATAAACGGATGAAATAATTTGGCCAATAATATATCAAAAAAAGTTGTAATTTGTTGATTATCAGATAGGTTGCATAAAAATATGATACTTCTCAAGGAGAGTTCAAATGGCCAAAAAAATATTTTTACTTGATACCAATGTGCTCATTTACGACGCGTCAGCGATCTATAACTTTGGTGATCATACCGTTGCGATACCGCTCGTAGCCTTAGAAGAGCTCGATGCTATAAAAGGTGAGAGTTCGGAGCGGGGGCAGGCGGCCCGGGCAATTGTGCGCGAGCTCGACTCTCTGCGAAACCAAGGTTCATTGCAAGATGGCGTGCCCTTAGAAGAGGGCGGTGTAGTAAAAATAGTCTTTTTGCCTCGAAATGAACTGCCGACCACCCCATTATTTCTCGATGTTGCCGACAATGAGATTATTCTCACCGCACTAGGGCTCATGAAAAAGGGGTTGGACGTAACCTTTATTACCAAGGATCTCAATGCCCGCGTAAAGGCTGATGCCATCGGGGTGAGCACCCAAGATTACAGCAAAGACGCGGTGCCGCGCGAGCATATTTATAAAGGTTGGCGAGCGATCGATGTATCAAGCAATGAGTTGAAAAAAGCGAAGGCTGAAAATCTGCAGGGCTTTGTAGATGATCATATGGAGGAAGATGATAGCAATATTCCGCCCCTGGTGCCCAATGAATTTGTCTTGCTCAAATCCCAGCACGCAGATTGGAATTCACGTCTTTTTCGCTACCAAGGTAATAAAAAATTTAAGGAAGTGCATGCGCCATCTCTGCAATGGCCAATAGCGCCAAAAAATCCGCAGCAACTCATGACGCTCGACCTTTTGTTCGATCCCGATGTTACATTGGTGAGCCTTATCGGGCCGGCTGGTACCGGAAAAACCTTCTTAGCGTTGCTCTCTGGCCTGCAGCAGGTAATTAACGATGAATATCGCCGAGTACTTGCAACCCGCCCGGTTGTGCCGCTTGGTCCTGATATCGGATACCTTCCTGGAGATATTCAGGAAAAGCTGCGCGGATGGATGCAGCCGATGTATGACAATATCGATATTCTTGCCCATTCTGCTTCCATCGGTCATCATATGGAGCAGGTGCATGAAAATGCACGTGCCGGGCAACGAGAGCGTTATAAGCATCCCTTTAAAAAGGGAGCGCCGCGCACCGACAAAGAAAAAGCATCGCCATTTATCTCTTTAGATCAACTCATTACCTCTGGTAAGGTGAGCCTTGAGGCCATTACCTATATGCGCGGTCGTTCAATTCCATTCCAATACATTCTGATCGACGAGGTGCAAAACCTCACCCCACATGAAGTGAAAACCTTGGTTAGCCGGGCAGGGGAAGGAACTAAATTAATACTTGCCGGTGATCCATTCCAAATTGATTCACCATACCTTGATGTGAGCACCAATGGCTTAGTCGTGACTACCAATAAATTTATTGGCCAGCCAGTATTTGGCGCCGTATTCCTAGAAACGAGCGAACGCAGCGAGTTGAGCAGACTTGCGGGGGAGCTTTTGTAGCTTAAATACAACGCAAGAGACGGATGGCAATCTTGGGCAACGCTTTATGCAGGCGTTCTGTGTTAAGAAGCAGCATTGCATACTCGCCGCACGAAATTTGGAATTTGCAGGCAGCAGGCCCGAGCAATGGGCGGAAGTTGCGCAGCAGGGCGATGAGCACGTTATTGAGCGTTTTCATGAGCAAACACGTTGGCTAATAGTTGTTGAATATCAATGTAGGTAAATTTGCGTGCAGGGGCACGTAAGATAATGATCGCATCTTGTTTTTTTTCATACCATCGTTGCTGGTAAAAGACCGCCTTTATCCAGCGTTTGAGTTGATTGCGCACCGGCGCTGAGCCTACCTTGCGCGATGCAATGATTAAAATATGACCATATTCATGCATGCTTGGCGCGATTCTGATTTCAATGGCAGATGAGCGCAACACTGGCTTTGCATAAGCAAATAACTGCTTAATTTCTCGTTCAGTGAATAGAGTAATGTTGCGGGCAATCGAACTCATGGCTAGACATTAAACTTTATATTTAACACATCACCATCTTGCACAATATAATCTTGACCTTCTGTTCTTAATTTACCGGTTGCGCGCAATTTCGCTTCGCTACCAGCTTCAAATAAATCGTTGCTATTGAATACCTCAGCGCAAATAAATCCGCGTTCTAAATCCGAGTGGATTTCACCAGCAGCTGCACGCACCGAAATGCCTTTTTTAATAGGCCACGCATGCACTTCCTTCGGGCCACAGGTAAAGAAGGTGATGAGCCCAAGATATTCATAGCTTTTGCGAATAATTCCTTTAAGGCCAGCATTGCGCTGATAATCTTCGCTCATGCCAAGCATGGTCGCAAATTCTTGTGCCTCTTCAGGTGAAAGGCGAGCAAGTTCTCCTGCGGCTTTTGCGCACACGGGAATAACCCGATCGGCGCCAAACGTTTTTACTAATTCTAGTACATTTGGGTTGTTCTTGTAGGCATCACCATCAAGTTCATTTTCAGAAACATTGGCAATAATTAAAAATTCTTTGGCTGCCAGGAGCGGGGTAATCTTGGCCTGGGTTGGTGTCATGAGTGATTTGACAGCTCTTGCGTCACCTTGTTCTAAAGCTGCCTTGATTTTCTGCATGAGCGCTTCTTCAGTTTGGAGTTCTTTTAGCTCCGCCGGCTTCATACGAGCGGCTTTTATGAGTTGTTGGAGCTTTGCCAAGCGCTTGTCGACCACCTCAACGTCTTTCAACATGAGCTCAGCCATGATGGTCTCATAATCTTCGACTGGGCTTGAGCCAGTGCGAATAATGTTGCCATCATCAAAGCATCGCAACACATGTAATACCAAATCAACATCACGAATATGATTCAGGAACTGATTGCCGAGCCCCTCGCCAGCGGCAGCGCCTTTTACCAATCCGGCAATATCTACAAAGGTTTGGGTGGCGGCAATGATCTTTTGGCTGCCATAGATATGCACGAGTTTTTCTATCCGATCATCCGGTACTTGGGTAATCGCCACATGCGGCTCGATGGTGCAAAAGGGATAATTTTCCGCCGGCACACACGATTTGGTTAAGGCATTGAATAGAGTAGATTTTCCAACATTGGGAAGGCCAACAAGGCCGGCTTGGATTGACATAGGGTAACTTTTCTTTCTTTAAAAGTAGCGCAATAAAGCCATTATGTCTGAGTTTGGATAAAACTCTTGCATATAGTATGGGTTCTTCGGTAAGGTGATAATGTAATGTCTTTATAACCATTTGTACAAAGGGAGAGACCTATGCACTGTGGATGTCACTTTATGGGCTGGTTTGGCAAATTGTCATGGCTCATTGTATCACTGGCAGCAATTAATATTGGCCTGATGGCTGCTGGTGTTTGGAATTTTGGCGAACTTTCATTCGTCGCGGATAACCCTCGCATGGCTATGATAGTTGCCTATGTTGTTGGCCTCTGCGGCGCGGTTAGCCTCTTGGGCCTGATCATGGCGAGCTATCGCTGCATGTCTGGCTCAGAATGCCAAACGCCTCATAATCGCTAATATTAAGATTATGAGCTTAATCGTAAAAAAGGGACTTCATGAGAAGTCCTTTTTTTTATCTCTTTTTTTGAGCTATCTGATCGATAGTACACTGCTTCGCTTTCTTATCGGTTCGTACGCGCAAAAAAACTGGTGCTCGCAAGATGCCATCACGCGTTACCTGTGTGTATTTAATTTCGGACGCGGTAACAGGGGAAAGCCAATGAACTTCCTTGAGCTTTTTGGGGTAGATAAACCCCCGAGGCGGTTTTGATCGGTGTCTGCGTTGAAATCTTCTTGCCAGATCAGCCATATTTTTTTCACTAAACCCAGTGCCAACCTTGCCGATGTACACCAGCTGATTGCCATCATAGAGAGCAAGGATTAAGGCGGAAATTTCTCTTTTTTCGCTGGTATAGCCCACAATCACTGCATCGACCGAGTCATGAATCTTTATTTTAAGCCAAACCCCACTGCGCTCATTGGGGTAGTATTTACTGTCGGGAACCTTGGCCATCACCCCCTCCAACTGATGTTTAACCATTTGCTTCCAGAGTGCTTGGCCGTCAGTGGTATCAAAGATTTTCTCTATCTCTTTCCCGTTGCGAACCGTCTTTTTTAATATTTTTTTTCGCTCAGTCAATGGCAGGTTGGTTAATGTTTTCCCATTTTTTTCGATGATATCAAAAATAATATAGACCGCCGGTTCTCCTTCTTGTAAGGCTTGGAAATGTGGCATGCCATCTGGTCCATAGGCGATAATTTCGCCATCAACAATAGCATGACGAGCTTTGATAAGTTTTGGATGTTGTAATTCGGGATATTTGTCGGTGATATTTAACCCATTACGCGAATAGAATGTTAATATGCCATCTTGCTTAACACATAAAGCACGGAATCCATCAAGTTTTGGCTCAAAAAGATAATCGGGTGAGGTGAGTATGCTTTTACGACCCCTTTGTGCAAGCATGGGTTTGATTTTTAACGCCATGATTTACCTTTTTGAACGTTTAATTGTTTTAGTGCGCTTGGTACTTTTAGGGATGCTCGCTTCTAGGAGCTTAAGAAGGGATGGATGGTGGGTTTCAGCTGACTTCTTTTCTTTGGGTATTCTTTTCTTTGCAACGTGTCCATGGGCCTCCTCCTTTATTTTCTCTTTGAGCTTCTCCATGAATGTATCTTTAAACTTGGAGATATCGAACTTCTTCCCGGTCTGGAGGCTGATTAGTTTTTGTGCAACCTCCATTTCTGGTGCGGATGCCTTCATGGTTTCTACATGGTGATGTTCGTAAGCAAGTTCTTGAATGGAATTAATTGAAACAACTTCGTAGGTATAGTTTAATGTTGTTATCAATAAAATTCCTTGGTATGCCTCGATTGATACTACATATTCTTTATCTCGCATGACAAATCGGCCAATAGCAACCTTATTTGTTTTGTGTAAAGCGGCAACAAAAAGTGAGAATGCTTTTTCGCTTGCTTTGTTGCTTGGCCCTGCATAATAATGTTGGTCATAGTAGACGGTTGGGATATCTTTGCGTTCTAAAAATTCAACCAGATTAATGGTATCGGTTTTTTCAGGCCTGAGCTTTTTTAGTGCTTCAGGCGTAATAAGAAAGTAGGTCTCTTTCCCATTGGTATTGTTGAGAGGCAATGCTTTGATTGTTTCATCCCAAGCAACCTCACGGTTACAAGTATCACACCATCGTTTGTTGCGAATTGGCGTTTGACATTTTTCATGCAATAATCGAAAGCCGATAGCATGTGCACGCACGGCGGTGAAAAGTTGAATAGGAATATTGACAAGGCCGAGCGAGATTGACCCTTTCCAAATGGTTCGTGCCATGGTTTTTCCTTTCTTGTTTACCATGAGTATGCCTATACCCTTTTTGGCGTGACAAGAATTGGTGGCGGTACAACAATCAATCTGTTATCTATCGCCAACTCTTGCGTAAATATAGTTGTTCTTGTTACAACATACATAAGATGTTGGGAGATCCGATGCGAATAAAAAGTTTATTAATCTTATTCACGTTGCCGTTGGTTGCCGATGATATTAACAATCTCATTATTATTGGTTCAGGACCTGCCGGGTTATCTGCTGCACTGTGTGCAGCTCGCATGCAGCTTTCGCCATTAGTTGTTGAGGGCGCGGATCCAGGCGGAAACTTACTGTATGCCGGCACGATCGAAAATTGGCCGGGAGAACCTACTATTACTGGCCCCGAACTTATTGGTCGTATGCGCGATCATGCGGCATCTCAAGGAGCGCGTTTTGTATCAAACACCGTGGCAAGCATGGATCTCACTCAGTGCCCCTTTACCATTTATTTTACCGATGGTTCCCAGCTTGCTACATGGTCAGTGATCATCGCGTCAGGCACATCGCCACAAAAAATTAATTGTCCGGGTGAAGAGGAGTATTGGGGCCGAGGAATTGCCATTTGCCCCATTTGTGATGGCCCATTATTTAAAAGGAAAGCAATCGTTGTTGTTGGATCAGGCGAAGAAGCAATCACGCGCGCATTATTTATGCTGCAATATACCAGCAATATAACGATAATTAGCAATTGTAGTGACATCAATGCCTGCCCATCGCTGCGCAAAAAATTGTTGGCTGAATCGGCAATCAAAATTATTTTTAATGCACAGGTAACTGAAATTATTGGCGATGGTAATCGAGTGACTGGTGTTAGGATTGATTCGAGCGCAGATATTATTCCAGCCGCCGGTATATTTTTAGCATTGGGCGAACAGGGTCGCACTGATTGGTGCGGTACCCAATTAGCGATTGATCAAAAGGGGTACATCATACTCGATGGCCCAGTGTACACGACAGTTCCCGGCGTTTTTGCTGCAGGTACTGTTGCCACAACGGTATATGGTAGACCATATACATTAGCACTATCGGCCGCGGGAAGTGGTTGTATGGCCGCTCTTGCGGCATGGAATTATATATGTGATGTACAAGGATCGGTTGATGCATTGCCTGCCGATCTTAATAAAACAGTTTGTCCAGATTGTTGGAGCTCTCGATGTTAGCAAAATATGCTACCCAAACCATAGCTGCTGTTTTAGCTCATTTCGGCACTCAACCGGAAGGTTTAAGTGAGTATGAAGCGCGCCAGCGCTTAAGGAAAGTTGGCTACAATGAAATTTCTCAAAAAGAAGAAGCATGGTGGCATTTGGTCATTC
Source organism: bacterium (assembly GCA_027452085.1). GTDB lineage: Bacteria > Babelota > Babeliae > Babelales > JABCYS01 > DAIDHG01. The sequence goes on from DAIDHG010000002.1 coordinate 35,795, forward strand.
GCCAAATTAACTGTTCATTTACGTATCTACTACTTGGTGCCTCTGGTATAGCCTATTTTGTGACTCAAGATAGCCTTGAAGCTACCATCATTATGATTATTGTACTCATCAACACGGCGCTTGGATTTTTTCAGGAATACCGCGCATCGCGAGCCTTGCAATATCTAAAAAGTTTTATCGTAAGCAAGACGCATGTGCTCCGTGCAAATACCGTGATTACGGTGCTCACGCGTGAACTGGTGCCTGGTGACATTATTTTGCTTGAAGCGGGCGATATTATACCCGCAGACGTTCGTATTATTGAAAGCCATGGGTTTCAGGTTGATGAATCAGCATTAACGGGCGAAACGATTGCGGTAGCAAAATCAAGTGCACCTATGGCACAAGAGCCCGAGCATCCATATCAAGCGACGAACATGTGCTTTGCTTCCACCACGGTTTTGTCAGGCTCAGCACATGCAGTGATTGTAGCAACCGGTTCGGAAATGGTGGTTGGTTCAATCGCACAACTATTGAGTGAATCCAAACGTGAAAGTTTATTTGCCAAAAATATTAATGCTTTTTCTCGCTTCATTGCTTGGATGGTGGTTATTGCCAGCATTCTTACCATTGGTATGCATGTTATTGTTCGTGGGGCTCCACTTTTTGATCCTGAATATTGGATCTATGTGCTGGCTTTGGCAGTTATTATTGTGCCGGAGCTATTACCAACAGTAGTTGCCTTGTCGTTGTCGCAGGGTGCCATGGAATTGGCGCGACGAAAAGTTATTGTAAAGCGACTGACTGCTATCGAAGATTTAGGCAGCATTGATATTTTGTGCACCGATAAAACAGGAACGCTTACTGAAAACAAGCTCACGTTGGTAGAAACATATGAAATAGAAAAGCAACTGCTCAAGTATGCCTGCTTATTTGCCAACCATACGTGCGAAGGCCGCAGCGCACAAGGGCAATCGTCGAATGCTTCGCCATTTGATGATGCGATTATGGCATATACCGATGATGATGCCCAAAAGTATGCCTGCAGCTATCGGCCATCTCTGTTTGTGCCGTTTGAGCCGGAACGACGCCGCAGTAGTGCCGTATTTCATAATCCAACAAACAACACCTATCTTTTGGTTGTTTGGGGAGGTCATGAGGAGTTATTAAAGCATTCAAACAATATTTCTGAATCACAAGCAGATGAGATGCAGAAATTTGTTATGCGCCAGGGCGAGCAAGGGCGCAGGGTTATTGGTATTGCAATCCGTCATTTGACGGCCGAGCCGAGTGATGTGCGTACGGCAGAAGAAAATTTAACATTTGCTGGTTTGCTTTCATTTGTAGATCCCATCAAGGCAAGCACGTATACCGCAATAAAAGGTGCACAGGAACTTGGGCTTAAGATTAAAATCTTGACCGGTGATAGCCCTGAAGTTGCTGGCTATGTGGGCGTGCAGATTGGGCTTTGCCAGTCAATTGGGCAGGTAATGATGGGCGATGTTTTTGCCAAGCTTGGTGATACGGAAAAACTGGATGCCGTAAAACGGTTTGCCATTTTTGCGCGCGTAAGCCCGCATCAAAAATATGAGATTATAAAGCTCCTGCAAAGCCAAGGTTTTCATGTTGGCTTCATGGGCGATGGCATCAATGATGCGCCTGCCTTACACGCTGCTCATGTGGCAATGGTTGTTGACGGAGCGACTGATATTGCTCGTGAAGCAGCTGACATTGTACTGCTCAAAAAGAGTTTGTGTGTCATCATTGATGGCATTCATTATGGCAGAACAATTTTTGCAAACACGGTTAAATATATCAAAGTAAGTTTGGCGGGGAGCTTTGGTAACTTTTATGCCATGTCTATTATCTCGCTGTTTGTTGATTATTTGCCGATTTTGCCCATCCAAATTCTATTGCTCAACATTCTTTCGGATATCCCATTACTTGCACTTTCTACCGATTATGTGGAACCTGCCGAGTTGAAAGAGCCAAAGCAATATAGCTTGCGTGATATTGCGATGTTTACGACCGGTATGGGCTTGTTTAGCTCGTTATTTGATTTTTCATTGTTCCTGTGGTTTCGCCAATTTGGCGTAGAAATATTACGTACCTGTTGGTTTGTAGGCAGTATTTTATCTGAAGCGATCTTTTTAATGGTGGTGCGTTCTCGCAAGCCGATATGGCGTGCCGTTGGCCCATCACGTGCCTTGCTCATTCCGTTGATATTGTCGCTCACATTGACCTTGGCCTTGCCCTCTATGGGCTGGGGGCAGCGCTTCTTTAAATTTGTGCCGCTAAATTGGCAACTTCTGCAATACTTTGTTATCTTCGGCGCCGTCTATTTTGTAGCAATCGAAGTAGCAAAGCGCATGTACTATCGCTTTGTGATTGGTGACGCAGCGCGCAATGATGAACATAAGAAATCTGCACAAGGAACCGATTCTTAATCTTTTAGTGGTGTTCATACTCTTTTTTTTCGCGCTTAATCGTTTTATTTCTCATCAATCTGATATGTGTGAGCAGTATGCCTCATGGATCATGCAACCAATCTTATCAGCGCAGCAGAAATGGATTAACCATTGGCAACAAAAAGAGCAGGAGCGTATAAGCATTGCTCAGGCACTTGAGCAGCTGCGGTCTGTGCAACAAGAATTGGCCTGGACACAATCAGCATTGATTTCCGCCCATAATGAATTGTATACAAACACATTAACCAGCGCATTGATCAATACCAACAGTTTTTTAATGGTGGCAGAGACCGACACTCACCATGAATCACCACGATCAAGAAGAAGAAAAAAAAGAAAGCCGGCAGCTCAGCAGGAGCACGAGGCCATACCGGAAAAGATAATGGTTGTGCAACAACAACCTATACTGCTTGCGCCGATTGTATTAAGAAATATTACTGATGAGTCACATTTCGTTTTGATTGAAGGGGGTGCCGATAAGGGAATAGCCGTTAATATGGTGTGTGTCTATCAAAATAATCTGATTGGTCGGGTAATCGAAGTGTATGATCATTTAAGTAAGGTTCTTTTGGTAACCGATCGCTCATGCAAAGTGTCGGCGGTCTGTTCTAAACAAAAAGTTCCGGGTATTTATGAAGGTGCAAATGTCTGCTCTCGCGGCAAGCTGTGCCATGTGAGTCATCTGTATGATATTCAATGTGATGATGTTGTTATTACCAGTGGTGAGGGCTTGTTGTTTCCGCGAGGCTTTATGCTCGGCCGAATAGCGCAGGCAGAACGCGTTGGCGTTCATTATGAAATTGCGGTAAAACCGCTCGTTGATATTCGTGCAATTACTGCTTTGGCAATTTTGGGAACCAAAGCATCTGGTATGGACGCTTCTTGCGTATAATAATTTGAGGCTTTAC
>DAIDHG010000003.1:0-16950 GCA_027452085.1 bacterium
GATGTTTCAGCAACTCAACTGTTTCAATGGTATGCCCTTCATAGATTTGACCAGAAGTTAACTCTCCGTTCCACAGAGTTCTCCAAATACCAAGAAGAAAAGCCTCGGCAGAAGAAGAGCTGCCCTTCTTGCGTGATTATGTAGCCCATACATAGGACGTATCTCTTTTAATCTCTTGTTTGCGTATGCTACGCTCGCTTTGAGGATTATATGACCTTCAAAGTTTTAGCTGCTCTCATTTTTTCGACCTCGCTCCTGACCCGGCCCGACGGCATCAGTTGGAAGCGCTACTATGCGAATCATGCAAAAGAAGTTAATGAAGCGGTTGCCACGCGGAAATTAGATTTAACGGGCAAACGGTTAAGCGATCTCGTTGGTTTTGACCAAGCAAACATTCCAGGCCTCAATGATCTTGAAGTATTACGACTTGATAAAAATGAACTGACTGCAATCCCGGCAACTATTGGCGAATTAAAATCCTTAATCGTTCTGAGAATTAACCACAACCTTTTTACACAACTCCCTAATGAGATTGGTGATCTCATTTCATTGCAATTACTTGGCCTTAAGCATAATAGGCTCACGGCTCTGCCCGATAGTATTGAAAAACTTTCTGCACTCAAAAAATTACATGTAAGCCACAACGAACTGGTCACCCTGCCACCGGGCATAGGGAAGCTAGAACAACTTGATCTGCTTGACGCCAGTTTTAATCAGCTGACAACCTTACCGGACAGTTTTTCCAACCTCCATGCGTTGAAAAAATTATATCTTTTTGGAAATCAACTGAGATCATTGCCATCCCTTGCCAAGCTAACGAATCTAGAACTGATATGGATTGAAAACAATCCCTTGCCATTCACCACACAACAGATACGAACATCGCTTGAAATTGGTGAAAACGTCGATTTGAAATTCCGTACCGAGCAACAAGAAAAAGCCATTGCTGAACTTTTTGCCGGGATTAAGGAAACGAATGAAAAGAGCGTGGCCGAAGCTGTAGCTACACTGCTCAATCCATCAAAACCTGCGGACGAGATTGATATGGCGACTATTGTTGATCGTGATGGCAATAGCCTCATTCAATATTTGTTGCTCACTGCACAAAAAAATACCGGTATTATTGCCAAAAAAATTAACCGAATTGCCATTGAGCTTCTACCTGAAGAAACCAAAGATGAGATAATTGCTCGCTATACAAAAGAGCTTAATGCAATGAATGCTTCCTATGTTGACATGCTGCAGAGCATACGAAAATGTCATCAGCGATGCACGCAAAAAATGCTCTACCAAAAAAATTCTGAAGGCCAAAGCGTTTTAAGCATAATGCAAGAGGTTGGTGCCGGTAAAAAGCTCATTGAAACTTTGTATGCCTTTGGTCCAAATAACCCGTTATATAAAGAAATCTCACGGCTCCTTGCCACAATATCGCCAACGCAACTTTTTCAGACGGTGAAAAAACGTTGACGACTGCGTACGATACTATATCATCCTCACGTCGCAACTATTAAGTATCGAAAGAGAGGAATCCCATGCGCATGCAACCACGGCAATTTCGAATTGGAGAATTGGCTCAAGCTCTGGGCGTAGAACGGTTTGTGGTGCGGTTTTGGGAAAAAGAGTTTGGCTTGCGATCTACGCGCTCTGAAGGCGGACAACGCTTTTACGAAGAACGAGATCTGACCACATTCAAGCTCATAAAAAAATTACTCTACGAAGACGGGCTCACTATTGCCGGCGCCAAAAAGGTAATGCGCGATAAAGCAACCATCACTACCGTGGTACCTTCTCACATAACCACTATGGAGCCAGAACATTTTGTAGAATCTGCGCCCGAAGAGCATGTTGGCTGCACGCCAGAAAATTGTAAATTGCGTGAGCAGTTTGACCAACTCAAAGATCAGCTGATACGATTAAAAAAGATCTTACTCAAGGTTCAATTTCAGCCGGCAGAAACATTAACTGCATCGGATGAATTTCACGCCGAAACGCAGCTTTCGGTTCCTGCAGCTGCGGCAACTGAACCACAGCCACGTGAACAGATCACGGGCGATGAAATTATTCAAGACACACAGCTTCAATCGTAATAACATTTAGATTATTTATTAAACCAATACATCATGTATCGCAAAACATCACACTTACACTTTGTTGGCATCGGCGGTATCGGCATGAGCGGTATCGCAAAAATTCTTAAATATCAGGGGTATTTTGTCTCTGGATGCGATGTGGATCTTGAGCAAAAATCGGTCGAAGAGCTTATCGAGCTCGGCTGCCCCATTTCTCATGGTCATAATACCGCTGCCTGCAATGATCCTTCCATTGATGTTTTGGTCTATTCTTCCGCCGTGCAAGGCTCAAGCCCAGAAATTGTTGCAGCACAGCAACGCGGTATTCCAACGATTCCCCGAGCATTGATGCTTGCCGAACTTATGCGCATGAAATATAGCATCGGCATTGCTGGATCTCATGGCAAAACAACCACCACCTCAATGGTTTCTCATATTTTGATTGAAGGACGCTTAGATCCAACGGTTATTATTGGCGGTCATTTGAAAAACATTTCGGCTCATGCTCGATTGGGTAAAGGCGATTTCTTAGTTGCTGAAACCGATGAAAGCGATCGCTCATTTTTGTATCTCTATACAACGCTGGGTGTCGTTACCAATATCGACCTTGAGCATTTGGAAACGTATAGCGACATGCAGGATATTAAGGAAACCTTTAAAAAATTCCTTAACAATCTACCATTTTACGGCAAAGCAATTTTGTGCGTTGATGATGAGCATGTGCGTTCACTCTTGCCAATGCCGCATATTAAAACCATTAAATACAGTCTTGAAGATAAAAAAGAGCTGGCAGATATTTATGCGACCAATATCTCACTGGCTACTGATCACTCAACCTTTACCATCATGAGTAGACCCGAGCCGCAGGCAGAGTTTAAAGAATTGGGCACAGTAACTCTTTCAATGCCTGGTCGTCACAACATTCTCAACTCATTAGCAGCAACGACCGTAGCATTAGAACTTGGTGTGCCATTTGAGACCATTGCACAATCGCTCAGCACCTTTAAGGGCGTTGATCGCCGATTTAGCTATAAGGGGACCTTCAATGGCGCAGAACTCTTTGATGATTACGGCCACCATCCAAACGAAATTTACAACACCTTGTTGGTAGCAAAACGACGCACACAAAATAAGCTGACGGTTGTTTTCCAACCGCATCGCTATACCCGCACCCACAAACTCTGGGATCATTTTGTTGATCTATTTGCCACAAGCGACCTCAACCATCTTATCATCACCGATATTCATGCTGCTCATGAGCAACCTATTGAGGGGGTTTCTGCTGAAAAGCTGGTGGCAGCAATTCGTGCTAAACAGCCGAATTTGGCGATAACCTATGCGCCATTAGATAGTTCCTTTACCCATATTTCAGAGCAGCTCCTGTCACTGGTAAACCCGGGTGACCTTGTTTTACTCCAAGGAGCAGGGAAAATTAACAAATTGGCTGAAAAGCTCTGCAAATAAGCAGTTCCTATGCTTTTGTTTACATTTCAATTATTTGGTATTATAAGGCTCCCTAATTATTTAATAACACGGCATATCCTTGAATGGCAGCCCGGAGGTATGAATAGCTCAGGGCAACAGTCTAAAAGGAAGCCAGGGAGTAAACATCATGATTCAACAACTTAAATATCTAACCTTAGTTGGCCTACTATTGGCTGGTATACCGGTATCTGCTCGCCATGGTTTTGGTGCGGCATTTGGCGGTGCACTGGTTGGCACCACTGTTGGCACTATCATCGGCAATGCTATTTCACATTCACACAGCTGCGATTGCTATTACTGCGATCCTATAACAGCGGCTGAAGTTGAAGCTCTTCGCGAAGAAACCCGTGCCCGCAAACGCGAGCGCCAAATGCGTGAAGAGATGCGCCGCAAGCAAGAAGCCGAGCAACGTCGTCTTGAGCGCGAAGCTCGCCGCCGTCGTCGAGTGATTGAAGTGCATACCATTGAGATTCCCGAGCCACAATGCGTGGTGGTTCACGAACAGATCGTACAGCAACCGGTGGTTGTGAAACAACAGCCAGTTGTGGTTAAAGAAGTTCATTCAGTTGTGGTAAAAGAGCAACCACGTGCGGCTAATAAAGTCCAAAATCAAAATAAAGCACTCGAAATGCAAGCCCAAAGGGCACTGGAAGAAGCAAGAACCCGCCGAGCGGAAGCCGAAGCGAGACTTGCAAAAGCTCGCAAGGAAGCAGCAGAAGCGGAACGGGCCCTTGCCCGAGCTCGCCAATCAGCGACTGAGGCTGAGCTAGAGCTTCGCTATCAGAAAGAGACACTGATTTAATCTAAAATCAATCTCAAAACTAACATAAGCCCGGCTAACCTATATCAGCCGGGCTATTTTATTTGCGGCATAATCCACTCGGTTAACACACAAGCCAACCAGCCACAGCAAGCTCATCTGCCTGCCCCTACACCGCAACCCGCCAAATCACCGTTGAATTTTTGAGTCCAACTCTGCTACCATCAGCATGAGTAGTAGTACAACAAGAAAAAACAACAAAAAAGGAACCCTATGATCCGTCGTACTTTAGTCCTATTCACATTATTAGTTGCTGGTTCAGTGTATGCTAGCCCAAAATCTGGGCATGTATCAAAAAAACGAATCACCGCTGCCGAACAAAAGCGAAGACAAGCGTGTGATCAAGAGCTCATTGAGTGTTTAGATTTGGCAAAGAGCATGGAATCTGACGGGCGCGCAGAACAAGAGGATCATTGCTATAGCCAGCATGACCAGTGTGTTCGCCGTTCACCATCACCGGCTCAACAGTAAGGAATAACATGATTCCCAGGTTAATTACATCATTAATATTACTGAATGCAGTTTCACTGTGTGCTGGCTCAGAGAAGGCCAATCCTGCTGATGGATTCAGCAAAAGGCGTCTTTCACCAGAATTAAAGTCTCCTCGCATAGCGCCAGAATGCAAAGAGGAATTTGAAAAATGTCTATTAGATGCCTTGGAATTGTCCGAACCATCACGCACGGAAAGCATCCAAGAGTGCGATGAAGAGCTCAAGCGTTGCCATCAGCGCACGCCATCATCCCCAGAGATGTGGTAAATAAGGATCAGAGATGATACGTAAACTATTTATTTCACTGACCATTATTTCAGTAACGGCTCCCGCTTTGGCCGATAGAGGCAATGGCGGTGGATTTGGGGCTGGTCTTGGGATTGGCCTGGCAACTGGTGCTGTTACTGGGGCCGCGGTTGCGGCAACCCGTCGCCCCAAAAACTATTATTATATTGATCAGGGAGCATCAAGCCGCGGGGCAGAGCGCGCAAAAGAATGCCAATTCCGTAGACACAATGCACGCATTGATGCCAAGCGAACGGCGCAAAGCCAAGCTGAATTCGATGCAATGATGAGACAGATCGATAATGAATATGATAGCTGCATGAGCTATGCATACTAAACTGGCGACCTAACGATACTCTTTTTCAGAACCAAGAAACCCGCAGCGAATGAACACTGCGGGTTTCTTGTTGTTAAAATTAAGATTCTTAATTAAGCGGCGGTTGCTTGCTTACCAGCATTTTTAGGTGGCACTGGCGCTGCAGCTTCCTTTTGCTCTTTGGTCAATATCAATTCAGCAACACGAGCCGCTTTGCCAATACGGTCACGTAAGTAATAAAGTTTGGCACGGCGCACCGAACCATGACGCTTGAAGGTAATTGCTTCAATGGTGGGGGTATAGAATGGGAAGATACGTTCAACAGCTACTGAATTTGCACCGATTTTTCGAACGGTGAATGTGCTTGATGCGCCATTATTTTTAATAGCGATAACATCGCCTTCAAAATCTTGCACACGCTCTTTATCACCTTCTTTGATTCGGGTAGATACCACAATCGTATCGCCCACGCCGAAGGTAGGGAATTTACGTTCTACTACGCCAATCTTTTTGATCGTTTCGCGTGTGTAATGTTTTGCTTCCATTGCAAGATCCTTGAAAAGGCCAATTATTAAATTTCGAAATAGACCACTAATATAAAGTAATTCTGTCCAACTGCCAACCAGGGCCCATAGTATGCCCATTCCTCTTGTAAAGTCCCGCTCAAGGGCCGCCAGGATTTGTCGCTCCTATGTAGGTTGCCAGCTCAACCAACGATCAAAAATAACGGCGGCTGCTGATCTTACCGATAAGTGATTGTAATCGGTAAAGCCTTTGATTGGGGGTAAAATATAGTCACATCGCTGCAATAAGGCTGGGCAGAGCCCTCTGCCGGTGCCAAACACTAGCAATACCGGCCGTCCGGATGACCACACCTTTGCTTGATCTTCAAAGGTGATGCTGGCCACGCCAGAAACTGGTCGGGCCGAGGTGGCAATCACTATAGGCCGAGACCCCTCTTTTTCCTCTATGGCGGCCACACAGTCATCAAAGCTTTTAGTAAGTTGCACAAACTTTAACGCCTCGTGGCGCTCAGGGTTGTAATCGATGCCCACTTCAGCCTGCCAAAAATCAAGCAGGCGCTTGGCGATGCGCTCTTGATCGATAAGATTGGTCACTAAAAAATAGCCAGCGAGCCCATAGGTTCGGGCCGAACGAGCAATATCATGGATATCGAGTGAGGTGATGGAGGTTGTACCTTCAACAATAACCGCCTGCGCCTGTTGGCCAGGCTCAAGCATCAATTCCTGCTTGACCAATACATCGGTATGCATAAGAGCCGCATAATGACGCGGGATGAATGAAGCACCTAAATCCATCTCTTGTTTGCTCATGGGGCTTGCGCGAAACCAATCAAAATGCTCACGCACGGTCTTTTTGGCCGCTGTTTCTAATTGCCACTTTTGAATTGCGCTATGATTGCCAGAGCGCACAATCGCCGGCACTTCTTTGCCATGCCATACCACCGGCTCGGTATATTCTGGGTGATCCAAAAATGGACCGGTAAATGAATCTTGAATGACCGACTCTTGGCGCCCCACTACACCCGGCACAAATCGCAGGAGCCCTTCTAAAAAAACCATGGCTGGCAGATCGCCCCCCATGATCACGTAGTCACCAATTGAAATAATCAGATTGGCATACTCCTCTTCTACGCGGGCATCCATGCCTTCATAGCGGCCGCAAATAAGCATAAGGTGCGGCTTAGACGAATTTATTTCACGCTGCTCGTCTTGAATGTTTCGCTCTCCTTGATTGGTATAAGCGGCCTGTTGCACGATCTGCTCATAAATACCCTGCAGGAAAGGCTGCGTTAATTTTTTGCCCTGTGGCGAAAAGAACACCTTAAATGCCCGGCCATATTTGCCCTCAAGATCGTTTACCGCCTGCTCAACAATAGTCGGCTTGATCAGCATGCCAGCGCCATGACCAAAGGTTGGCGCATCTATGCGTTCGGTGGGTTTGGCGTATGAAAAGAACGAAACGGTTTGGATATTAACCGTGCCCTTCTCCCGCGCCCTCTTGATCAGGCTGGTATTAAGAAATGGCTGAAAGAGATCGGGGAAAACAGTCAGAATTGAGATATTCATGGTGCGATAACAAACAAAACTGCATCCTTCGATCTACTGAGTGCGCGATGGCGTTTGGCCAACCCAGATCACTCAGGTCGTTAGATGCAGTCTTCGTAGTTCAAAAAAGAAGTTTAAGCGTTTGCTGATTTACCAACAAATTCTTTGTGCAGACGAGCTGCTGTATCAGTCAAAACGGCGCCCTTCTTGAGCCAGCCTTCTACGCGGTCAAGATGGTACTGAACGAATTGCTTACGCTCTGGATCATAGGTGCCCAGGTTATCAATGTATTCGCCATTACGCTTTTTGCGTGAGTCGATAGCCACAAAGCGATACATTGGGGCATTCTTTTTGCCGATACGTGCAAGTCTAATTTTTACTGCCATGTAGATCCTATTGGTATTTGGGAGCTGCTACCTATATTAATATAAAGTTTGAGCAGTTTAACCATTTTCTCGCTTTCTTCAAACTGGGCGGGGGGCGGCCAGGTTGGCGGTCGATCTAAGTCTGCTCAAGGTTGTTCTATTTAAACTTACTATACATTTTGAGCAACTTGATCATCTTTTTGCTCTCTTCAAAGCGGGTGAGCAAGGCATTCACCTCGGCCGGCGTCGTGCCGGAGCCTTTGGCGATGCGCAGCTTGCGCTGCCCATTAAGGATCTCGGGCTGCTTGCGCTCCTTGCGGGTCATCGAAGAGATGATCGCTTTATACCCTCGCAGCTCCTTTTCTACATGAGCCAGCTGCTCATCACTAATTTTTTGGCCACCTGGCATATATTTTGCCAATGAACTGATTGATCCCATTGAATTGAGCATGGAAATCTGGCGAGCAAAATCTTCAAGCGTAATATGGCCAGCGGCGAAGGTTGCCGCTGCTTTCGCTTTTTCATCTTCCTTGATCGCCGCATCTGCCTTTTCGATCAATGAGAGTATATCACCCATACCTATAATACGCCGCGCAACACGATCGGGGTGAAAGATTTCAAGATCATCAATCTTCTCGCCCATACCCATAAAGAGGATCGGCTTTTTAAACACATGGCGGATGGCGATCGCCCCGCCGGCCTTGGCAGAGCCATCCATTTTGGTGAGCATGACGCCGGTATACCCAATCGGCTCAAACGCCTTACCAATGGCCAATGATTCCTGGCCAGTCATCGCATCAAGCACGAGGAATTTATAGGATTCAGGCACTGCACTGACGATACCTTTAAGTTCTTCCAAAAGCGGCTCATCAACATGCAGGCGCCCTGCTGTATCTAATATAAGCAGATCATACTTTTTGGTCTCATATACCTTTTTAATCTCATGCGCTGCTTCAACAGGTTGTGTGGCCGATGCTCGATAGAAATCACAGCCAACCTTGTGAGCCAATTGCTCAAGCTGATCAATAGCGGCCGGACGATTAAAGTCGACCGATGCAAGGAGCACCTTCATGCCACGGGCATGATGCGCCAACTTTCCAGCCATGGTTGTTTTACCGGCACCTTGTAGGCCAAGCAGGAGCACCACTGAGTTTTTTTTGAAGGTAAACGGCTGCTGCTTACCACCCAATAGCTCGACCAACTGCTCATAGACAATCTTAACAAACTGATCACCGGCCTTGAGACGGCCATGCGCTTTTTCGGTGACGGCCTTGCTTTTTACGGCATCGAGAAAGCTTTCGGCTACCTCATAAGGAACGTCAGCCTGAAGGAGAATATCAAACATCTCGGCGCAGGCGCTTTTGATGCTTTCTTCGGTCAGCGTTGAGCTCCCTGAAAATCGACCGAAAAAATTAGATAAGGAGTTTGATAAGGTTTGAAACATGGTGTAATCCAAAAAATATTAATACGTGGACGACAATGGTAGCAGATAAATACAATATCGAGGAGCCGGCATGAAAAAAGGGTCATCTTTGATTTTTAGCCAAAAAACGATCTTTTTATCTTTGATTTACGACCATTTTGGAGCTTAAGTTTGATTTTTAGCCAAAACAGACAATTTTTATCTTTGATTTTTAGCCATAGGAAATTTTAAAAATCCAGATCTCTCATTGTCTATTAAAAATGTTACAGGCCGAGTATGCCTGCGAAGGAGCTGGTTTTTTGACTATGAGGCAAGAAATGGGGGGTTAAGCAGCCCCTTTTGATAGCCTCCTGGGGTGTGTTAGGTTGCAATGGCATTAAACCCAAGGAGCAATCATGAAAAATATCATATTCCTTTCATTGGCAGCTTTTGTTGCCACACAAAACTCGGCCATCGTTGCTCAAGCAGCTACATCATCAGTAGATGCTAAAATTGAGCAAGCAGTTACTTTGAAGGGCGCGGTCACCGGCACGCTTAACCACTTAATACTGCACCCGGCTGAAAAAATACAATGCTCGCAACGCGAAGCATTAGCTGCTAAAGAATGCCTCCAAACTGTTCGTCGTGGTTTAGAACTGTCTGACAAAACTCTCGATTCTTTAACTGACCGAGAACAGGCGCTCGAGAATCTGATGTGTATTCTGAGCCAGAAAGACGACATTTTATCGGCGATCCTGACGCACGTAGGCATTTTTGAAGATGAAAATACCATCGTTAAACTTCTGCATGCGTGCATGGAGTCGTTGAGTGATCCGATCTTTCAGGCAAAGCTCATTGAGCATATGAAGCATCTACGCCAAGAGCTGCTTACCTCTGCAGAAGCAAACGCACACACCTTGGCGAAAGAGGTAGGTGCCGATGCTCAGGTAGCGCAGCGCACCATTGCACAATTAAAAAACATAGAACCGCACATTGCAAAACTGGTCAAAATAGGCTGCGGCTTGGCTCACAATAAGGCAGCTGCATTCTATAACCAGCTCTTGTCAGGATTATCCCCTGAGCAAAAAGCACAATTTACCAAAAGACGTAACGTCGCGTGTTCCTTCAAGCCAATGGCAACCTATGCCTTGGTGAAGAAATTCTATGATGATGCCATCGAACCATGGATTACACCCGCATCGAAAAAAGTAGTAAAACTAACCAAAGGTATAATTCAAGAAGCTGTTTCGGATCAAGACAATGCAGCAATCAACAACTTCTTACAAAAAAGAGGGGAGAACCCCTTGATCCAGTTGTGCGACGAGCTTATTAAAATCTGCGATAAAAAACTTAATAGTTAATCTACTATGGATCAACGCATCCTACTTTTAGGAGATCACATGCATCGTTTAGTTCTTTATTCAATTCTCACCTCAGCTTTTTTGTGCCCTCTTATGCACGCCAAGCCATCCCCAAAAAATCGAGAGGGTTGGGGGCGCATTGAACGAATCAGAAAAGCTCAAGATTTTTTCCGCATGCAAGAAACTGTCAACGCGGTGATCGATAGCATTGATGCTTTAGCCCAAAAAGCCATGGCGCTCACTCTATCACACGCAAATTTGGCAGAACTATCAAAAGAAGAACTACTATCCACCAAAATAGCATTACTTGAAGCAGCTAATGTTCTTTTGCAACTCGATAATTACAAAACGCGTGACCAGATTGAAATCCCCCGCCAGGAAAATCACGACTCTGCAAGAAATATGAAACTGGCAGCAAAGATAATGGATGGTTTTATTCGTGTCTTACGCATGCCTGAATTTCAAGCTGAGGTAAACAAGGTTGTAGATGCCATAGCCAAGGCAGTAGATACCATGCCAATGCGACGCTTGGCTCCCTCGGCAAGCGACAACATTGCACGCATATATGAAAAAATCATCTCTAGGGCAGGATCGGTTAAATCAAATAACAATCTGGGGCAGGCAATCTGTGAATACGCCCACGATGCTCTTATTAAGCTTGTTAATACCTATGAAAACAACTATTTAGTGCGCAATGAACAAACGGGCACTATGGAACCTTTTGTTAGAATTTCTTCTACTGAACAACCACGAGGACTATCGCAAGAAAGTCAGCAGGCTATTAAGGATATAGAACGCTTTATTCATGTTGCACTGCCATATATGTATGCAGCAGCCAATGAAGAAAGCGAAAACCAAGCATGGGTGACCGAACTGTCTACAGCGCGTTCAAAGTTCATTGAGATTATACAAGCTACGGGCATGAAACGCGCCCTGGAGCTCATCGACGCGGCGGTTAAGCGGTGCGATACCGCTGCTTGCATGAAAGAGATGCTTACCACCTACAACGTAGTAAATCCGCTCGACCGCACTAAGTAATTAAACTGATATAGATCTATATGAAAAGCCTCGGTACACACCGGTGCTTTTTTATTGCCAGGACAACACAATTCCCATTTCCCGGTTGCCAAACCTACATAATTTGCTACCTTGCATTCCATTCATTTATTACTTACAACAGCTTGGAATCAACATCATGACACAACAACGCGTACTCTTCCTGGTGAGCATTCTATCTCTCTTAGGTTTGGCCGGCTGCGCCAAATATAAAGCCCGCCCATTGAATAAACTACGAACAAACATGGGCCAGAAGCATGAGCATCAATGCATTTGCTTCAATCACAAAGCGTTTGATCACGCAGATTGCAAACGTTACCTTGATCGTGATGTGATTAAAGAAGGTTACCAACCAGTACAGATCGAAATCACCAACAACACCGATCGTTGCCTCAAAATTTCTCCGGCATCATTCCCGTTCCCGATTGCTACTCCAGAATCAATTGCACGCCTCGTGCACACTGATACCGTAGCTCGCGCCGTTGGGTATGGTGTAGTTGGCTTCTTCTGCTGGCCATTTATCATTCCAGCAATTGTTGATGGCATCGGTTCGGCTGAAGCCAATGAGGCATTGGATGACGATTTTGCAGACAAGAGCCTGACAACTCATGTAATTCAGCCATATTCATCTATTAATGGGCTGATCTTTGTGCCGCGCCGCGACTACCAAGATGATTTCAGCTTTACGGTAGTTGATGCACAAAACAATCAAAAATTCACCTTATCACCGGCCAAAAGCCAACTAAAAATAGCTTAAGTAAAAAGCCTCGGTTTAAGTTCCGGGGCTTTTTTATTCATTAACATCGTAAGATAAAAAGCATGTACTCAAGAACTATATTTACCGGCACACTTTTAATCTTTATTTCGGCCTGCCATGCTGAATCCGCAACATTTGTGCCATTGCCAATTATCCAGGCGTTAACTGCCGGCGAGCAATTTTTTGGCGGCAATAAGCATTGGACGGCTGTTAATGAGAATCAGCAGCATTTTTTGAAGCAATATAATCCTCACCGACGGAGCCTATCTCATTTTAATGATACGGAGCTGCAGGCATGGGTTTCATATAATGCTGATGAGCTAAATGATATTGCTTCCCAAAAAGGGTTCAGCATCACCTTTGAGCCATTCGCCCCCAATGAGTTTGGCATACTTTCTATTTTGGATGTGGTGCTCACCTGGTTGGAAAAAGGTACAGAAAACAGCGTCCGCTCAAAGATAGATGCTACCCATGAGCAGATTTTTAAGGCTGTCAGGCTAGAAAAAGGGGTGACGGTTTATTATCCGCATAATTCTCTACATCGTTTTCCTATCGTCCGCGTGGAATCAAATGGACCTGATACGGTGTATATGACCATCGCCAATGAGCAGCTCGAGGGCTTTGCTTTGGCTGAAAAAATAAAGGAATTGAAACAAACAATGGCTCCTCAGCCAAAATTGGAGGCAGATGCCGAGCTTATTTTCCCAGTCGTCAACCTGGATCAAAAGGTTGATATTGGCTGGCTGCTGGGCATGCACCAATATGTTGGTGGTGACAAATTCACCATCACCCAGGCCAAGCAGCAAACGAAATTAAAGCTTGATGAATCGGGCGCGCATGTTGAAAGCGCAGTCATGATAGCTATCGAATGCACTTCTTGTGGGTTTGAGCCAGAACCGATTGTCATCGATAAGCCATTCTATATCTGGATCGAACGAGCGGGTTGCCAATCGCCTATTCTGTATGGGTATATTGATACTGATTGTTGGGAACAACTCGGCACAGCGGGTGAGTAATTAGTCATTAATGCTATACTTATGCTCCATAAGTTTAAGGAATTTAATGGCTCATAAGAAATTTTACGAACCGCATCTGCCGAAGGTGATGATCATCGGTGTGCATGCCCCCTATAATCATACAAAGAATATCGATTCCTATTTCGCCGAGTTTTTAAACCTGGTCAAGGCAAACGAGGTTGCCTATGACGATGCGCAATTTATTCGGCTACGCGAAATTGATAATGCCACCTTCTTTACCAAAGGTAAGGTTGAAGAGCTGATCAAAATCTGCAAAGAAAAAGGGATTGATCATGTGATCGTTTCTGAGCCATTAACCTCGGTGCAGGAGCGTAATCTTACCGATCTATTAACGGCAAAGGTGTTTGATCGCACAGCACTCATTTTGGATATTTTTGAAAAACAGGCCACCACCTTAGAAGGCAAGACACAGGTTGCCATTGCCATGCTGCAATACAAAAAATCGCGCTTGGCTGGCAAAGGAGTGTACATGTCGCAACAGGCTGGGTTTATTGGCGGCCGCGGACTTGGCGAAACAGCCAAAGAGCGCGAAACACGGCACATTGAAAATCAGATCCTCAAGCTCCGCCGCGAGCTCGAGCACCAGCAAGAAATTCGTAAAACGCAACGCAAGCGCCGACTCGCGACGGGCATACCCATGATCTGCTTGGTTGGCTACACCAACGCCGGCAAATCCACGATTATGAATGCATTAACCAAATCGGATGTGCTGGCTGAAGACAAACTGTTTGCCACGCTTGATACCACCACGCGTGAGATGTATATCGATCATCATAAAAAAGGGGTCTTGATTGATACTGTCGGCTTTATTCAATTTTTGCCGCCACAACTCATTGATGCATTTAAATCGACTCTAAGCGAGCTGCAATATGCCGA
This sequence comes from bacterium, assembly GCA_027452085.1. Lineage (GTDB taxonomy): Bacteria > Babelota > Babeliae > Babelales > JABCYS01 > DAIDHG01. Next base: position 14,390 of record DAIDHG010000003.1, read on the forward strand.
TTTACTGTTGCATGTGGTTGATATTTCCGATCCAAATTGGGAATCACATATCGAAGCGGTTTTGCGCATTTTGGCTGATTTGGAAGTTGAAAAAGAGATGCTCTTTGTATTTAACAAGGTTGATCAAATCGACAATATTGATGTGGTCAAAGATATTCATAAATATTTGCCGCACGTAGTCATATCGGCGCGTTCAAAAGATGGCATACAACCATTGGTAAAATTCTTAGCGCAATGGCAGCCATCTCGTGTGGCGGAGCATGCCACCATTCAAGATTTATAGTTCATCAAAGCATCGCGAATAATAATAAGGCGCGCGAGTCTTTCTTGGGCGACCGGTAGCATGCGTATATCAATGCCAACCAGCCAACGTATAAGCGCGTTGCTCTGGCCCCATGATAAAAACAGTTGCACTTGATCAATTCTATCATGTATCGCTTTTATAACCCGATCGATCGGCGTGGCTACTGATGTTTTTCGAATCACCTCAGGCGAAGAGAAGTAGGCGGCAATAAGCTGCTTTGACAACTCTGCTTCAGATATTTTTTTGATTGCGGTCAGTGGCATTTCATGCCGCCAGTTGATCATGGCATCTTGATGCAAAGCGTTTGTTATTGCGGCAATTTTTTTTCGTGCATACGAGATCTGATACGATGCAATACCAAGGCTTGCGCATATGCCGATGCCAACAGCAGACAACCGCCGCATTGATGCCGATCGAGATTGCTCACCCATTGCACGCACCATATGCCGTTTTTCAGCTTCATATTTTTTTGTGAGCTCAGTGATCATTGCTTGATGCGCTTGGCTCGCTGCTTGGCTCTCTTGGGCAAACCGTTGTTCAGAGGCTTCCAACTCGCGCTTTATTGCCTCAAGCTCTTCGGCCTTTTGTGATACATCTTTGATCGCTTGGGCAACCCGCTGATCAGCTTCGTCTTTATAATGACTGATATTAACCCAAGCATTGTATTGATCAGGTGTCGTGAGCATAAATGGCAATGTTGGCTGGCTTTGAGCACCATATGCCACAATGCAACAGCCCATGAGCATCATTGTAAAAAAAATCTTCATAGCATTCCTTGACTAAATATATCTGGATCATACCTTCTAGCCGTGAGAATTTAAAGCGAAGAGATGTAAATGATCAAAATTGCACTATGCACTTTTTTATTTGTAGTCAGCTGCCCATTATTATCCATGCATACCGAAAGCGATTATGCGATAGTGCTCAGCGGCATGCAACCCAAAGCGATTCCGCGCAAGCTCAGCCAATTATCATGCAATGAGCAGACTATTGAAAATTTGACGGTATTTGCTGTTAATTCTCGTACCGCTTTTTTGATCAGAAAACTCAATGAGCAGCAGTCACAGCTCATAATCACTGCGGAAAATGAAGAAGCATTTCGGTTGGGCAACTATGGCATTGTTGCGCTTGGTATGAGCAATGGGAATTTTACTGAGACGGCATACACCGCAAAAGATCTTTCTTGGCTGGCGCTGAGACCGAATGATCGCGAATGCACCGCAACGCCCATGTCTTCAGCAGGACCTGTCGCGCAATCTGAGCGAGATTGGTGGATTAAATTTATCACCGTCAATGCCGTGATGAATGCCTGCAAGGCGCAATCTATAGATCGAATACATGCCAATATGCGCGACTTAATACGCACCAATTGCCCATTATTTAATAGTGTGCACCACGTTGATATACCACATGAAAATGCGCTGCGTTCATTAGAGGGTATGGTGCCCTGCTACTTTGAAAAACTTTCAGCAGCAGAAGAAAAGGAAGCGGCTGCTCAAATAGTAAAGCCGATAGAATCATTCAACCTCATGGCAGGCCCGCGCTGCATACTGCTCAATGGGCTAAAACCGAAAACATTACGCCATGCGCACCATCAAAATCGCCGGGCTGGGTATGCATGCGATAATCATACTGCGCACGATCTGCATTTTTTGGCACTCGATCATGAATATCTTTTACCATTTAGCGGTACGATGGGCGACTCACGCCAACCGCCCTTCTTTGAATACGTGCTCATCGCTGCTCAAAGCAAAGAGCAGTATGATGCGGGCAACTTCCAAATAGTCTTATTAAAAAAACCTGATGCGCATGATTGGCACTACGCCTCCAAATATAGTCGGCCACAGGAAGACCATAAAAACACATGGAACAAAGAAGATATTGAAGAAATTTCACGCATGCCCATTGTTCACAGCGGTGCTCAATGGATTAAATATACAAATCATGGGGCTGGACCTTTATTTGAACCTGTGTTACGTGCTGATTGGACAAAGTTTGCAAAAATAGATTGGTGTGTGCTTGAAGAGCTCAAACAATGGAAAAAATCACTTTCCGATCGCTTGGCCCCGCTTAAAAAAGCAGCGGCTGATGCGCCCTTGTTTTGTTGTATAAATCAATCAATGCATCCATATCAAGCTGCATTCATCAATACGCGCTATGCCAATGAAATAAGTCATCTTGAAGGTTTGGCACAGATTTGGATGGAAAAACGAGCAGTACCAAAAAATGGTATCCTTGCAACGCTTTCATTAGCAAG
>DAIDHG010000003.1:16960-33910 GCA_027452085.1 bacterium
GGTGCAACGTCTGGGCCACTGGGCGCTGTTGGCGGTGCCATTATGGGCGCTACTGCTGCCATATCATTGACGCAAACGGAAAATGCTGATGAGGATGAGCGACTGTACCGCAAAAGATCTTAAGCCGTGCACCATGCTTTAAGAATCTCCATCATACGCTTGCGATCGATAATAATAATGTATGGTGGCGAGTCATCAGAAAGTTTGCACACGTATTCTTCAAATAACTTGCGCAACAATAGAGAGCCAACCAGTTCGTGCGGATTATTTTTTATCTCTCGCATTTGATCATGCAACACCACCAATGCATACCAATCACGAAGCTCATGCGTGGGCAAAATAAATGACCAATCGCCAAACTGTCCCTGCTTGGCCAATGAATCAATTTCAGAAAGCGCTCGATACAAAGCACTACATACTGCTTTAAATGTCTTTGCCTGTATATCCTCACTGAGCCCACGAGATGCATTAAGCTCTTCGCTTACCAAAGACGCATGCAATTCAAGAATTGCTGTAGGCAAGGTGGCTTGGTAATCATGGATACGCAACCACACCAACTGTTCGGGAGGATATATCGAGGTATCAACCGATGATTGGGCTTTTTTTGCAAGCAGCACAATTAATAGAGCCAAAAATAAAAAAATACGTTTTCCCATATGCTCTCCTTTTAAACGGTATATTTTTTTGTGGGCATCATTAAAATATGCGCGTCTAAAAATTCTGCAACATTGTAATTATGACGCAACAATCATTTACCACATTTTTTGATTCACAACTGAATTCTGCACAACAGCAGGCAGTGAAGCATGCTGTTGGGCCGCTTTTGGTTATTGCTGGTGCCGGATCTGGCAAAACACGCGTGATCACGGCGCGCATCGTGCACCTGATCAGCCAACAAGGCGTGTTGCCCACGGCGATTGTTGCACTCACGTTTACCAATAAAGCCGCTCAAGAGATGCGAGCGCGCATCACTAAATTTTTAGCAAACACACCGGTGCTCCCATTCATCGGCACCTTCCACTCCTACTGTTTGCAACTTCTTAAAATGAATGCTCAGTTTTTGCCATTTTCGCCGTTTACCATCATGGATGCCGATGATCAGCTCAAACTCATTGGCAGCATTGTTAATCGCATGCACATGGGTAAAAAGGTATCGGCAAAGCAGGTTGCCTACCATATCTCCAATTTGAAAAACAATGCCCTTGAGAAACACGCCGATCCATTAGTTCGCAAAGTTTTCGAACAATACGAAGCCGAGAAAAAAGCGAGCCACTGTTTTGATTTTGATGATCTCCTGCTTGAAACATTGCGCATCTTTAAAAAGCATCCAGAATTTAAGGCGCAGTTTCAGGAGCGTGTGCGCCATATTTTGGTTGATGAATACCAGGATACGAATATCACGCAGCACGAGCTGCTCAAAGAGATGGCGCTGCATAAAAAGAAATTTGCCATTGATTCACTCTGCGCCGTTGGCGACGAAGACCAATCGATTTACTCCTGGCGTGGTGCCACGGTTGAGAATATGCTCAACTTCAAAAAAGATTTCACGCCGACCACCACGGTAACGATTGATCAAAATTATCGTTCCGTGCAGCCAATCTTGGACAGCGCAAATCATGTGATCAAAAACAACTACAAGCGCAACCCCAAGAACTTATGGTCTACCAAAAAAGGAACCGATCGCATTCGCTTGCTCACTGCAATGTCTGGCTTTCAAGAAGCGGAGATTGTTGCTCATGCATTGCGCACATTGCAGGCAAATAAGATTCCGTTAACGCAAGTTGCAATCCTGTATCGCGCTCATTATCAATCGCGTCTATTGGAAGAAGCGCTTATTAAAAATTCTATTGCCTATAAGATTATTGGTGGCATCCAATTCTATGAACGCGCCGAAGTAAAAGATTTGCTTGCGTATCTCAAATTGCTCACCAACCCGTTTGATCGGGTTTCATTCTTTCGAGTGGTCAACACGCCGGCACGTGGTTTGGGCGAGAAATTTGAAGAGCAGGTATATGATAAATGGTCACGAGCAACAGCATCGATTGAAGACAACGTAGAACTCTTTGATGCAGACCCATTCAACGATAGGCCACTTCCTTTTCATGAAATTTGCAAACAGATGCTCGCCGGCTCAGAGCTGACCAAAACGAAAAAGGCGGGGCTTGCATCCTTCTTGGCTGTGTTTGATGGGCTCACGCACCAAAGTGCACCATTGGCTACCTTAGAACATATTATTAAGACCACACACTATGCGGAATATATTAAAAACAATCACGACGCTGAAGAAGCTCAGACGAAGCTGGAAAATATTAAAGAGTTACTTTCGGCTGTTGGTCATTTCCAAACGCAAGGATTAACCACCATTGAAGCATTTCTCAATGAAGTGACATTGATGCAAGAAAAAACCAATGCCAAAGATGACAAACATGAGCGCGTGCAACTCATGACCTTACATGCGGCTAAAGGCTTGGAATTCAATACCGTTATTATTACCTCCTTAGAGGAAGGCATTCTGCCAAGCGGCCATTCGATTGGCGGCGATGGAGATATTGAAGAAGAGCGTAGGCTCATGTATGTGGGCATCACTCGCGCAGAAGAACGGCTCTTGCTCACCAACGCACGATTCCGCTCAATGTACGGCCAACTGGATATGAAACGGCCATCCCGTTTTGTAGAAGAAATCCCGCAAAATTTTATACGCGCAGATGATTGCTCAAATTGGCACGCACCTCAATTTGCACGCTATTTTAGCCAGTGGCTTGGCGGTGTAGCACCAACTCAACAGGAATCAACCGTGTATGTGCCTGCCTACACGGCTAAAACAACAACTCAGGTAGCAGCGCCCACCGTCGTCAACCGCGCCGCAAAACGAGCGCACGACCCTGAGCAAGAAAATGCTACAACCAGTTCCCCTGGGGCTTGGAAGAAAAACCAACCGGTCAAGCATGCCACATTTGGCATTGGCATCATTCAAATGATCGAAAAAAAATCGCCCACGCTCATTCATATCACGGCGCAGTTTAAAGTTGGCGTTAAAAAAATTGATGCAAAATTCTTACAGCCGGTGTAATGCCCGCGTTCATCGAAGACGGCCAGAGATCTTCTGGCCGTCTAACGCGCTCTGTATTTACACCATCTCTTCGGGTGGCAACGTAATTTTTTTTCGTGCTTGCAGGCCGGACAATGAAATTTTGGCCGCCAGCGGTTTATCTTGGTATCTAAATCCTTTTGGCGAATCGATCATTGCCTGTATATCAGCCGATTCATCGATTTTTATATCGATACCCACCTTTTTGCCATTACTTAATTTAAAACCTATTGGCGGCACAATGAAATAGCCTTTTTTGGTGCGCACTATAAGAAACGGTTTGCCAAAGACCTTAGGATTTTCCCGCACATATGGCCCCTGCCATTTCTCAGGCATCATGAGTTGCATAGAGCCAACTTCATCGCCGACAAATTTCTCAACGTTTAAAAAATCGACGTAATTTTTTTGATGCTCAAAATTGGCAATTGAGCAGTCAGCATCTATCGATTTGAAAACATCTGAAAGCATCTGAATATCATGAGCTATCACCTCGTCGGCAAAGGTGCGCGATTCGCGCAGCAAGCCAACTATTGCGATAATGAAAAGGCTCAGAAAAAGCAATACTATGAATATGGGGAATGCGTTATGCCGTATAAAGCGAATAGGCTTACCAATAAGCGGTCTGTGCTCCATGCACCTTTCTCCTTTTAATTGAGATTACCCTGCGAGCGAATATGCGATTGTGCTTGATTGCCCACTGTTTTTTCAAACAGTTGTTGCCAGGTAGGAAACCACCGCTTGGATGCAAGCTCAAGAAATACAATACGACCGGGCACTTTAATCTTACGATCTAAAAAGATCTGCTGCATTGCCACTTTTACGTGTGCCAGCGATCCTAGCAGATCAACTAAGCCTATCGTCGATGCATAGTTTGCGGTAAAAATTTGCCCATTCGCCCAAATATCTGTTGTAGTTATATCGAGTTTTCGCGCTTGTGCAATATCTTGGCACATTGTCTGATAGATATCATCAATAAAATTTTGCTGCATAAGCCGCTCATGATCATTCATGGGGCGCATTGGCAGATCAGCCATTTTATAGTCACCAGCCTGCAAAGCATCAGACTGCCAATTTCCTTGCATAATGCCGGCACCTTCGATCATAGAATATTGCGGCTCATCCAAGTAGGCATGCGGGTAGAGCACACCAATACCACCCATCTGTGCACAGGGGCTGGCCACGATAAGATCACACGCACTGGCAATATAATAACCTGCTGCACAGCAACAATTTTCAATAAAGGCCACAATTGGTTTCTTTTTTTTCTGCAGCATTATTTCGCGATGTAAGGCAGCAGCGGTACCAAAGCTACCTTTTGCAACATCAATGGTCAGTAGGATGCCATAAAACTGACTACTATTGGCAAAGTATTCGATTTCTTCCAAGATATTTGCCACCGTACAACGTCCTTCATTAATATGCACATGCCCAACAACTGTATGCCATAGAAATAAGCGCTCGGCCCGAGCACGAAGCCATAGCATAGTACCGGCGGTAAATATGGCCCCAGTTGCCATACCAATAGTAAATGGGTTCATCAGACTATAAGCTAACGGCACAGCTGGGTTTTGCTGCGCCTTTAAAGGAAGAGATGCGAGTAATAGCCCGCTTAATAATAATATATGCTTCATAATAGCTCCTTTTTTCATTCCATGTAACCATACCAATCTATTGCGCACGCGAGCAAGTTTTCATCCTACTCTTGGCCAGAACCCTTTTATTTACCTACCAGAGGCTGTTACACTATCATTACAAGGTATAACTATATGAGTCGACCACCAAAACGCACATTTCATAAAAGGCCACACCGGCGATCCGATCAACCATTAAGCGATAAAAGCTTTAAGCAAAGGGTTGCCGCAGCTGCGCGTGCATTGCGTGAGCTGGCAGGCGAAACACCCCGACGCGGCGGTTTTGCGTCGGCAGCAGGCCCCTCATTGCCACAAGTTAATATTAAGAAGCAAGTGCAGTCGAAAATCCAAGAGGCCTTGGATTTGCAGAGTTATAAAGATCTTTTTCCTTTGGCACGCGGCATCAAGCGCACCCATACTTTATTAGTTGGCCCCACCAATAGCGGCAAAACCTATCAAGCATTGAATCTATTGACCGGCTACAACTCGGGAGCCTATCTCTCGCCATTGCGATTACTGGCGCTTGAAGTACAGGAAGATATTGAAAAACGTGGCAAAGTGTGCTCATTGTTGACCGGAGAAGAACAGGATATTCGCGAAAATGCGACCTTTGTCTCATCCACCATTGAACTGCTTGCCACCGATACAGAAGTTGATGCGGTATTAGTAGACGAGGCCCAATTATTAAGTGATCCAAAACGCGGCTGGGCATGGACTCAGGCCATTGTAGGCGCGCCGGCACGCCATGTTATTATGACCGGATCACCAGAATGCATACCATTAATTCGCTATTTAGTTGAAAATTATTTAGGCGAAGAGCTCGAAGTCATTGAAAAGCAGCGGATGAGTGCGTTAAGTTGCCTGAAAGACGCCACCCTCTTTCTTGAAGCGTTAGAGCCTGGCACTGCCATCATCGCCTTCTCGCGCAAAAAGGTTTTGGCCATCAAGCAATATATTGAACGAAGAGGCAGAAAAGTAAGTGTGCTCTATGGCAACTTGAGCCCTTCGGCTCGTCGCGAAGAAGCGCGCAGATTTAGAGAAGGTGAGGCAGATCTTTTGGTGGCGACTGATTGTATTGGCATGGGCCTTAATCTACCTATTAAAACAGTTATTTTTTCCACCGTATCAAAATTTGATGGCACCTCACAGCGCTATCTGACGCCGCAAGAAGTTAAGCAAATTGCTGGCCGCGCTGGCCGTTTTGGAAAATTTGATGGTGGAACCGTAGGCGCCTTTATGAAGCAGGATCTTAAATTCGTCAACGAGTTTCTGCATGCTGCGCCCACGCCTCCAGAACAGGCGATATTTTACATTGCGCCAACGTTTGAACAGCTGGCCATGATTCGTGAGCATGTGGGGCGACCGATTAATTTATTTGAAGCCATCTCCATCTTCAGCAAACTGCAATCAGAAGATTTTACGAGCTTTGATTTAAATGAGGCAATGGAGCTTGCTTTACGCATCGAGGATGACAAACTGCTTTCTCAACTGCCACAGCATGAAAAATTTTCGTTCATTTTTGCGCCCGTCTCAAGCTCAGCCTTAATGGATTATTATTTGGATCATCTGCGCAACTTTACCAATAAACAGGTAACGCAGTTGGCAGAAAAAGGCATCAAGCCGCTGCTTGATCAAAAATTTACGACCACGGATGAAGAGCTTCACCAAGCTGAAATGTTTGTGAAAAAGCTGACCATTTACCGTTGGTTGGCCCGCAAACATCCAAAAATGTTCCCAGACCTTATTGCAGCTGAAGAGCTGTCTGATCAACTCAATACCTTTATCGAAGTTTCATTAAAGCAAAAGAATTTTTCAAAGCGCTGCATGCGCTGCAAACGAGAGCTCAGCTTTATGTGGCCGCATCGTTTATGTGATGAATGCTTCTTTAGCGGCCGCAGGTAAGATTTAATGAGTTTTACTCAACTTGTTTATTCGAAATATGCATGCAAACCAAACCCCGTTCGTCCTGAGCTTGTCGAAGGATGGACGGTAGATGAATGACGCTCTCATTATCCCTTATACACCAAATGCATCACCTCTTTCACCTCATTCAATGTCTGTGAAGCAACGTGTTCGGTAAGAGCCGTGCCTTCCAAGAGCAATTTCATTGCATACTGAGGATCTTTGGCAAATTCATTACGGCGATCACGGATCGGCTTTAAGAAACTTTCCAATACCTCAATGAGTCTTTTTTTCAGCGTTACATCGCCAAGGCCACCGCGTTGGTAATGCTCCTTGAGCGCCGCAACTTCTGCATGATTTGGATCAAAGACATCTAAATAAGCAAAAACGGTATTCCCTTCCACTTGGCCCGGATCAGAAACTTTAAGGTGATTGGCGTCGGTATACATGCTCATCACCTTCTTTGCTACCACATCAGCAGGATCAGATAGGTAGATCGCATTGCCCAATGATTTGCTCATTTTTGCTTTACCATCGATGCCTGGCAGGCGCGCCACTTTTGGGATCACCGCTTCACACTCAACCAACACATTACAATTATACGTGCGGTTAAATGCACGCACGATTTCATTCGTTTGCTCAATCATTGGTAGCTGATCGGCGCCAACGGGCACAATATTACCCTTCACAATGGTAATATCAGCGGCTTGGCTGACCGGGTATACAAAAAAGCCCAGCGGCACCGATTCGCCAAATCCTTTTTGCAAGATTTCTGTTTTAACTGTTGGGTTGCGGCCTACACGCGCCACGGTGACCAGATTCATATAATACATGGTCAACTCAGAGAGCTGCGGAATCATTGATTGAATAAAGATAGTCGATTTTTTGGGATCAATGCCCACGGCCAAATAATCCAGCATCACTTCGAGCACATTTGAGCGCACCTTTTCAGGATGCTCGTAGTTATCCGTAAGTGCTTGAAGATCAGCAATGAGAATGTACTGCTTATAGGTGTCTTGTAATGTCACACGGTTGGCAAGTGAGCCAACATAGTGCCCAAGATGTAACGGCCCTGTCGGCCGGTCGCCGGTAAGGATAATTTTTTTGGAGTTCATTATTTTTTCTTTCTTCGTGTTGTCTTATTGCTTGGCCGCTTTTTGGGTTCGAAATGCTCCTTATCTTCACAATGATATAAGTCAGCATCAATGTATGTATCTAGCGTATTTCTGCACCAACCATGTTCAATCGCCTGCTGCGCATACCAAAGGCGTTGCTCAGTATCTTTAACTTTTTCCAGCAAAATGATGTTATACGTCCATGGAAGATGAAAAAAAATTGACAATTCTTGCGATTGTCCATCTGGGGCTATTGCTACTCTATTGGCGAGATAAAAGGCACGCATGCGAAAGAGATTCGTTCTAGAAAAACCTTCCATCCCGGGAAACTCGTTTTGCAAATCCTTTGCTAGCAATTCGATAAATTTCGTTCGCCATCCAGAGCCCTCCTGACGCTCTACAATGAGTTTGCCCATCTCCCAGTACATCCGAGTCATTTCAGCATTTGCGGCCAAAACTGCTTTAATCTGAGCTTGTTTGATACGTGGCTTTATATCTGCCAGAGTATAAGCATATTCTTTGGTTGAAAATGGAACATTTTTTGATGCCGTTAAAACTAAATCACTGACATTTTTACTCATCGAATACCCAAGAGTTTTCACTGGTTGAACTATCAAGACATCATCTAAAGACTGATCAGTCGACTCGAATGAACAGACAATATTCAAGCACAGTAGTGAAAGACCAACAGCAAAGCTTTGAATTAAACTGATCATCACAAATCTCATTGTATAGAGCAAGTCACATAGCATGTAGAAACCTAACATTGGTTTTGTTTTATCACAAGCTAAGTCACAACCAGTATATTTACGCTACAACATCTGCATTACATCAACAAAATTAACACTTATTGCTGCAAACCATTGCATATATACAGGTATTCGTTTTACGTTGTTGTGTGTTTCTTTGAGTGGGAGTAAAAAACATGTTTCAAAATTTTCAAAATATGCTCACCTGCTGGTATCTATTTGGCTGGCGCATGGCTGTTGAAGTTATATTTTTTGCAGCACTATTTTATTACACGGTAAGTTGGCTGAGCGCAGATAAGCGCAAGAATCTGGTGTTGTGGTTTTATGGTTATTGTGCGGCGGCATTTGGCGCGCATATCTTACATCTGCCGACCATGGCTCAATTTTTATTCTTATTTGCACCGGCGGCAATCATGATCTTTGTGCTGTTTCACCAAGACACGTTGCAGCGCAATTTCATTGTGGCAAAAAATATTACACCAGCACGTCCAACCAATGATTGGCTTGGTGATTTGATGGGCGTATTCTTGAGCACCGTTTCAAAAAACAAACCAGTCATCTGTGTTATCGAAAAAACCGATGCTTTATGCACCCTGCTCGCCTCACCGCTTACCTTTAATACACCAATTCAAAAAAACTTATTAGAGATTTTACTCAACAGCACTGCCTTTGAGTCGCAAAAGATGATCTGGATTAACCACCACGGCCAATTAATGGCCTTGAATGCAAGCTGGCACCAACTTGACGATGAATGGTTTAAGAGCGAAATGGGCGACACCCAGGCCTGGAAACAAGATGCCATATTGCTCACCAATAAAACTGACGCGCTGGTCTTTAAGATTTCACCGAATCGTATGGTTGATCTGGTGGCACAGCATAAGATGATTGAGCAGGTCTCTATTAATGAAGCATTGCTCGTGATTAAACAGTATTTGTATGGCAAAGAAAAAAATGAACCGATAGCGGCTGCAAGGAGAGATCATGAACATCAGAAATCTATTTGAGCAGAAAATCCTGCTTAAATTCTTTTCCCTTGCCTTCGGCCTCCTTTTTTGGGCAACCTGGGGGGGTAACCAGCCTACTACCATAACCTACCCGGTACCGGTCTGTGCCTATGGCAACCAGGCCGATAAGCTCGCCGATTTCCCTGACACCCTGTCCATTACCCTGGCTGGATCACGCAATGAGCTCTATCAGATCGACTTTTCCAAGCTTGCCTGGCATATAGATACCGAGGGTTTGGCCCAAGGCCCGAACCATATCGAGCCAACCACCCAAGCTCTCTTTTTACCTTCAACGATCAAGGTGCTACACTGGTCTCCCGCTCCGCTCGTTATTTCGATGCTTGACCCGATAATAGGGCAGGCGGAGCAACAAGAAAAGCTCACATAAAACTCAGGCAATGGCTCATTACTGTTTGCCTTGAGCATTTAGCAACATGCATTAAAGGCTGTACACGGCAATGACACAACACGCACAAAACCTCTTCGGCACAGATGGCATTCGTAACACCATTGGCAGCTCGCCATTTACCAATAAAGAATTACATGCCCTTGGCGGGGCAATCGGCGCCTGGCTCAGCCAACGGTATCCGACCTCCCCCTTCATTTTGCTGGCGCATGATACCCGCGTTTCTTGTTCTTGGGTAAAGGCTGCGCTGCAAACGGGCTTATTAATGCACCCGGTGCGCATCTTTGATGCAGAAGTATTGCCAACGCCGGCTGTTTCAAAATTATTACAAACCCTTAAAAGCCAAGGTATGCCAATCTCGGTGGGAATTATCATCTCGGCTTCGCACAACCCCTTCCATGACAATGGCATCAAAATCGTTACGGTAGATGGCAAACTTTCCCAAAATGATGAGCTGGCGCTCTCAAAATTATATTACGAACAGTTTACCGATTGCTGCGCAAGCCATATGCATGGCCATCCGCGCGGCATTGCGCAAAGTCTGGTTGCCATCCAAGAAGGCTACATCCATGCCATTGAGAAATTCTTCCCGGAGAAATTTTTAGAAGGTAAAAAAATCCTACTCGATGGTGCCAACGGAGCTGCATCATGGCTCGCGCCAAAGATCTTCCAACGTCTGGGTGCTTCGGTGATGACCATTAATAACAGCCCCTCGGGGATGAATATTAATGACAAATGCGGGGCCCTTCACCCGGAACAGCTTCAAGGAGCAGTACTGCTGCATAAGGCTGACATTGGTTTTGCATTTGATGGCGATGGTGACCGCGTCATTGCCGTAGCCTCAAATGGCGAGGTCAAAAACGGTGATGATCTCATGGCAATTCTTACCCAGCATCCAACCTACAATCAGAAACGCATTGTTGGCACCATCATGGCCAATGCCGGTTTTGAAACTTATCTCAAAGGCCAAGGCAAAGAGCTGATGCGCACACCGGTGGGCGATAAATATGTAGCAGAAGCGATGGCAGCTCAATCGATCACGCTTGGCGGAGAACAATCAGGCCATATTATTTTGGGCGATTACTTAAATACTGGTGATGGCATTTTTGCCGCACTTCGCGTATGCCAAACCCTCATTCATATCAATGATTGGAGCCTCAACACCTTTACCAAATACCCTCAGGCCTCCACCAACATCTCGGTGCAAGATAAGAAAGATCTTACAATAACGCCGCTGGCAGATATCATCGCGGCCACCAAAGCCCAGTTGCCTGAGGGCCGTATTGTGGTGCGTTATTCAGGCACAGAACCGCTGTTGCGTATTATGGCTGAGGCACCCTCACAGGAAGAAGCGCAACAGGTAGTAAACAGTTTATCTCAACAACTGGGGGCACAGCTTAACAGCCAAAGGATGCACCATGACGTGTAACAGTTGCGGTGATTGCAGCAATTGCATCCGCCCCGTCAATCTATTTACGCAATCAATGATAGCTGGCGTAGTTGGCCAAGAACCAATGTCGCATGAAGTGCTGCACTTTTTAGGCAACGCTATTGGTGCCTGGGCTATGGAAGAGTATGGGGCTGAATCGATCATCCTCCTCACCCATGATGCAAAAAGCACCTCCCCGTGGATTCGCGCCTGTTTGGAAACGGGGCTCTTGCGCCATCCGTTGTACATCATCAATGAAAATGTAACGGCTACAGGCATAGCGGCGCATATTACCCAGCGCTATATCGATGATGGAAAAATGATTTCATTTGCCATCATGATTGGCGCAGATCACACCGCGCCGTTGGTCAATGGCATTACTCTTGTCGATGGCGATACAGCGTTGCCAATTGATGAAAAAGCACAACGCGCCATTACTAATCACTATTTTGCTATTCATGAATCGTATCATACACATGAAGAGCAGGAAGCTGCAAATCGTGCACCACAAGGCGCTCACTGGTTTATTCCCGACATTAGCAAGCTCTATATTGAAGATATCATTACCGAATTTACACCCGCTGCATTTAAGAAACGAAAAGTTGTGCTTGACTGTGGTGACAGCGTTCTTTCACAGGTGGCACCCTATATTTTCGAGATGTTTGGCGCACACGTAATTTCGATCGATAAAGAAAGCATTCAGTATCCTGACCGGCTAGCAAAATTGGTGGAAGAGCATGAAGCAGATATTGGATTTGCATTCAATGGCGATGGCACTCGTCTGGTTGCTGCCGCATCAAATGGCGACATTAAAGATGGCGATGACATGCTCGCTGTTTTAATGCGATACACACCTGAAAAGATTTTTGTTACCACCGAGATGGCCAACCAAGGGTTAGATGCCTATGCGGCCAAGCGTGGTGTAGAAATTAGACGCGTTGCTGAAGAGCCCTATGCCATTGGTCGCGCCATTAGTGATATTGACATTGCACATTTAGATACCGCTGATGGGTTATTCATCGGTGCTACCCATGCCGGACACGTGATAATGAGCGGCTATCATTACATGCCAGATGCATTGTTGGCGGCACTGCGCGTGTGTGCCACCCTGCATAAAACAAAAAATTGGGCATTTAAAACATTTGAAAAATATCCGCGGGTAACGGCAAGCATTCCGATTGATTTTGCCTGGCCGTTAGAGGATGCGCCGATTGCTGATGTGATTTTGGCCGCTCGCCGTCGCTTTCCAGCCGGCCGAATTTTTGTCTGGTATGATACGCTTGAACCAAAATTACATGTAACCAGCGAACATGCGCACCAAGGCATGGCACATACTGCTGCGGTTGAGCTGGCTACCCAACTGGCTGCCGAGTTTGCGAAAAAGAAGATACAGCAACAAGTGAGTGGTTTAAAAGTTGAGCCCGAGGCATATTCATAAGTAAAGACTATTTCTTGTCTGTAGTGCTTTTCATCTCATCGAGCTGCAGTTGAACCTTTTTGCCGATGGCATTAAAAATGCGCATTGATGTTGCGGCGATTAATTCTTGTGCAATTTTAGTTTTTTCCGCAATGGTCAACGGCTCGTATTCATCAGTTACTCGATGATGGTCTTTTTTTGCATCGCACGATGGCACAGAATCGGCATCTGCTTCAAGATTCTTTTTAGCCAATTCTGTCACCCGATGCTGAGCTTCTAAATCTGCGCGATACAGTAATGCATTTAATAATAAGCGCGCGGCAGCTGGCATTGAAAATTGAAATAGTTTGCGAATGGCTGAAATACAATGCTGCACCTCAACAACGGTATGGGCAGTCGCAATACATTTATATGCCTGAAGGCCCATTGCCAAAACTTTTACTTCATATGAATCACACACCGATTTATAGGCCTCTTGGTACAATGTGCCATCATTGTGCTCTGCCTGAGCTCCTAAAAAGCCAGCATTTGCACAGGCAGAGAGGTAGACGCATGCTAATTGACGCGCCGCTACGTCTTTGGTTTGATTTGCTGCAATCTTTAACAATTCATAGCCAGGGCTCAAATGATAGTTCTCCAAGCCCATGCCCAATAATAATATCTGACCGAGCCGCATAACCGATGTCATTGGCGCGTCTGGTTGTTTTTGCAACTCGTTAATGATGCGTAGCGCTTCGTTATAATTTGGTTTTACGCCTTCGCCATTTATATAGCAATTCAGCAGTTGCGTTTCAGCTTCATGAAATAGACTTTGATGCGGTTCGGCCGTTGCCGATGCATGCTCATAAAAATCTGTTGCTTGCCGCAACATTTTTTTTCTTTGACCGCCAGACAATAATTGTGCGTATCGTTTACAAATATTGCCGGTCTGCAGATATATAAGGCCGAGTGAAGCTGGCAATACAAACTGATCAGATGCTGTTGGTTGCGGCGTATTTTCTACCCATGCATTCCCTGACAATACCTTACCGGCCAAGCAACGGGCGCACGGATGTTCATCATTATCCGTTGCATCGCATTCCATGACGTGCTGCTGCCAGGCAAGATATTCTTTTTTGCTCAGCCGCGACTGTTCAGGAACCGAACTAGTGCTTGTCGCCTGCAGATCAAACGATGGTAAAACAATTACACAGGTGAACAGTGCAACTGACACATTAAAGCGAATCATAGTCTATCTCATTTATTTCTTGCTGATGTTGGTAAGCTGCATAGCAATGCCAACCGTATGCAACAATTGGCAATCGTGCTGTTGCGAAAGCTCCGCGATATACTCTTTCTTGAGCTCATCCGATACACCGCAGGCAAGCGATCGCTCAGATTCGCCGCGCTGTGCCATTTCCTTCATGGTAATCTCAACAACTCGATCGCAGCCATCTTCATCAGCTTTAATAAGCAATATTTTGCCCAGCAATTGTATTGCCAACGATGAGGCTTTTTCGGTCATAGAGTGCAGTGAACGCAATATATTCATATATTTCTCTGCAGATTCAGCAGCAAGAGAAGCTTTAAACGTATCTACCAGGCGGGCCAAGGTCTTTGCTTCGGCATCAGCATGCTTTTCCTTTAAGATCTGTGCATGCAGGTCAGCTTCTACTGGCACTGACAGCAGGCCACAGGCATTAAAAGCAGCCAAATAACCGCGCGCGAGCGTTTGTGCACGAATATTTTCTTGCTGGCCCACAACCTGCAAAAGCAGCTCTGTCCCAGCCTTACGATCATATTTTTTAATCCCTTGGCCTAGAAAGGTCATTTGACCAAGGCGCAGTTTACCCAGCCACTGTGCTTGCGTATGCTCTTTTTGCTCAGCTATTGATTGTGCATGTTTAAATGCCTTTGCGTAATCGATATTGACGCCCAAACCATGAAGATATGCTTCCATCAACTGGGTTTCTGCTTCAGAGCGAATGCCGCGCATTCTTGAGTTGGCAGCCTTTTTATAAAATTGGACTGCTTGCTCTTCCGATTCTTTGCTCTCTTGTTGTGATGCTCGAGACTTATAGAGATCAGCAGTCGTCAAAAAAATCAGATCTACAGCCGCCGGGCGGTAGCTCTGTGCCTGTGGCGCGGTGCGTAAAATCGTTTCTTGCTCTTTAGATTCACTAACCAATTTTGCGAAGCCGCTGGTGCCATATGCGCTTACCGCACATAGAATTAAGGGCATAAGAAGATAGGTATGAAACATGAGAATTCCTCCATTTAGTAGGTCTACTCAATGTGCTACCATACAGCAGCTTTGTCAAAAGGTTCGGAGGGCCATAACCCTCAAATTTCATACCGGCCAGGCCGTCGTCTCAGGAATAAAAGACTATTGTGGATCTTGCGGAACTATAAGCTCGCGGTAACTATTTCTTAAATTGGTCATTAATTCATACAGATTGGCAATCTCTTCAAATTCCTCGCCTGTCAGCTCTTCAAAACGTTCAATAAAATTTTGAAGAGAATCAGCTGTAATCTGCATTGCACATGCCTTCACCTCATTATCCGCTAACAGCTCATCTAATTGCCTTAAAGCGCGTTGTTGGTGATCTGCAAATACAACCACCATATTTGGATCATTCAGCAGTATACACAGATGTAGCTTTACCTGTAGACGACTATCTACATCGCGTAGCGTAGTTCCAGCGCTTTTGCTCTCAAAAAGCTCAATTAATGTCCTTAAAGCAGGCAACAGGGATACAGCAAAACCAGAGACATTGCGATAATTAATGAGCCACACCAAATCGTTTTTTAACTGAAGTTGGCCAAAGATAGGATTTAAATCTCTGTATATCAAACACATGAGCTCCAGTAACTTACCGATTTCTCCCCTTTTGCAGAGCAAGCTTTTCTGCGTATCTAATGCGGATATTGCGCTTAAAGGAACAACTCGTTGGGCTAAAAGCGACGAAGATATTTCTGATAGCTTTTGAGGCGAAAAATGATCAAACAATTCATGCCCTGCGATATGATATTGTACCAATCTTATGAACTCCCAAATCAGTTCCGTTACCTGAGGCAACGGGCTTAATGGCATAAAAACAGCACCACACTTTTTGTCTATATCTAACAATAATGTGTTGGCTAGAATGCGTACCTGCTCTGGGGCATCAGCAATAGAGTTTACTGCAAGTATCATTTGATTAATCCGTTCCCTGGAAATTGGTATCCGGCTGGTGACCTCAGCATAGAGATTGAGAACTTTGGTCAAGGAATTGATCTCGCTGCGCGAATGAGTTGCTCGAGGATTATCTCGCGCGGCTAATGCAGTTACTTCCCCTATATGCACATCATAAAAAAGGTCTGGATGTAGGTGCATCGCCACGAGCAAATAGAGTTGGGATAACTGGCGCACCGTTGCATCGGGGGAAAATTGAGCAGTCTTCAATAATATTTTTTTGCCATACAGCACTGTATTTTTAGAAAAATAGGGCGCCTGCCCTAACAGACTCATCTGGCCTAACCGTGCACCAACTGACCATGTTAATGAATCATGCGGCTGGGAAAGCAACCGTTCTCCAAAGGTGAAAGCTCGCGGTGCATTTCTCTCTACCCCGTTGCCTAAGAGATAACATTCCATCATGCGAAAACGAGCAAATCGGTTATAGCTATGCTCCCCTTGCGCAAGCCGCCCAAACCAGTTAAATGCTAACTTATATGATTCCCGCTTTTCATGCACATTTTGACTATCTTCTGCTTGTTTGAGGTATGCTTCAGCCAGCTCTGCATAAATCGGCGCGCTCGCCACGAGCGGCAAATGGGAAATATCCATCTCCCTTGCTTGCTGTTTAGCCCGTGGTGAAAGCTCATCATGCTGCGTTATCAGCTGGTGCGCTCGTTTTTTAGTCGTATTACTTTGATTTTTTTGCCCATCAATAGGCGTGCCAGAATTGCTGCTTGTCAGCGTATATACCGGCGCAAGAAACGAAATAACAAGAATATAATTTTTAAGGCATTGTGACATGGTTTATTCCTTCCATTTACGCAATCATTGTGCCTTAAAAACAGGTCTCATGTCAAAAGGTAGCGCCGCAAAAAGAGCAGAGAGCCGGCGTTGAAATAGACCGGCTCTCTGCTTAAACCTAGAATTTGTGTAACAGTTTATGAAATCGAGGCAGTGATTGAGAGGCTCAATGCACCCAAGCTGTTCACCGATTGTACTGAATACACATC
>DAIDHG010000003.1:33920-38893 GCA_027452085.1 bacterium
CATCAGTCGGGTTGCTGCTACAAAAATCATTAAAGATGTATGGGCCAGAGGTGCCAACGGTGGCAATCTGCACGCCATTACGATACACATAGTAGTTCACAATCGAGTTATCCCAGCTCGGCTTAAAGCTGATATAACGATGGTAACCACCTTTGGTTGTCACTTGCGCTTTAAGGCCATACGGCGCTGTAGGCGGGAAAAGATCAAGCGCTTCGCTTGCCAATAGATTGCCTGACGACGTTTCGCTCCAAATAACGGCGACGCCTGCATCAGCATAACTACCAACCTTTGGCAACACTGAGCCAAGGCCGCTTGCAGATAGCTGCGTTGCCGCTGTCCATGATTGATTAAATGGCAATGTTGCATACTGAATGTTTTGATTCAAATCAGACCATACCGCAATCACATTACCAATACCATCAATTGAAACTTCTGGTGTTGAGCCCGTGCCAATTTGCACTGCCGCACCCCAGCTGCCACCAGCAGGAAGGAAGGCTGCAAAAATATTTTGTGCGCCATCTTGCCAAGCCGCTGCGGCATTGCCAATCGGATCAACCGCTAATGAAACATTGGCGTTACCAGCAGTTGTGTTCAAATTGGTAACGGCAGACCAAGTGCCGTCAACGGGCAAGTAGGCCGTAGCTACATTTGCTGCCGCGTCGGTCCATACTGCAAACGAGTTACCCGCGGCATCCATCTTAAGGCGAGGGAAGCCACCGTTCGATGAACCGATTGAAGTTACCGCTGTCCAAACACCGAAGCCTGGAAAGTTAGCAATTTTCATCGTGGAACTATCAATGGTGTTGGCTATGTTGTTCACCCAAATGGCGCTCGTGTGACCCACTACATCACATTGAACCGATGGATAGATACCGACCGATCCAGGAATGGTAGCCGGTGTTGTCCAGATGAAAGATGGCAAGAATAATGCATTGGTGTATATAGAATAGAATATTGGAGAGCCTGGCGTTGATGTGTTCCACAGAGAAATTGCCGTTGGAAGAAATCCAGGAATGTTATACACGTTGCCGTTCAACGCAATTGAAGGAAATTGCGCCGAAGTATCACTGGTTACCAAACCAATATTTGTCCAGGTAGAATCAGTGACACTAAAGCTATAAATACCGCCATCGGCACCTTGCATCACACCCATGCCAAAGGGTGGGACATGAAAGATTTGCGGCAGCACCGCACATTTATTATACGATCCTGCGATCGCTGGCAAAAGATTGTCGCTTTCTACCCAATCGCCATTGGTTGAAAACAAATTCCAGATCAGATCGGGTTCATTTACAAATCCATTGACATCCGTGGCATTTGTGTTCAATACAATCGCCGACACAGGTTTACCGGCCATTGAATACAATGAAAATGGTTCAGCACCGCTGACACCGGTTGGTGCAAGCACCGTTGGGGTTGTCCAGTTTGCTGGCAATTGTGTAGCAGAAGCACAGAGCATTGCGACTGCTATATATTTGGATATTTGGTTATAACGCATCATATACATTCCTATCTCATTTAGATGGTGAAAACTTATAACACAGTGATTGAAATACCACGTGATGGAATACCATTGGCAACTACTTCCAACGTAGAAGCACCGGTCTCGATATTTGCCGGCACATCAAAGAAGGTAAATACCTGCTTATTCGATGCTACTGCCATGCTGCTATGATCATGCGTGCGGCAATAGAATACGTGGCCGGTCGCGTTGTTGGTAATTCTCACGAGCGGATAATTTGTTGCCGCCTGATAATCATCACCTACTTGACCTGCTTGCGACATACCATTGAAACGCACACCCTCGATCTTATAGGTTTGACCAGGGTTTACTACGTTTGGATATTTATTTACCACCGGTGCCCAGCATGGGTTAAAGCTGGTGTCTCCCGGCGTGTAAATCTCTACATCTTGCGTCAAATCAACGTATAGAACCTGCCCCGTTGGCAACATTAAGGTAGTTGGTAAAACACCATATTGAGGATTTGGCATTGATGGTTGTTGCACAAATTCCAATGTGTCATAGGTCAGCTCAAACGCATATGCCGGTGGATTATCTAGAAAGCCATTGGTGATCACGAGAATATTACCATTCGTTAAAAGTTGAGCAGTGACATCAGCATTCGTTTGTTGCACGCCATCAACAACGGGGAATGGAAGCAAGGGGAACCAAATGTTTTTTCGGTAATCATAGATGGCATTCTGCCCAGTCGCATTACCGCTGAATTGTGCTACTAGACCATCAGGGCGCAAAATAGCTGCACCAATTTCACCAGCAGTTGTATCACTCATAGGGAAAAAAGTACTGCCGGCGCATTCCCATGCATCAGTTTCTGGATTATACATCACCGCTTTTGTTGGGTTATCGGGACGAGGATAGAGATTGGGACAGAATAAAGCACCGTTGTAACACTTTACGGTAAGCACCTTATTATTAGG
This sequence comes from bacterium, assembly GCA_027452085.1. Taxonomy (GTDB): domain Bacteria; phylum Babelota; class Babeliae; order Babelales; family JABCYS01; genus DAIDHG01. The sequence goes on from DAIDHG010000003.1 coordinate 36,360, forward strand.
CAACAGCGTTAAATTCTGCTCATTAAACCAATCTTCATACGTGCTTGTGCCAATTTCGGTCCACGTCAATGTTGCCAAATCAAGCTGAGCCATCTGGCCGCTCAGCTTTGAAAAAACAATGAACGAACCATCAGCAAGCACCATGCCGCACGAGTCACCTATATCTCGCGGGGAAAAATCTCTGCGCGGTGGATACATAGCTTGGAAAAATGGCGGTGGTGGTAACAGCGTCCAGGCATCTGCTACCGGATCATAGATATAGCCCTTGTTTGTAAGCGCAAATGCTACATTTGTACCATTATATTCACCACCCAATATAACTACTCGACCATCGGGAAGCACGGTATTTACAAAGAATGAAGGAATATAATCATCAGGCAGAGATGCAACTTGCGACCAGGTGCCATTAATATAACTGCCATTAATATCGGGCGTTAACTTCCAAAATTCCGGCGTAGGCCAGCCAACAAAGAAATTACTATTTTGCACGAGAATAGAACCATCAGTGAGCAAAACAGGAGAGGCAGGCCCACCTTGAGCTTCCGATCCATCAGGGTAGGCAAACGAAGTCATAAAGGTTGGCTGATTGGTCAGCGGTGTCCATGTAGCAGGTTTTCGCACTGGGTCTGGGCAGGCCGGGTCTTGCACGGCATTAATGGCAAGCGGCAATAACAAAAACATCGCTGCATATCGCGATACGTATTTTGAATATTGTTTCGTCATTGAAACACTCCTTTGTGGTTATAGGTAAGATATTAAAGAAATCTCCTCTCCTCAGGCTATTAAACATATTTCACATAGATCATAACCTGAGGTAGCAACCTAAACCTAAGCGAGTTCATCAAATGGGGGCAAGATAAGATAGAATGATAAGGGAATTTTGGCGCAGGAAAAACAAATTACCCCAGGTAACGGAGAGCAAAGACATACGACCAACCCGCCTTGATTTTTGACCATTTTTAATATCAATCTGCCTTGATTTTTGACCATTTTTAATATCAATCTGCCTTGATTTTTAACCATTTTTAATTTTATAAATTCAATATATCGATCCATAGGCGCATCCCATAACCTTGATTTTCGACCATTTCATGCTACCTTTTTACCTTGATTTTTGACCATTTTTTAGGGTTTATATGAAGCGACTCATCGATTACCATCTCCTGCAATGGAAAGACCATCCATATCGCAAATCATTAGTTATTTGGGGGGCAAGACAAGTTGGCAAAACATATGCCATTCGAGAATTTGCCAAACAATTTTTATCATTTGTTGAAGTTAATCTCGAAGAAAACAATGAAGCTCAAACAATATTTGCTCAGCATGTTTCACCGCAGGAAATTGTAAGTCGCCTGGAGAAGGTCTTCAAAAAAGAAATCATATCGGGCTCAACGTTGCTTTTTATTGATGAAATCCAAGCTGTACCCCAAGCGATCACCGCATTGCGATATTTTTATGAGAAAATGCCTGAATTACATGTTATAGCTGCAGGCTCATTGTTACCTATGACTATCCAAAAAGATGGCATGCCCGTTGGCCGCATAACCTTTTTGCACATGTATCCCGTCTCATTCATTGAATACTTGGTTTCCACCAGCAACAAATTACTCGTACATCAATTATTAAAAGAACAGCCGTATAACCATCCTATCGAAAATTTATTCCATGAAATGCTCTTGAACGAGCTTGCAAAATATATCGCCATCGGCGGTATGCCAATGGCCGTTCAGTGTTGGGCCGAAACCCAACGCCCACTCTTTTGCTTAGAGATGCATGCCGCGCTGGATAAATCGTTGCGAAATGATTTTTTTAAGTATGCAAAAAAAACGCAAATTAAATACCTGACGATGCTCTATCATGCAAGCACATTGCTTTTGGGAAAACAATTTAAATATAGTGCTGTTACCACAGAATACCGCAAGCGTGAGCTTGAGCCTAGCCTGGATTCACTGGTACGCGCGAATTTGATCCACAAAGTTAAACGAACAGCCGCACAAGGATTACCGCTCGGCGCCCAAGCAAGCGAAACTGATTTTAAACTCGTTTTTCTAGATGTTGGCCTCGCCCAGAAAATTGCGGGACAAGATACAAAAGATTGGTTTATTAATCCGCTCTCCGAGCTTATTAACAAAGGTTCCATTGTTGAATCATTTGTAGGGCAAGAAATTGTTGCTTATAGCAATCCAATTGAAGAGGCATCGCTTTACTACTGGCATCGCGAAGAACGCGGAAGTAGTGCCGAAGTGGATTACGTTGCTCGCCTTGGCAAATATGCGATACCCATTGAAGTTAAAAGCGGGCCAGGTAGTACGTTGCGCAGTTTGCATTCTTTCCTCTCATCACATCCGCAATCACCGTATGGGATACGCTTTTCAACACACAATTTCTCCATAGAACAAAAGATACATTTTATTCCGCTCTATGCTGTAGCAAAGCCCTTCTACGATGATAGTGAAGAATTGAGAAAAGCAATGGAATATATCCTGACAACAGTTTGACTTTTCGACAAACAATAGTTGGCTGCATGCTGTTAT
>DAIDHG010000004.1:0-12011 GCA_027452085.1 bacterium
TGATTACAGAAAGTTCTACATCATCATTTTCGTCATCATGCAAGCGAGACAACTGGTCTCCCACCACTGAGGTGCGGGCTGCTTGAGGAATTTCATTTTTGGCTAATAGTTGCGCAAATGTTTTAGAGTCAACAGATTCTACACCAACTAATTGAGCATGTTTTATCAATGCATTATCAGAGGATATCAAAACCATATCTTTTTTAGGATCATCCAATACACGCTTAATATAATCGTCTGCTGTTTCTTTGTAGCCAACATGCACGATAGTCACGCCATCTGCACGTGTATGTGTGGCAATTGGTAATGAGCCGCCATCAAATACAATCCCTAATCTATGCCCGCGCTGCGCGGCATAATTGGCAAGCTGTGCGATCAGCGATTTTTTTTCACGCTCGCCAGGCTGTTGCGACCAACGGCTAGCTTTGCTAACCGAATGTAGTAAGTTATAGCCATCGATAATGAGATACATCGTTCACCCCAGTTGGCACGATACACAAAATGACCCAATTAGCACACATGCGCACGCGCATAAAAGCCATTAATACCATAGCAAAGATTACCCATGCCATGCAATTAATAGCCATGGCGGATCATATTCGTCTTCGTGAACGCAAAACAAATTTTGAACGATATCAGCAAGCCATCTCCGAACTATTCGTGCAATTGAGCCAGCAACGCGGGCATTGCAAAAAAAATAGCAAGCAGGAACCGCAGCCACCAGAAAAAGTGTTGTATGTTATGGTGGGATCGCAAAAAGGCTTGTGTGGTTCATTTAATACAAATCTGCTCTATGAAGTAACTAAACTTTTGAAATTGGAAACGCACGAACATGCCGATCTGATTATCATCGGTAAAAAGCTTAAAGATTATCTTAAGCCCTTCCGGCAAAACCTGCCGTATCCGACAAAGATTGTGGCCGAGCATAACAATTTTGTTTGGGCAAACATGGCAACAATCGCGCAGGCAGTTTTAGCTCAGGCGGTCGACACTGAGCTTGGCTATACCAAGGTAGTGCTGTATGGCCACAAGCCAGAAGGTTTTTTCTCGCAACGCATTTTGGCAACACAATTATTGCCGCTCCTTGAGGCTGAGGTTACCGATATGGAGGCATATACTGACCGTGAACATATGGGCGCTCCAGAAATCCTAGCGTGCCACAATGGCATAAGCGAAGATCCGGAAATTATTTTTACCAAGGTTAAACAACAGTATCTACTCTCTACGCTCGAATTTGTGCTTTTGCAATCGCTGCTGGCTGAACAAGCCTCACGGTTTGTTTCAATGGACTCGGCAACACGTAATACGAAAAAATTGCGTGAGAACATGCAAACGCAGTTCAATAAGCTGCGGCAGACGAAAATTACAACCGAGCTGACTGAATTGGCAAGTAATGTGTAAGAACAGGTATGCACCGATTAAGCTAACGGCCCTGCCGGCGCAACGACATGAATTCCTAATAATTTTAGATCGGTCTTAAAGACATCAAAGCGTGGCTCCAAACTTGGCAAAGGAATTCCCCGTTGAGCTGCTTCAGAAAATCCCAAAGCTAATCCCCGCAGCAACTGAGAACAATTAGTTTCTTTGCTTGCCAGTTCAAACCGATTCTTCGCCATATTCTTATTTTGCTTTTCCCAATCAATAATCCCTAAGTAGAGCTGAGCCGAAACTTTGGCTTCAAAATCATAATTTTGCGTAGCAGCGTGCCTAAAATTTATAGCAGCATCATTTTCTTGCTTCTTCAGATTGATACAGCCGAGATGCAACTGCGCGTCCGCTTGCACTAAAGCACTCATTGCTGTGGTTACTTGGCTAAAATATTCTTTTGCCAGAGATGAATCTTGTTGAACAACAGCATTGCCATCTAAATACATATGCCCTAAAAATCTTTTCGCCTCTTCCTGCGCGGCAGGTGATACATTTTGTTCTACAATAGACTGGAAATAATCATGGGCTTCCTTATCTTTCTGCTCCACGTAACAGAGGCGCCCAAGAAAGCGGCGAGCCTCTATCTTGACGACCTCCGATGCGGCAGAGTTATTTAATGCCTTATTCAGATAATCGCGCGCAAGAGTATGGTCTGCTTGCATGCCGTAGCCACCTTCGAAATAAATAACACCCAGATACAGTTGGGCCTGCGCTTGTATTGGATCTGACACTTCAGTTCGCTCAGTCGTCAAAAAAAAGTCCTTGGCGGTAGCATAATCCTTACTCATGTTATCTTGCTTGCTCCCAAGATAGTAAATGACCCCGAGATAAAAGTTTGCCGCAGCTTGTGCTATTGGAGCATCATTTTGATTTACAACCTTTTGGAAATATTCACGTGCGATAGCAAAATTCGTCACCAAATCCCCATTCTCAGAAGGCATATACCCCTCGAGGTAAATTCGGCCAATGTACAACCGTAGTAAGGCGGTAGATTGATGATCCCAATTTGATGCACTGCATAAAGTCCTTACACAGGCGAAGGAATCCGAAGGCAGAACGAAAGGTTCATCAGCAAGGGCTTCGGCAAGCTTAAGTTCTTCTAATGCTTCCTTATATTTTTTTTGCTCAAAATATGTAAATCCATTTTCTAAATGACCGTCAGCTTGAGGCACACTTTCATCCAACTTAATGGATTGTGCTCGCCAAAGAACCTCAGATTCAGGAGTCACAACAACTGTGTCAAGCGTCTTGCCAACGTCACCTTGTTTTACCTCGGCCATCTCAATCTTAACAGCCATGCATTGAGTTTTTGATTGAGCAATTGCAGCCTCTTCAGCTGCCCATTTATCAAGATAGCTTTTAATTTTTTCAATAATCGTGTCTTTTTTTTCATTGATAGTTTCATAGGCCAGCAACCGTTCTTTAAGACAACAATTACTGGTAAGCCGTGTGGTATAAACAACTCCTTCAGCACGAAGAGCTTGCGCTATTGCCTGTGCAATCTTTTCTGGTGGTGTACCTTCGGCACATTGTGCTATCAATGCTCCTATTGTCTTAACAAATTCTACACCATCGTCAGATTCAAAATCCCACACCGAAAGATCTAATTGGTTTCGAACTACATTCGCAATACGATAAGCTGGTATATTTTCTCTTTTTTGGCGCGCATCCCAACGCTTTGTACCGCGTATTAGACCCGCCTTGGCAAGGCCCCAGGCAATGGTGGCAATACCAACAACTCCTCCAACGACAGGCCCAACAACAGCCCAGGTTTGCGCAAGCTCATTGCTGGATAGTTGTTGGCTGCTAAACATGCCCGTTGAAGATGCACCGACATCAATAAACTCTGCGTCGCCCACTGAAGAACCGCCTATCTGTGCATTCACATGAGCAAGCGGCAATAAGGCTAGGAGCGATAGAGATGTGTATATTTTATTCCGATCAAGCCAGTGGCTACCATTGCGCAACCCCGCAGATCCCTTTTTACACAATGATTCTACGACACAGCGCGACTCGTTAAAATATCTATACGCATTATAAGCGTGCACAGTGGCAGGCGAACTGGAAGCAACGGCTCCTAACATCATCGGGCAAAAAAACAGGATGCCAGCACAGGCGAGATTTAACCTTGGCAATATAAACATACAAAACATTTTCTCTGAATAAGATGTAACAAACTGACGCGAAACAGCCATGCCTCATAAAAAAGAGCTGCTGCAAAACTTTTCTAAATAGTTGATGATTTAATGCTTTAATGCAATTTTTGCACCCAATGCCGCAAGTTTCTGCTCAAAGGCTTGATACCCTCTTTTGAAATGGTGCACACCGGTCATAATCGTTTTTCCTTCTGCCGCAAGGCCAGCAAGAACCAATGCGCATGAAGCACGAATATCAGTTGCAATCACATGGGCACCATACAGCTTCTCAACGCCAATTATTTTAGCGCGATTGCCATCAATGGTTATATTTGCGCCCATTTTTTGCAGCTCACGCACATGCAAAAATCTATTTTCATAGACTGTCTCATGTACAGTGCTGGTTCCTTCGGCCAAACATTGTGCCGCCATCATCATTGGTTGCAGGTCTGTTGGGAATCCAGGATACGGCATGGTGGTAAACGAAACGGCTCGCGGCGTTTTAGTCGCTTTAAAGAAGATGCCACTAGGTTGTGCGCTCGCGTCCTTCGATACATTTTGCTGAGGCAAAACACGCGCAGCGAGCGGATCAGTTTGCTGTGGAATTGGTTGAGCTGGCAGACCTGTTACAACTCTGTGGCCCATCTCCTGAAGCTTTAATAAAAATACATCCAGCACGGCCGGATTAGCCTGCGGAAGATGCACTTGGCCACCTGTAATGGCTGCCGCTAACAGTAAGGAGCCAACCTCAAGGCGGTCATACATAATGGTATGTTCGATAGGCTTTAAATTCATGGTGCCGGTGATCACAATATTCATCGGCGGTTCAATGGTGATTTGCGCACCCATTTTTTTGAGCACTTCAATCAGATCCAGCACCTCAGGCTCAAGGGCGGCATTAATAATTCGTGTGGTGCCCGGCGTTGCCGCTGCGGCCATAAGAAGATTTTCCGTTGCGCCGACGCTCGGGTAATCCAAGGTGAGTGTTTTTGCTTCCAAGTTGGTAGCATTTGCATACAGCATCTCGCCATCCACTTGCACATGAGCGCCCATGCGCACCAGATTTTTTAAATGGATGTCGATGGGACGAGTGCCAATCTGGTCGCCACCAGGCATCGCAATTTCAGCACGGCCAAGGCGCGCAAGCAATGGCCCAAGCACCAAGACCGACGCGCGCATTTTCTTCATAATCTCTGCGCTAATGCGATATTTATTTACCGTCGAGGTATTTACCAGTAATAGATTTTTGTCTGGATAAAAGGAAATTTGTGCGCCAAGCTCTTCCAAAAGCTTCATCATTTGGTGCACGTCTTCCGAATCAGGGACATTGGAAAGCTCTGAGGTGCCATCGGCAAGCAGCAATGAAGTCATAATTACAAGAACGGCATTTTTTGCGCCCACAATCTGGGCTGAGCCAGATAATGCTGGTGATTGTTCAATCGCCAAATATGATTCAGATGGCAGCACTTCGTCTTGAAATTGATTCGTGCGTTGTGGTTGCTGAAGTTGATCGAGCATGGTGTTTTCCTTTTCAGATAATCTTTTTTTGATGCGCGTATTGTACGGGCCCTTATTGCAAAAAACAAGCTGATTCGTATGCTAATGCTCCATATCTGCAAATTATATATCCGCACAAGGAGCATCCTATGTCAATTCGCACTTCTGAATCAAAGGGTCGTCTTGAAGTTGTTTGTGGTTCAATGTTTTCAGGAAAATCTGAGGAGTTGATTCGTCGTGTAAAACGTGCGCAATTGGCAAAGCGCGAAGTAATCATGTTCAAGCATAGTCTTGATGACCGCATTGCAAGCTCATACGTTGCCTCGCACGATGGAAATAAATTTGAGGCAATTCCTATCGAACATCCGTCGACCATTTTGGCCGTCGTCGATGCTGACATTCAAGTAGTTGGCATTGATGAAACACAATTTTTCTCGCCAGAAATTATTTCAGTTGTGTCTGAACTCATCGATCAAGGCAAACGTGTCATTGTTGCCGGCCTTGATACCGATTTCCGCGGCTTGCCCTTCGGACCAATGCCCACCTTGCTTGCATTAGCCGATGAAGTGCACAAGCTCAAAGCAATCTGTATGGAGTGCGGAAACGAAGCGCAATTTACCCAACGTATTGTGAATGGAAAGCCTGCTAGTTTTTATGATCCGCTGATTTTGGTCGGGGCACAGGAAAGTTATCAAGCGCGTTGCCGTCAATGCCATGCGATTGACAAGGGTGATATTGTGTTGGATGGCGCGTCGTATACTCAGATGCAAGCGTAGGTTTGCGTGAAGCAAAAAATTAAGTATCAATGCCGGGCCTGCACCTACCAGCCGCCAAAGTGGCTCGGTTGTTGCCCAGAGTGCAACCAATGGGAGACCATTGAAGAGTTAGCGCAAACGCCGGCAGTTGGAAAATTTGGTGGTGGGCGAGCCCAAGCGGGCGGCTATCAGCTCATGCAACTTGATGCCATTCCAACACATTCGCATCAGCGTTTTTCGGCAGGCGTCAGCGAGTGGGATCGAGTGCTTGGCGGCGGCATTATGCCTGGCTCATTATTATTGCTGGCGGGCGATCCGGGCATTGGTAAATCAACCTTGTTGCTTCAAATTGCTCATACCTTATCTACCTCTGCCAAAGTTTTATATTTTTCCTCTGAAGAATCGCTTGAACAAGTAAAACTACGCGCGAGCAGAGTTGCCCATAAAACGAGCAGTGTGCTGTTTACCGATCAGGCACACGTCGAATCTATTATTGCCACCATACAGGCACAAAAGCCAGACATTGTAATCATCGATTCCATTCAAAATTGTTACTCCACCAATTCCTCTGCCGCAACGGGAAGCATTGCACAACTGCGCGAGCGGGTCTTTGCGTTTATGCGTATTGCCAAAGATGAACGTGTTGCCATCGTAATGTCGGGCCACATCACCAAAGATGGCGATATTGCTGGGCCAAAACTGCTTGAACATATGGTGGATGGTGTTTTTTATTTGCATGGTGAGGATCGCTGGCAAACGAGAATTTTGCGCGCAGTAAAAAATCGGTTTGGTGCCATCAACGAGCTCGGCTTTTTTGAAATGGCCGAACAAGGGCTTGTTGAAGTGCCAAATATCAACCAAGAGTTATTGGATGCCATCACCTCGGCGGCTGGCTCTGTGCTTACGAGTTCATTAGAAGGCTCACGGCCATTACTTCTAGAACTGCAGGCGCTTACTGTGCCAGCAAAGTTTGGTATGCCACAGCGAGTAATTACCGGACTTGATCATAAACGGGTGGTGTTGATCGCGGCTATTTTAGAAAAGTATTTGCATGTAAAGCTCAGCGAGCATGATATTTTCTTCAAGGTGAGTGGCTCATTTAAATTAAAAGAGTCGGCCGTTGATCTAGGCATTGCGTTGGCTTTGCTCTCCAGTTATTTCCAGCAACCGATCACCGAGCGGTCGATCGCATTAGGTGAGTTGAGTTTGACCGGCCAAATAAAGCCAATAAATCAGATTGGCATGCATTTAAGTGAAGCAAATAATTTTCGCATCAATAAAATTTACGTCTCCCAGCAACAAAAAATTGAGCAGGCGGCAGCGACCATCGTTCGCCTTAATAGCGTCTATGACCTGCTTGCGCTTTTCAGCACACCAACCGAAAGGGTATAAAACTGGTTTTTACGGGGGTAATAACTTAATTGCACCGCCAGACACCGACGCCAAAAAAGCATCTCGTTCCTTGCGAGCATTTTCGTAGGCGAGACCACCCTCCTGGGCTGCTTTATATACCTTTTCATTCAACTCTTTTAAACGAACAGCCACTTTTTTGCGACGATCTTCAAGCTCATAGGCAGCCCGCACCTTTTTTTGCACCGGTTCAATGCGTGCTGCAATTTGCACCTCATTTTCTGCTTGCTTATGTTTCATGAGCAGCTCTTCTTCTGCAGTGCGCGTTTGGATATCGCGCATCTCTTTTTTAGTGGCCTCGTGCTCAACGACCGGGGCATAGCCCGGCTGCAACTGCAAATTTTTCTGTTCATCTAAAGGCGAGACCGAAATCTGTCGCGTATGCGCCATTTCAGCATGCGCCAGCGACACACATACACCGGCAAAAAGAATGATTAATTTGTAATGCATGCTCTTCCTATTTAATTGCTAGATTTGTCCATTGCGTAGGGGGGTTGCCTGTGCTGTCTACGGCTGGCGGTTGTTTGCCCGCAGATAATGGCCAAATAACTATTGGGGTGGCAGCGGTTAAATCATCAGAAAAATGATAGGGAAATGTGGCCTTGAAAACTTTATTTTCCAGATATGCACAACGAGCGGTCGTTGTGGTAGCCAGTGAAATGTCTGCTATGCCTGTTTGGCAGCCAAAGACTTTATTACCGACTACCCAATTATCTTGGTTAAATCGTTGGCCGCCAATGATACCGGTGCCTTCACTAGTCAGCAATGCATCTTCAAGCGCGATGCCTGTACCGCAGAAAATAAGATCTGCCGGCTGGAGATGCTGCACACTGTTAATAACACAATGCTCAATAAAACAACCCTGGCCACCGCGAATAGTTATACCAAATGCGTTGCTATTATGAGCAGAGCGATCGATAGCGTGGCTCACAATGCAGTTGCGGTAAACGAGGCCATTCAGCGGTGTTACGGTCATATAGATATCAAAAGGTGAAGATGACATACCAACGCCAATGCGCTTGGTGCCGTCAATGGTTACTACATCTTCAATAGCTGCATAAAAACCTTCTACACCCTGAAAACTTGCGGGATGCTCGTTATTCTGATCAAGATTAAACACGCGACATTGCTCATGTAGAATGTTAGCCGATTGATGGTTTGCAAAACCCCTAAAGCCATTATCGATCTGCCAAGGAATATCTGATGCAACGCCACCCATAGCATCACATCCAAGATATGAAACATTACAACATTCTTGCACCTGATATAGCCGTGCTGCATGAGAAGACTGACAGTTAATAAGCGTCACGCCATCAGACCATACTTTATCAAAATTTGAGCCGTGGATATTCAGCGCGGGAGCGCCTGCAAGTGCGCGATGATTATTATGTGCTGTGCAATCTGAAATTCGTATCCCAAAACAGCGAAGGTTGTAGATATCATCATGAATGGCAAAACCTTGCAAGCACAACCCGGATGGTACGCCATCACCAGCACTTATATTCTCGGCAAAATGGCAACGCTCAACCGTTGCTTCACAAACTGCCGCCAACAACGCACCAGCATTTCTTGAAACCGCACCCGAGGTCGTCACTTGGTTGCTCATACACTGACTTTGTTCAATATGCACAGCGTCAGCAAAGGCGATCACTAAACCAGCAACCGTCTGGCGACCGTAATTTTCATTAAACATACAAGAATGGCATTGAATATTGCTACACCGTTGATCTGGTGTACCGCGAATGTAAACCCCGGCCGAAATCTGTTGTTGCATCTGTAACAAGGTGTACCAGCCACGATCATTGATCGCACCTTGGTGTGCGGTGCTATATACCAGATTTGAAAAGGTTTGGATCAAATGAGCATCTGTAACCATTGGCTGGCCATTGGTCTGTGCACCATTGCCGTTAAAGATCGAATCCCGAATACAAACATTACTACATTCAGCCATAAATAAGCCAACCGTTCCACAATTCAAAACCATAAGATCTTGTAAGCGAATATCATGGCACTGCTTTTCAAATAAAATGCCGCATTCATGCGCTCGATTAACGGAGCCATGTTGAATGACAATATTTGATAAACCGGCATTGACGTGAATGCCACGTATGCCATCGGAACAATCAAGCGTAAATCCATTGAGATCAATGGTTGCATCAGATGTAGCTACCGTGATTGCTGGCTCTGATTTATTTTCACTACTGAGTGGTTCGATGATGATATATTTGCCAGGTTTGGTTACCGTGAAGGGCAACTTCTCCTGCGTAATCGGTATGCCCCCGAGCACCGCCCATTGGGAAACGAGGGGCATCAGCACCATTTCAAAGGCAGCATGTGCCTGTGCAACAAATAAAAGTGGCGCAATAAACCTCAGATGTATTTTCATTACCAGTGCCCTATCATGCTGCTCTTATCTTTAGCGTAGCGCGACTGCAACTCAAAGTGCAATCAATGTCTCCGCCAGTGTAATAATAATGCAGCACAACCGAATAGTTGCGAGCTCATATAGTTTCCGTAGACTAGCCATATCATTGCATAAGCTTGGATTAAGGAGATTGTATGATTTCAGCTATGTCTACTCGCAAACCATTATTTTGGCTCTGCGCTACAGCACTTTCTGCTGCCGGCGTTTGGTTTGCTTTCCAACATTACAGCGTTGCTTTTCCGATTGCCCAGGTCGATATCAAATTTTCCCGCAAACAGGCAATTGATGAAGCAGAAAAAATTTGTACCGACTACGGGTTAGGTCCCCACCATAATTATCGGCAAGCGGCATCATTTGAAACTGATCAGGCCACGCAACTCTATGTTGAACTGGAAGCTGGTGGCAGCACCGCATTCAATCATATGGTAACTGGCACTTTATATGCGCCCTTCACCTGGCATGTGCGCCACTTTGCAGAAGGTGATCCGCATGAGGTCACCGTTATTTTAAAACCTGATGGCACGCATTATGGCTTTACCGAAAAAATTGGCGAGCAAACGCCCGGGCCGGCATTATCAACCGACCAGGCACGTTCTTTGGCTGAAGTAGCAGCCAAAGCGTGGCAGGTAAGCGACCAATACATGTTAGTAGAATCATCAAAAGAGACACGGCCAAATGGGCGCGTTGATCACACGTTCACCTATGAGCTACCCCAAAAGATTGGTGAGGGGCGCTATCGGTATAAGATAGTGGTCAGCGGCGACAAAGTAACATGCGTTGAACCATCTATTAAAGTTCCAGAAAGCTTTTATAAACATTACAGCGCGCTTCGCTCCGGCAATCAAACGTTACGACAAATTGCGGTTGTGCTTGTGCTCATCCTGTATTTACTTATTGGTTGCTACGGTGGCCTCTTTTATCTTTTGCGACGCGGCCAAGTTATTTGGAAACAACCTATTTTTTGGTCACTTATTATTGCGCTGCTTACCTCCATCGATTCATTAAATGGGCTCCCACTTGCGTGGATGAAATATGATACTGCCACCTCGGTAAACAATTTCTTATTCACGCAACTATCACAGGTGCTCATCTATTTTATTGAGACATTTTTAGTAACCCTGCTGGTGGCTGTTATTGTTGCCGAAGGATTTACGCGCCTGGCTTTTCCAAACAAGGTGCAGTTATGGCGCACGTGGTCTGTTGATGTAGCGGCAAGCCCCACCATTGCGGGCCAAACCATTGGCGGCTACCTACTGGTTGGCTTTGAGCTCGGCTTCTCGATGGTGCTCTTTTATATGATAGCGCGACAATATTTTGGCTGGTGGGTGCCATCACAAACACTTGCCGATCCTAATGTGCTTGCGCTCTATGTGCCGTGGCTACATCCCATTGCACAATCGTTGCACGCTGGCTTTTGGGAAGAGTGTCTTTTCCGCGCCGTGCCGCTTGGAGGGGCCGCATTATTGGGGCAACGATACGGCAAACGCACGCTTTTTATTGCTATTGCCATGGTTGTGCAAACACTCATTTTTGGCATGGGCCATGCCCATTATCCTGCCGAGCCGGCATATGCGCGTGTGGTAGAACTGGTTGGTACATCGCTCATCTTTGGTTTTCTCTATTTATGGTACGGTCTATTGCCCATCATCATTTCACATTTTATTTATGACACCGTGTTAATTGCTTTGCCTATTTTTATTTCACATGCCGCCGGTTCATGGATTGATAAGTTGATTGTTGTACTCTTAGCCCTCATACCAGTATGGATAGTGCTCTATCGCCGACTGCAAAATGGTCGCTGGGCAGCGGTGCCGGCTGATGCCTACAATAAAGCCTATGTGCCAACTGCACACAGCATCACCATTTCTGCCGCTGGAATTCAGTCAAGCTCATGGTTATTAAAACGCTTTGGCAACAAAAAAACTATAGCGGCAAGCGCAATGTGTTTTATTGCCGCTGTTACTGGGTGGGCATTACTTACACGATTTAGCCATGATGAAACGCCATTAAAACTAACCAGAGACAAGGCCATAGCATTAGCGCGTGAGGAGCTCGCAAAACGACAGGTACAACTCAAAGATTGGCAAGTATTGGCTACCGTTAACAGCCAAGAACAAAAAGAAGATCGCTTCATTTGGCAACAATTTTGTCGCCCACTCTATCGTGAGCTGATGCATGAGTTTTATTTAACCCCACCAAGCTGGCAAGTGCGTTTTGCAAAATGGCATGGCAATCTCGCCGATCGGGCAGAAGAATATCATATATTCATTGCACGCGATGGCACCGTCACCAGGTATCAGCATAAACTGCCACAGCACACTCACGGCGCGTCACTGACCGAGCATGATGCGCGCGAGCTTG
>DAIDHG010000004.1:12021-30894 GCA_027452085.1 bacterium
AAACATCCAGCTCGCACCGATTGGAAATTGATATTTGAACATCAGCAGGCCAAGAATAGCTGCAGCCCACACACGCATGAACAAGCACGACTGCGCATCGAAGTTACCGTGTCTGGCGATCAAGTCACCGATATAAAACGCATCGTGTTTGTGCCAGAAAAATGGGTGCGCAATGACAAGGATTATGAGCAACTGCGCAAAGGCATACATCAGCTCGTTACCCTCTTTGGCTATTCACTCATTGGCCTGGCTGCGTTGTATGCGTTCATTACCTTCCAGTGGAGCTGGTTTGCCTTCTTGATCTTTGGGCTCATCTTGATTGGCTTGGCACTCTTTAACCTAGTAAATATTTACGATGTGTTGGCATTTAAGCTTGAAACAAGCCAATCGATGGTCGAACAACTATTCCGTTCATATAGCTTTTTAACGGCGCTTATGCTGATTTTAGCTATAATGCAGGCAATGATTGTCGCCTGGTTTTATAAAATTGCAAAATCAGAAAACAAATACCGACATACCGACATCGCAATAGCCGTTGCCATTGGTGGCGTATGTGCTGCACTGCTTTCTTTAATGGATCGCATCTCGCATTGCTGCGTACCATCATGGGCACAGTATGTCACGGCAGCTCTTGTGTGGCCATTGGCCGGCACCGCGGTGCATGTAATTGATCTGTTTGTAACTACGACGGTTAAACTTTCTGCTTGGGTACTGATCAGCAATTCTATAGGGTCGTATGCTCGAAAACAAACGGCGCTTGCCACTATTTCAATCGCAGTAATTACTATTTTAACGGCAGCAATTTTGGCAGAGCCAAGCCTCAATCATGACATTATTGGCTGGGTAATTGGCACGAGCGGTTTTAGCATTATTTTGGGTGCGGCATACTATATTCTGTTTAGATATGATGTACGCATGGTAATTCCAACGGCTGCTACCTTTGTAATCGTCACGCAAATAAAGCAACTGGTGTTGCATGCCTTCCCCGGCGCTTGGAAAGGAACTTTTGCAGGCTTGATTTTGGTAGCGATCATTTCATTCCTATTGCTGCAAGCGACCAATCAACACAACCGAAAAGGTTAATGCATTTTGCCCACACCATAATGCATGCACCGTGTCAACATTCTGTTTACGATGTTGGGCTGTTACCATCAAATGGAGCGTAAAGGTTTACCTCTGCAAAAAAAGAGAGTAATATCTGGGAGATTTTAATGGGGTCAGAACAGGGAAGCATTGGCTTCCTTGTTCTATCTCTATCAACAATTTCAAATTTACGAGGGCCGTTCTTTATGGTTATTTCGTTGTTACAGATGATCACCCGTCCCATGTTTGGTACCTTCGAGCGCGAAGAGTACAAAAAGTTCTTGCGAATGGGCCTAATTTTCACCACGCTCATCGGTTCTTATTGGACCATGCGCCCGCTCAAGGATGGTATTTTTGATAATCTTGTAGATGCAGCGCACATTCCATGGGCAAAAACGCTTTCGCTTTTCATCCTCATTCCTACCGTAATGCTCTACACCCAGCTCTTGGAAAAGAATTCTCGTGAAAAAATGTTCCATATGCTTTGCGCATTTTATGGCATTACCCTACTTCTTTTCTCTTTAGTGTTCATTTCACCAATCGGCCTTGCGTCGGACGCAGAAGTTGCCGCACGCACTGGTCTTTTCTGGTGGCTCTCCAAAGGACTTGGCTACATTTGGTATGTGTATGTTGAAAGCTTTGGTTCACTTATCATTGCATTATTCTGGGCAATCGCTTCAGATACAACCATGCCTGAATCAGCAAAGAAGGGCTTCCCTTTTGTTGTGTGCTTAGGCCAAATTGGTGGTATCGTTGGTCCAAAATATCTTTCACGGGTACCTGATCTCTTTTCATTGCAAACAAGCGCACTCACGGTTGCCGTTATTGGTGTGTTTGTGCTTCTAGCGAGCGCTTTCTTCACCTATTTCATGAAAGCAACGCCGGCTCATCTTCTTACTTCATTCCACGGGAAAAACGAAGCTAAAGAAGAAGCCGAACAAGAGCCTGGATTTACTGAAGGCCTCAAGCTGGTATTGCAACACAAATATTTGATCAGCATGTTTGCAGTGTACTTCTTCTATGAGTTCATCGTTACGATTTTTGACTTGCACTTTAAATTTGCCGCTGCACAAATGTACACCGGTAAGGAATTGAACCAGTATCTTTCTGATTACGGTTCATGGGTGAACACCGTAGCGCTCATTTGCTTGCTCTTGGGCGTAAGCAACATTACCCGTTATCTTGGGGTAACCGTTGCCTTAATTATTCTTCCTTTGATCATTGGCGGCGCACTGGTTGGCTTTAATACCGTCAGCCACCTCGAGTTCCTATTCTGGTTGATGGTGGGTTCAAAGGCTATCAACTATGCGTTGAACGGCCCGACCATGAAGCAACTCTACATTCCAACAACGCATGATGTTCGTTTCAAATCATCTGCTTGGATTGAAACATTTGGTTCACGCGCTTCTAAAGAAGGCGGATCTATTTTCAACATGCTTCTGGCGCCACTTACCGCAAAATACGGGGTGGCAGCTGGTCGTGCAATGCACGCAATGTGGGCATCATACCTTGGCTACGCAATGGTTGTGGTTTGGGTGTTCATCGCCGCCTTCTTGGGCAAGACCTACACTAGCGCAATCGACGAAAAACGCGTCGTCTGTTAGGGCGAGCCTTAACAGCCAGGAAGCAATTAGTTGTTTCGTTGGCAATCAATGAGATTTGGGCCAGGAAAAACCTGGCCCTTTTTTTTTGAGTCTTATAAGGAAGAATAATGGTATATATAATTTTTGGCCTACTATCGGCAATTACGGCAGCCTTTGTTGCCCTTTTTGGCAAAATTGGATTAAAAGGATTCGATTCGGTTCTTGGCACCACGTTGCGTTCAGGGGTAATGCTTGTGAGCATGTTGCTCTTTAGCATGGTTCTTCATCGCTTTGATCTGGCAAAAATTACCGCTTTACCAGCACGCGACTGGTTATGGATCAGTGCTTCTGGCTTTGCCGGTGCCCTTTCTTGGCTATTTTATTTCAGCGGCCTTTCCAGGGGGCCCATGAGCAAGATAGTAGCGCTTGATCGGTTAAGCTTAGTATTTGCACTGGTGCTCAGTGCCCTATTTCTTGGCGAACAGATTACCTGGCTCAAATGGATCGGCGCCGGGTTCATGGTGATTGGATCGATTCTTATTGTACGATAGCTAAAATGGGTATCTGGGCTAGCGCTTGGCAGATATTTTGTATAATCTGCAATCTAATTGCATTTTATACAAAGAGGGCGTATGAAATATATAAAACGAACAGCCGCTGATCATTTAAAATCACTCGCCAAACAATTTCCTGTCGTTGCCGTCATGGGGCCGCGGCAGTCAGGAAAGAGCACCCTGACCAGAGAAACCTTTCCAAAATATTCCTACGTTTCAATGGAAAATTTAGCCATTCGTGCAAAAACACAAGAAGATCCGGAAGGTTTTTTTGCCACGTATGCTGATAAGCCTGGTCTCATCATTGATGAAATACAAGAAGTGCCAGAGCTTTTTTCATACATGCAAGGCATCGTCGACCAAGAGTATAAACCCGGTTTTTTTATTGTAACCGGCTCACAGAACTTTCTCTTGCACGAAAAAATCACCCAGACACTGGCCGGGCGTATTGCCCTGCTCACACTTCTGCCCCTCTCAATTCAAGAACTGGTCAAGGCAAAATTATTGCCAAACACCATTGAAGAATTTTTATTTAAGGGATGCTACCCTCGGCCCTACGTCCAACCATTTGATGTACATCAATGGTTTTCTAGTTATATAAGTACCTATGTTGAAAAGGATGTTCGTCAAATAACACGGGTCACTGACCTCGTGACATTTCAGAGATTCTTGTCCCTGTGCGCAGGCCGCGCCGGTCAGTTACTTAATTACGCCGAGTTGGCTCGGGATGCCGATATCAGCCCAAACACAGCAAAAGCATGGATTTCTATGCTTGAAGCCAGTTACATTATTATGCTGCTCCAACCCTATTATAGGAACTTCAATAAAAGAATTATTAAAACCCCAAAGCTCTATTTTAACGATACTGGCCTGCTGTGCGATTTACTTGGCATCCAAAGCTCTAAAGAACTTCACACTCATGCGATGCGCGGTGCCATTTTTGAATCATTGATCGTGAGTCAAATCTGTAAATACCGGTTGAATCAAGGTGAAAAACCAAATCTTTATTTTTGGCGTGATGTGCAAGGGCATGAGGTTGATTGTATCATCGAAAACTCATTTGATAAAACAAGAGCAGTGGAAATAAAGTCGGGCATGACACTTATTCCCGGCTTATTTAAAAATCTAGATAATTGGCACGATCTCACGCAGCAAAAAGGTCCTTCGTTTATTGTTTATGCTGGCAGACAAGATTTTTTAGGCAAGCACCATCAAGCATACTCTTGGCTTCATTTGGAAAAAATGCTGAATGCGATATATGAAAAGTAAGAAAAAACCATGATCCAGCTACAAAATCTTACCGTCGATCTCAACACCAATCTCATATTTGAAGATATCAATTGCACGATACAGGATAGTGATCGCATTGGTATCATCGGCCGCAATGGTGCCGGCAAATCGACGCTCCTGAAGGTGATTGCCGGCAGATTAGCGCCCACATCGGGCAGCGTTCACATCCAACGAGGCTCACGCATTGCCTATCTGCCACAGGAAGAAGTGCTCAACTCTCCCCTATCTGTTTTTGATGAAGCATTCTCCGCCTTTCATGAATGTGTGAAGATTGAACAGCGTGTTGCTGAAATCGATAATGCTATTGCTGCCGGTTCTTGCACCGCCGAACAACTTGAAGAATATGCGTCCTTGCATGAGCGATTGCGCGAATGGGATAAAAATGCATCCATGTTGCAAACGAAAGAAGTGCTTGCCGGCCTTGGTTTTACTGAAGCTGCATTTTCAAAACCGGTGAGTGCATTGAGCACCGGCTGGAAGATGCGTCTTGCATTGGCAAAACTATTATTAACTGATGCTGACATGTATCTCTTTGATGAGCCAACCAACCACTTGGATATGGTAACGCAGCAATGGTTCTTGGAAAAGCTGCAAGCAATGAAGCAAGGCTTTTTGCTGGTGAGCCATGATCAAGTGTATTTGGAAAAAGCGGCAACGAGCATTTTGGAAATAGAACGGGGCACCGCAACCTTCTATCGTGGTAACTTGCAAGCATATTTAAACGCAAAAGAAGAGCGCATCGAACTTGCACGCCGCACGCGTGCTCGCCAAGAACGAGAAATTGCGCATAAGGAAATGATCATTGAAAAATTCCGCGCAAAAGCCTCTAAGGCAAAGACGGCGCAAAGTATGATCAAGAAGCTTGAACGGATAGAGCTGGTTGAGGTTGAGCCACCATTACCAGCAATCAAATTCAGTTTTCCAACACCGCCACGACCAGGCAATATTATTCTTACCTTTCACCATTTGAGTTTTGCATTTCCCAATCAACCATCCCCAATATTTGAGAAAGTGAGCGGTGAAATTGAACGTGGCGAGCGCGTGGCCATTGTTGCTGCCAACGGTGTGGGTAAAAGTACTCTCCTTCATTGCATTATGGGCACTCATACACCAACCAACGGCTTTGTGAAATTTGGCCACAATGTGCAAACCGCTTTCTTTGCTCAGGATCAAGCCCGCACCTTACATCCGGATAAAACAATCTATCAGGAAATATCTGATGCCTGTGATCGCACACCGGGTGATTCAAATATACCTGGCTCGCGGCCTATCAGTTCTTCAGAGATTCGCGCGGCACTGGGCAATTTCCAATTCAGCGGTGATGATGTCGATAAAAAAATCAGCGTGCTCAGCGGCGGCGAGAAAAATCGCGTAGCCATGGCCAAGATCTTATTGCAACGCGCCAACTTTTTAATATTGGACGAACCGACCAACCACTTGGATTTATATTCCAAAGATGTGCTCCGTCAAGCGCTGGCATCCTATGAGGGTACCATACTCTTCGTTTCTCACGATCTGACATTTGTAAGTAAATTGGCAACACGCATTATTGAACTCACCCCAACCAGCACGTATAGCTATCCGGGCACGTATGAAGAATTTTGCATCGCCAAAAAATTGGCAGCGGTGACCACCACGCAGAAGTCAGACCGGCTCGTACTGCCAAGAAAAGTAGAAGATCCTCAGCAGGATCGAGAATTAAAAAAAGAGATTCAATCAATCGAGCGCACCATCTCAAAATTAGAACGGGATGAACAAAAAGAGCTTGAAATTTTGGGCGCATGCGAATATGGTACAGAGGCCTACAATAATTCGCTAACAAAATTGACTGAAGTGCAAGCAAAATTAAAGCTCGCCCATACAGAATGGGAAGAAAAAATGGACGATTTGGCAATGCGGAGTGCTCAATGAAGATAAAATTCTCTCTCATATTATTGCTCACTACCATGATCTGCGCGCAGAGCGAACCAATACGACTCAGCAAACAACAGATAGAGCAGTATCACCGTGATGGCTATCTCTTAATCAAGGGGGCTCTGAGGGCATCTGAAGTGGCTCAGATCAAACAGACGGTTGATGATGTAATAAATGCCTACGTTACTCGTGAATATAGCGCACAGTTTGCCCAACATGCGCATGGCAAAGATTACTTTAACATTCGAAATACACTGGAATACACCGATAAACTCGATTATCTGATTGATTATCCCAACCTCATCAATATGGTAACTACCCTCATGGGCACTGACATCCGTTTGGTAAATTTTAATCTCTTTGTGCGTGGGCCCTGCTCACAACAAAACGCATTAAATAACAAATTAGCCATGTTTCATGTTGATGTGGGCGCATCGTACAAAAAGATAGCAAATAAATTTCCGATGCAAATCAATCTACAGGTTTTCCTCACTGATATGACCGACGATTATCAGGGTAACTTTATGGCCATTCCCGGCACGCATCTGCCACAACCCGGATTTAAGCTCAATGGTTATGCGCAGTTACCTGAATGCAATGGGTATCTGGAAAAAGGTCAACTGCCGCCGGGCACCATACAAATTAAGGCACAAGCGGGCGACATTTTGCTCCATTCAACGGAATTATGGCATGCCGTTGCTCCCAATTATTCTAAAAATATCCGCAAGAGTATTGGCATTCGTTATGGACAAAAACAGCTTAAAGAATATCATTTACCGGTGACCCCACATATTCTGCAACGCATGACAGCACGGCAACGTTCGCTACTAAATGAGTAGCATTTTGCTTTACAGAATGTATAGGCCCACCACATCTCTATCATTTTGCAATATCGATGTGCTAGCCTAAAGATTGAGACACCACGCTTGCACATAATTAAGGATCTTTATGGCACTGGCACATAATGTAATTGCGTATTTCTTTCCTGATTTGAAAAATGACGAAATTAAAAAGTTTGGTTTATTATCCCTCATTTTCTTCTTAGTGATCGGCACCTACTGGCTGCTGCGTCTTATTAAATACACCATTTTCTTAAAGGTCGCCTTCCCTGAATGTTTGGGATGGGGCCCCGAGCAAGGTCGCTGCTTTGAGCCGACAGCAAAAAAGCTTTCGCCATGGGTGGTGCTGTTTATGGTCATCATTTATTCAAAATTGGTCGACAAGGTAAAAAAACATCAGCTTTTTTACATCATCTGCACGTTTTATGGCTTGCTTTTTGCTGGTTGTGCGACCGTCTTATTCTATAAAGATATGTATGGCGTTGAAACGGTTGGCAGAACGGCGTTGGCAACCCTGGGCTGGCTGAGTTATTTTGCGGTAGAAAGTTTTGGCTCATTGGTGGTTTCACTGTTCTGGGCATTTACCAACAGCATCACCGATTCTGATTCGGCAAAACGAGGTTTCCCGCTTATCGTTTCCATGGCGCAGCTCTCGGCTATCTTTGGCTCTGCAGCGCTCTTCTTTTCCGGCCATATTGGCGTGCTCTGGCCGATTGTTATGCTCTCTGCATTTTTGGTGATGATGATCATTCCGGTGGTGCGCTATTTTATTACCCACACTGGGCATGACCAACTGGTTGGCAACAAAGCAGCAGCGGCCACTGAAAAAAGAAAGGAAGGCTTTATTGAAGGTTTTGTTGCTGGTCTGGTGTTACTCTTCACTCGGCCATATTTACTCGGCGTGCTCGTTATTTCAACTTTTTATGAGGCCGTTTCACAAATTGTTGAATATCAGATGCGTGTGTATAGTAGCATGTCACCTGCTTACCAGGGTGAGATTGCCTTTGCCAGATTTATGAGCATTTACGGTATGAGCGTCAACGTGATCTCATTCTTGGTTGCCTTGCTTGGCACCGGCTACATTTTAAAACGTTTTGGCCCAAGGGTTAGCTTGCTTGTATACCCGGTTACCTATGCAGTTACGCTGGCCGGTCTTTTTGCCTATTTCAAATTCAACCCAGCACCCGAGGCATTATTGTGGGCCACCTTTGCAGCTGTGGTCGTTATAAAAGGCGTTGGTTATGCCGTAAACGCACCGACCAAAGAGATGATGTATATTCCAACGAGCAAAGATGCTAAATTCAAAACGAAGGGTTGGATTGATACTTTCGGCAGCCGTTTTTCTAAATCAAGCGGCGCGCATGTCAATGATATTTTCAAAGATGATCTACCAAGCCTCATGTTTTTTGGCTCCATGATCGGCTTTGGGGTGATTGGCGTTTGGATTGTAGCCGCCCTCTTTGTAGGCTACAGAAATAAACAGCTGGTGGATCAAGGCAAAATTATTGAATAATCTGCTCTCTATTCAAATACCAACACAACTTCATTTAATTACATTTAACATCGCATGAATCGTTTTTTTAACTATCTCATCATCGCTTTTATCTTTTGGCAGCCATTGATTGCCACACAACAACCCTCAATATATGAAACGATTGAGAAGCAGCACATGCGCTCTTTTCAAGCTGAGAGTGTGCAACCGTGGGATGAAACCTCATTTTATAAATATGTGATGCGCTATTTTAAAGAACAACAACATCCAAATGCGCGCAAGAAGCGTGAGCTTGGCTTTACGCTCTTAAAATCAAATAGGCAGACGAAACAGCCTATTGTTCTTGATCACAATTCATGGGAAGACCTGAATCTATTTTTCAATAAAAGTGGGCCACAATACTGTTTGGGAGAAATAGTTAATCGCGCGCAGACGGAGGTTGGCAGAATTACCTTATATCGCCTGCTGGCCCAACCCATTGCAGATAAAGCTGAATTACACAAGAGACAATTGATCATCCGCGAGCTCATGGCAAACGAGTATCTTTTTGATGCGCTGAGCGATGCCCTGCGGCAGATGCAGAAGAACGAAAATTTAGTTTTGGCATTTTGGGATAATGATTCATTTAAAACCACCAGCCGAAGCCTGTATTATGATATGGATGGCATAAGGGGCTTGAATAACTCCGCCTATGCGCTCGCTTACAAAAACATCTGCGACAATGCCCAACGGGGCATGTTTTTAGCTACAAATGCCGCCGCCACGCTCATATTACCGCTCTATACCTTCAGCAGAATAATGCATCTGGCCAACCCGGGTTGGTTTGATACGCTTTCTGGTAGGCTCATGGGAATGAGCGGGCCCGTGGCTGCATTTGGCTCCATGATTGAAAATCCTTGGATTCAAGGCTCCATTAGTTTAGCCTCTGCCACCTGTTGCGGCTTATGGGCAATGAGCATGCTTGATTGGCAACGCGGTAGTTTGGCACTCAATAAAGTTTTGGGCATTCGCGTGACACATACCGCGGCATTTATCACCGCCATGCGAAAAGCAGCAACTCGCGCCTCCCGCAATAAACTACTCAGCCAAATGCCGGCAGTGCAACTGCTGCAACAGTTCTTTGACCCTCAGACACCACAAGAGCCAAACGTTACCAGACTCATTCAACTACTCACAACCGATGAGATAGCATGCTCAAGCTTTATCATGAAAAATAGCAAGGAGTTGCTTGCCTATAAGCTCATGAATGAGGCGAAAGATGATATGGTGCCAGCTATAGCAGCTGCCGGAGAAATTGATGCATATGTCAGTATCGCATCGCTCTATAAAGAGTGTGCGAGCAAGCCAGTATCGTTCTCATTTGCACAATTTGAAGATGCAGACACGCCGCATATCAGCTTAACCAACTTCTGGAATCCATTTATTTCTGCAGAACAGGTGGTTGCAAATAGTGTAGAGCTGGGCGGCTGCCATAGAAATAATATGATCGTCACGGGGCCAAATGCTGGTGGAAAATCTACGACACTCAAAGGGATTGCCATTTCACTGATCATGGCACAAACATTTGGCATTGTACCAGCACAGCAGGCCATTATTACCCCTTTTACCAATATTGCCTCCTATTTAAATATCACTGATGATATTGTGGCAGGCCATTCATTATTTAAAGCTGAGGTTATTCGCGCACACAATCTGATTGAAACGGTTGAAAAACTAGGCCCAAAAGAATTTAGCTTTGTGATCTTAGATGAAATTTTCAATGGCACATCACCACGCGAAGGCGAAGCAGCAGCATACGGCACTGCTAAGCATCTTGGCAGCTTTGATCGAAGCATTGCCATTGTGGCAACTCACTTTGAAAAACTGACACTTCTTGAAAAAGCGACCGATTCATTTACGAACTATCGCGTTCGTGTGAATAGATTGCCAAATACACAACTACACTATCCATTCATAATTGAACCGGGCATTTCTGATCAAAACATTGCGCTCGACATGCTTCGCCTTGAAGGCTTTAAGAGCGAGATTTTAAAAGAGGCTACCGCTATACTGAATCTTCAAAACCAAAGCAGCGCAGAAAAAGCTCGCTATTAATTCTAAAGGCTATGGATGCAACAATCGGCAAGCGTTCTTTTTAATTAATTCGTACAACTGAGCAACTTGTCGCACGATTTGTGCACGCGTAGAGTTAAAATATAAAAATTGCTACAGTGCCGGCCGATACCGTTCGATTGTTTTATAAAAAAGGGAACGATGCATACGTCTAATATATCACGAACCATTGCCATCATAACCTTCATCGGAGCGTTGGTCACCTTTTTCTCAGCTGATCAGGTACAGTTGTTTCAAAGAAATCAATCAGCAGCTTTACCAAGAGGCACATTTTCCCCTAAAACATTGGCGCCAACATTTACAACCTTGCCAACTATAGGTATTGAACGAGGAGATCAGGTTTTGTATGTAGATGCACGTAACCATAACCCGGTGCAAGATGGCTTAAGCTGGGTCACTTCATTTTCGGTCTTACAAGATGCCTTAGATGCGGCTGAGATTAATCTCAATGTTCATAAAATAAAAATTGCCTGCGGCACCTACAAACCGACAAAAACATATGCCCCACGAGATGAAAACGGCATTCCGGTAGTTGCTGGGGCTTTTGCCAATCCGGCCTACAATCCCGGAATCACCCAGAACGGCGATTTTCTTAATTATGCCGATGATCCTGATTTTTACCATCACAAACTCATCACCTTTAATCTCATTAATGGGGTAAGCTTGGAAGGCGGCTACAACAAAACCTGGGATCATAAAAATACCTGCTACTGCAGCTCATGTCGTACGATTCTTGATGGAAATCTGGGCACTGAAGCTTCGCCCGATAAGGTCTGGCATGTGGTGTATGTGGGCAATGAGATTACCCAAGAAGGCGTGTGTGCAAATTTAGAAAATCTGACCATTCAGAATGGCGATGCCAGCCCTGCCCCCTATTACCCTATCAACTATTTTTTAAATCCTGGTCAAATTCCAAACTATTACCATGACGATGGTGGCAATATCAACGTTCACTGTAAATCGTTCTTAAATTTATATGAGGTGACCATCAGAAGAGGCACCGGCATTGCTGGTGGTGGTATTTATGCTGATGATGGCAGCATTATTAACTGCTATTGCTGTTCGTTTATTGAAAATATTGGCTGCGATGGCGCTGCAATTATCATCCGCAATGGCGGTGTGCATGATTCGGTAGATTTCAATCACCGTCATTCAACACTGTTATTAAAGGATTGCAATTTTTATCACAACAATGCCACGAATCTTGGATCAGTTGCTGGTTACGACAATTATGGCATCGACCCAACACTGGGTGGCCCCAATATCATTATCGATGGCTGCAGCTTTAAAGATTTCACGACAAGTCTGCCAATAACAACCTCAAGTATTAGACTGCACGTATAAAAACAACAGCAGCCTCGGGCCCAGCTACGAATCACCTAATAGCTTTGCAGCGGACCAACTTTTACTGCCATGATGCTCTTGCTCATGTTTTTAGCGAGTATGCTCGTTATTAATATCCTGTATGATGTTTCAATGTATCATACGCAGGCCAATTTTAGTTATTCCACAAAGCTGAGACTGGTACTATGTGAATGTTTTTGGCCAGGGGTAAAACTTGTTTTCCAGAATACAATATAATGCCGCGCACAAAACGATCGCCAAGCTCTTCTTTTAGATACGAAAGCCCTTTCGCATCACTCGGCAAGACGGTTTCACCGGCTTTGACTTCTATACCAACCACCTGGCCATCGCGATTCTCTAAAACAATATCAACCTCTGTGTAGCCGCTCATATGATATAGATTAATTTCTTCTTGCGCCCATGTGGCTTGTTTGTAGAGCTCTTGCACTACAAAATTCTCACATACTTTTCCGACATGATCCGAGGTTGCCAATCTTTTTGCGTTTAAATTAAGCAAATAAGCAAGCAAACCGGTATCGAGGAGATATGGCTTTGGCGATTTTTTTAGGCGAGATGATAGATTGTTGCTCCACGCAGGCTGCATGACCACCAAAAAGATTTGCATCAATAATGCCAAATAGCGATGCGCCGTCATAGGAATTATATCTGCATCTTTGGCTAGTTCATTCACCACCAATAAATTACCCGCACGCGCAGCCAATAATTTTAATAATTTTGGTAACGCAGATGCCTTTTCTATGCTCGCAATCTCTTGAACATCGCGTAACAGAATCTGCTCAAGATATTGTCCAAACCAAGCAGCTCTATCTGCTGCGCTCAATTTCTGAACCAGGGGGTAACCACCACGCACCATGATTTCACAGAGGTCATTTTTCGATACATATTCAAAAGCCAATGTAGGGTTTTTGGTAAATATTTGCTCGATAAAAGTCTCTTTTTTGTTTTGCAGCTCTCCCTGCGATAGGGGATACATGCGCACTGTCTCCATCCGCCCGACTAAAGCCTCGGACAACTTTGGCAAAAGGGTCGGATTTGCTGAACCTGTCAGGGCAAACCGACCGTTTACAGGCCGATGTTCATACCGTTGCTCGTCAATATCTTTTTTAATAGCCAACGCCAACTCAGGACTGCGTTGAACCTCATCAATAATAACTGGCTTGCGCAAGGTCTCTATAAACTCTTGAGGCGCCTCCAAGGCCGAAGTCCGAGTCAGTAGATCATCCAATGTCACATACGTGTACTCATGCGACTCCCCTACCTCTTTTATCAATGTGGTCTTGCCAACCTGACGTGCCCCTGCAAGCAATACAGCAGGCGCTCTGCCCATTGCCTTTAAGAGCTTATCTTCTATATTTCGTTTGTAACCCATGCGGGATCCTTTTGCAAAAATAACATTTGTTGTTAGCAATAATAACAATGAAAGTGATAAATGTGCAATATTTCGCCCAAACAAAAGAGCTTCTTTGGGCTTTGCACTCATAAAAGCCGTGCACTGCCTGAGCAGCTCTGAGCACGGGCTAACAATTTCAGTTAACATGAGATGAAATACTTAACAAAGTTTGAAGAAAACCGATGCATGAGGAGCTTAAATATGAATGAACAGATGAATCAAAAACCGTTAGTGGGCGTAGGCGTCTTAGTCTTTAAAGATAATAAGATCTTAATGGGGCGCAGAAAAGGCAGCCATGGCGCTGGCACATGGGCACCTCCCGGTGGCCATCTTGAATTTGGCGAGACGCCAGAAGATTGCGCGCACAACGAGAACTATTTGAAGAAACCGGCCTTAACGCTCTATCTGTTCGCCCCGGCCCCTGGATTAATGATCTCATCGAAAATAAACATTATATGACCATCAATATCATAGTAGATCAATTTACCGGTGCAAGGAACCAAACAAAATTGATACGTGGCAATGGTTCGATTTATACCAATTGCCAACACCTTTGTTGGCACCAATAATAAGCTTGCTTAAAAGTGGATTTTCCTACAAGCAAACCGAATAGGACTTATTCAATGATACCAGTTCGTCATGCAGTGCGTGTATTGCTTATTAACGACAATAAAATCTTACTTATGCGCGTCAATGCGATGGATATAGATGATGCTGATGGAAAACGCAATCGACAGTTTTGGTGCACCATCGGAGGCGGCATCGATCAGGATGAAACAGTACAAAATGCTGCGTTACGCGAACTATATGAAGAAACAAGTTTGGATGCCAATGCGGTTGAACTTGGCCCAATAGTGTGGCTCAGCGATATACATTTAAAGCTTCGTGGCACTTTAACTCAATTAAAAGAACAATACATTGTCGCAAGAACAACGCACCATTCGGTACGCTTGCATGCACCGACAACAGAAGAACAACAAGTGGTTAAGGAATTACGATGGTTCATGCTTGAAGATGTTAAGCGGTGCCCAGACGTTATTTTTCCCGTTTTACTTTCTGACTATCTTCCCGATATATTGGCGGACAGATATCCAACTGAACCAATTCAGCTCCCGCATGAGAAATAGTGGGCTTCAATTATCTGCCGGCGATCAGCTCAGGTCAGCAACGCAGCCCGTAAGACATCGGCTTTTTGTATTTCATTTTCCGTTTGATAAGCAGTCATTAGTTTGTACGGTTTCCCATAGAGCTAAAATGCAACATAAAATGATTGAGGGAATAAAAAAATACAGTATCTTAGTCGGCAAGAATCTATTATATAATCCAATTAAGGAATTAGAATGACGAATCGACTAAGAACCGTTTTTTTATTTTTTATCCTTTTCTTTGTTATTAGCCCAGTACAAGCGAGTAGTTCTCCCGCGCATGATTCTGCTCGTCGATTTGCCTTGTTTGAACGAGCCAAAGAACAAATCCACGAGACGTCTCACCATTACAACGGTTTTGGCGAATTGCCAGCTTTGGATGCCTCAGCCTTAAGGAAAGGCTCATCGCTTTTGCGTGATGGTATTCGCTGGATTAATAAAAATGGCATTAAAGCTTTGACGCTTTTAGCACTAGCTCAAGCAAATTTAGTCGAAGGGCAGATCGGCTCGCCATTTCAAATTGGCAGCAATACATCTGCACATAGCTGGGAATCTATTGCTGTAAGACCGGATGGTAATGTTTTTGTTGTCTATGACTCGGTAACGCCAGTTCCAAACTCGACTTATGTTCTTTCTACCGATTATGTTCGTGTAGTTGGCCAGGATGGGCCTATTGGAAATGAGCAAGTTGTGAATGTTTCAACTACCAATTGCGGCAAAGATGTAGCAAGTTTTGGTGATAATACAGCATTGATTGTCGCGGGATGTTTTGGGCATCCTGTGCTTGGAAGCCTTCGCGATGCAAGTGGAACGGCGTTATCCTCACCATTTACGATTTGTTCAAATTCCTATCAATGTGGTGCATCGGGGAATGTTGGTCTTCAAAACGGTAATGTCTTAGTAAGTATGCATGGCCTTGCAACGTTGGGGAAAATCTTTGACAAAAACGGTATTGGACAAACTTCGCTGGTTACTTTAGACAATACTGCATCTTATCCTACCTTCTGTGAAGCTACCAATGGAAATATCTTTTTAGGGTTGGTTACCCAGCAAAGTACAACTAAATTACGTTTTTTCCTTTACGACCCGTCTCTTGTGTTAAAATCCAGCAATACAAATTATGCAATACCTTTGAGCGCGCCTAATCAGATGGCTTGCGTTGCTTTGGCAAATGATACGATTATGGCTCTCTGGCCTCAATCTCAGGGGTCAAATCAGCAATTTGCTGCTGCTATATTCGATGGCACAAATCTATCTCTTAAAGCCACAGTACAAAATCTCCCAACTGTTTTAATGGGGTTTCAAAGCTTCTCCCTAGCATCATTCAATAATGGCACTAAAGCTCTTTTAGTTTATACTCCTACACAAACTCCTGGGGCGCCGAATGACCCACCCCCTCTTACCAGTATTTCTGGATTGATAATTGATAGTAATGGTACCATCTTGGTACAGCCATTTACAATATGGGCAGGTTATGCACAAGAGGTTATAGCAGCTGGTTTACCTAATGGAAATATCTTTATTGCGTGGGATGCTAACGCGCAACTGTATGGTCAGACCTTAACCGCAGATTATTTGCAATCATTGCCTTCATCATCCAATCCAGCTTTAACGAGTAGTACTGGTGCTTCTCAATACACATCATCGAGTGCAAGCTTATCCTTATCATCAAATAGCCAAAGTTTAAGTTCCAGTGGCCGAGCAAATTCCTCAGCAAACGCAGCTAGCGTAGGCTCTTCAATGAGCGCTCAGGTTCCACTTCTTAGTTTGCTTTTGGCTAAACTTCTTTTGTCTATAGGTGTAATTTGAAGGTAGGTAAAAATTCGATAGCGCGGCTATTTTCACGACTAGCAATGCCAATGCCATTGTTTGCACCCATGACAAGATTGCTCCAAAGCGGCTTGTTCTAACTCAAACATATGTGAGAAAATGTAAGAGAAATTTTGGTCACGATTAATTACGAGTTTAATAAAACTAACCAACACTATGTAATTCTATAAAATAGGTGGCCCAACAGCTTTTCTTCACACATCAATCTCTCAGAAAAAGAGGTCTAGAGCGGGTTCTTAGTCTGGTGCTCCACCCGGTTCACTGACTCCAACACCACATTTTTTATTGAATTTTTAGGCGCAACCCCTAAAATTCATAGGAAAAAATAAATTCCTATTCTCAAAAGGATTTTTCATGTCAATCATACGATTTAAAGCTGAAAAATTAATTCGCGACAAGATGCCTACCAACCTACACAACAAAGGCATCAGCGCGGCCACAAAAGAATTGTCATCGCACGAGTATTTAGCCCAGCTCAAAGACAAGTTAGTCGAAGAGGCACAGGAAGTTTTTGAATGCAAAGACAAACAAGAGCTTATTGAAGAGTTGGCAGACGTACTTGAAGTCGTGCGCGCGATCTCTTGGGGTCATCAGATTGCCCTGGAAGAAGTTGAAGCGGTTCGCCAGCAAAAACGGGAAAAACGGGGCGGGTTTGAAAACAAAACCTATTGCACCACTTTTGAAATGGATGAAACTCATCCAGATATTGGCTATTATTTGAGCAAACCACATGTGTATCCTGTGATTCATGAAGGGAATTAATTTCGAAATACCGTGTCTCTTTAGGCTCATACAATGCTCATAGTCTGGCTTGCGACCTATCCTTCGATCCTTCGAGGGGCCTCAGCAGTAAACTCTTCGACAGCTTGTTTTGAAAAAGGACGTTTACGGCTAAGCTTGTCGAAGCCTCAGGACGAACGATCGCAGGAGTCACACTAAAATTTACCGAGTGAAAACTATGGTTGGTCACCCTATCAAGCGAATCATGATTTTCGGCAGGCCAGGCAGCGGAAAAACTACATTTGCCCTTGAGCTGGCTCAATGTTTGCATTTGCCACTGCACCATCTCGATAAATATTCATGGCAAGCAGATTGGGTAGAGCGACCGTATGACGAATTTATGCGCATGCAAGAGCAGCTTGTTGCGCAGGAAAAATGGATCATTGATGGCAATCATCCGTGGACATTCGATGTGCGGTATAGCAAAGCCGATGTTGCGATATATTTTGATTATCCGCGCTATCTTTGTCTCTGGCGATTAATAAAACGGTATTTTACTAAGGATCGTACGATTGCTGATCGAGCAAAAGGATGCCCTGAACGCATCAGCAAAATGCTCTTAAAATACATGTGGCATTTTCAGCGGTATGTTGATGAATATATCCCCCCACTCCGAAAGCAATATCCGCAGGTTCACTATTATATTGTTCATAATGATGAGGAAGCGGCAACATTGCTCAAAAAAATCTGCAAAAAGGAAATGTAAAAACATGAAATCGGAAAGAATTAAGCTGAATCGCACTATTTCCGTTGAGGATTTTCTCAGCTTTTATTGGCTAAAAAAAGAGCTACACAAGTTTTGTAGTGACAATGGGTTGTCTACGGCCGGCTCTAAACATGAGATACAAGATAGAATTGCACAATTTCTACGCACTGGCACCATCAAAAAACCGAAGCAAACTTCTCCGCCTAAGAAGCAAAGCTCTGTAATATTATCATTGAATGCGGTCATCCCATCGGGATTTACCTGCACGCGCGAGGCACGCAATTTCTTCATTGAGCACGCGGGCAACGATTTTAAATATACCGTTCTATTGCAGCGCTATCTCAAAGCGCATCCAGGGATTACCTTTGGACAACTCATTGATGAGTGGAAACGACTGACCGCGCAAAAAAAAGCTGGGCTGAAAACAGAAATAGACAGCCAATTCGAATACAATCAGTTTACGCGGGATTTCTTTGCAGATCCGACCAATCAAGGCAAAACACGCGCAGACTGCATTGCAGCCTGGCGTACGGCACGCAATCGGCGTGGTGCACACACATACGTGGCATATAAAAAAGATGAGCCAGGCACACAATGACCAGCCGAGGTCTTTAATCTCAAGCAACATTACCGAGGCTTACATCCCCAGGGATGATGGCAGCATTGATCTTCACTTTCACAGTTATCCTGCTTTCTCACCCAAATATTTTCATCCGGCCGTTCACCAAAATGTTGTTGGTAGGCTGCGGCAAATTCATTATAAGCACGCTCGCTTTGTTCTTTGGATAGA
>DAIDHG010000005.1 GCA_027452085.1 bacterium
CGGTTGCGCCAATGCCAGAAACCACAGTAATGATCTCGTTGTAACCATCTTATATCTCTTGTTTTATGGGACGATTTTGCAACGTCTCAACCCGTTCTTTTCGTTTTACCTTCTCCAGTATAACGCTCTTTTCGTGTTTTCTAATATCCGAGAGCGATGGGGCGAAGGTATGGCGTTTACGCATTTCTTGAATTTTTTCATGACGCACATCTTCTGCTGTTTTTGGTAATTGCTCTACCTGAGCGGCAAATGTTGACTTTTTGCCCAGGTTTTCAAGCGTGTAATGAAGGGTAAGCGGGCGTTGGAATCGAGAAATAGAAACTGCCACTGTTGAGCCCAACGGCAAGGTAATCACTTTTTGGTATATGGCCAAGCGCTGATTTAAATCTGCAACCGGCATGCTGTCTATGGCGATGAGGATGTCGCCCGCTTGCAAGCCTAATTGTGGCCCTACAGATTCTGCTTCCATTTTGCCAATGCGCACTCCAATTGGCTTACCTTTTTTATATACGGTGAGTAGATCAAGGTCGCTCATGAGAGATGCCAATGACGGTATCTGTGCTATAAAGGCTGCCGGATCAATACTATATTGGGTGTCGCGAATGCGTTTTACCACGCCTTCCCAACGATCGGATTGTGGGGTGAATGGTGAGTCTTTTGCCTCTCGTTCACGCAAATACAAAATTTCTTCTTGTCCGTTCGATCGAATGAAGACCACCCTGTTTTTAAAGATACGCATTAATTGTGCATCTTCTATGCGGTCACCAATTTTGTACAACCCTTCTTGTTTTGTTTTTGTTTGCTCAATCAGAGCACGGCTCTTTTGATCGTCACCAGCGATGATCACCCCTTTAACCAGGAGCTGCAGTGGCTCTAAGAATTGGGGTTGAGGCACCTGCGGCATTACCGTTGGAATAGAGGGCGGTGGTGCTGGTAATTGAGCAGCGATCGGTTTTTCCGGTTGCATGAGCTCGATAGGTTTTTGATAGGTGCCGAATAAATCATTTTCATAGATTTTGGCAATAACCGTTTCAGGCAGTTGTTTTTTAATCGGCAGCTGATAATGCTCGGGCTCGATTGACGCAAGGCGCGGTGGCTTTGTCTGTAACAACCAGACAATACCCAGCGTTATAACGAGTAACGCTGCAAGCGCGCAATTAACAATCCATACGGGTTGACGCATCACCGATCCTAAATTCATTAACCCCAAACCTTTTTTTGCTCAAGCCAAAATGGGCACATTGAGCAGGCAGCTGCTTTCAAACGTGAGAGAAAATACCCGCAAACAACATTTGGGTCAATTATGGTGATGGCACCGTTGCGAGGATTTTGCGTACAATTTCATCACTTGTCATATGCATTGCTTCGGCCTCATATGAAAGCGTAATGCGATGGCGAAGCACCGCTGGCGCGATAGTTTTTACATCGTCTGGGGTGACAAAGTGACGCCCTTTTAAGAAGGCATGTGCTTTTGCGGCAACATGCAAATTGATGGTTGCACGAGGCGACGCGCCACATTG
Organism: bacterium; assembly: GCA_027452085.1. Taxonomy (GTDB): domain Bacteria; phylum Babelota; class Babeliae; order Babelales; family JABCYS01; genus DAIDHG01. The sequence continues at coordinate 1,521 of DAIDHG010000005.1, forward strand.
AATAAACTCTTTTTCAGAATTTCGTGTTGCTTGTACTAAATTTACAATGTAATCAACAATTTTTTCATTCACGTAAATATGTTTGACCAGTTCTTGTGCTTGTGTAATTGCCTCTTTGCTGAGAACTTGCAGCACCTCAACAGGCGCCGATTGGCGGCGAATGATCTCACGCTCTTCACTGCTATTTGGATAGGTGATAGAAAGTTTAAACATGAATCGATCGACTTGGGCTTCAGGCAAACGATAGGTACCTTCTTGCTCGATCGGATTTTGTGTGGCAAAAACCAAGAACGGCTCATCCAATTTGTAAGTGCTATTGCCAATGGTTACTTGGCGCTCTTGCATTGCTTCTAGGAGCGCTGACTGCACTTTGGCTGGCGCACGGTTGATTTCATCAGCCAAAACTAAATGGGCAAAGATTGGTCCTTTTCGCGTTTCAAATTCTTGCGTTTTTTGATTGTAAATTAAGGTGCCAATGAGATCGGCTGGTAGTAGATCTGGCGTAAATTGAATGCGTTTGAATGAAAGACCAAGTGCTGAACTGACGGTCTTGATGAGTGTTGTTTTTGCAACACCAGGCACGCCTTCAAGCAAAATATGGCCATTGCACAATATTGCCATCAGCACGAAGGGTACGGTCTCCTGTTGGCCGACGATTATCTTGTTGATTTCTGCATGTAACAGATGAAACGCAGAACTATCGCTCTTGAGTTGATTGATATATTGGTCTGAAAATGGTTGGGTTTGAGTTTCCATGGTGTGATCCCATTAAGCTCTTGGTTTTATTGGTCCTTCTCTAAGACCGCGTATAAATTGATGAATATACGGATTTTTTGATTCCCAAATAGTTTTTGCTTCGCCGTAATAATGTATTTGTCCGTGATAGAGCAGTGCTACATAGTCAACGAAATTAAAAACTTCAGGATCATGAGAAATGATCACTGAGGTGAAATTATACCTCTGTTGAATGTCTTTGATAAGCTCATGAATGACGCGCGTTGTAATTGGGTCTAATCCGGTGGTTGGTTCGTCATAAAGCATATACTTTGGCTGGGTGAGCAACGTACGCGCCAAACCCACTCGTTTGCGCATACCGCCAGAAAGTTCAGAGGGGTATTTGTGCAACACCTCTTGGGGGTTGAGTTGCACGAGCTCTAATTTTTCTTTTACTTTAATAAGCGCTTCTTCGTGAGAAACACCATTTTCTAATAAGGTGATGCCCACGTTTTCAAAAACATTGAGTGAATCAAGCAGAGCGGCGAATTGAAACACATAGCCAAAGCGTCTGAAATTTTCATCCAGCTCATCTTCCGACAACGTAGTGATATCGGTGCCATCAACCCAAATGTGGCCGTCATCCGGTCTGATCAAACCAATCATTTGCTTTAAAAGAACTGATTTGCCTTCGCCTGATAAGCCCATGATGCATACGGTTTTGTTATCGGGAATCTCTAAGTTCACGCCTTGCGATACGAGCTTCTCCCCAAAGCTTTTGCGTACATTTTCTAATTTGATCATGGCTTTAGGTCTCAAATAAGGCGGCCGTGAGGAAATAGTTTGCTGCTAAAATTAACGTCGAGCTTAACACCACAGCAGCGGTGGTTGAAAGACCAACGCCACGTGCACCGCCAGTGGTGCGATACCCTTTATAACATCCCACCCAGGAAAGAATGAGGCCAAAAACAGCGGCTTTAATAAGCCCGCCTGTTATATCTTGCAATTCAACAAACTCTTTGATGCTGTGAATAAATTGATCGGGATTTAAATCGAGCGCATATACGGCGATGATATAGGCACCAACAATGCCTAAAAAAGCGCAAAAGAGCGAAAGAAATGGCATGATGAGGGTGCCGGCCAGGATGCGCGGGACCATTAGATATTGATAAGGATTTATACAAAGCGTGCGTAATGCATCAACCTGTTCGGTGATTTGCATGGCGCCAATTTCAGCAGCGATCGAGGAACAGGCTCGCCCGGTAACCATGAGCCCGGCAAGAACTGGGCCCAGCTCGCGTAGCATTGCCAATGCCGTGACCGAACCTAAAAATTGTTCGCCACCAAAACGGTGAAATCCAATATAGGTCTGAAAGGCAAAGACCATGCCGGTGAAGGTGCCGGTGAGGGCAATGATGCTCATGGAGTCAACGCCAATCAGGCGCATTTGCTCAACAACCTTTTGCACCTTGAGGCGTGTGGTAAAAAGAACGCGAACTGATTTTATAAGAAAAAGGAGGAAGCCACCCATACGCTCTAACAAGGAGAGCGTAGCTAAACCGAGAGTATCAATCAGGTGTAGTTCCATATCCTCAACTTTTTTTGTTCGCTTGCATTTATGCTGGCTGCTGTTGCTCGGCTGTTGGCTTGAGGCTGGTCAGATAGCGTGAGCCGCGCACTTGCTCAGTTTTAAGTATAGAAAGGGCCAATGAGCCGCACAGAAAGAGCGCACCCAAGCCCCAGGTGATTTTTTGGAAAATATCTTGCCCGCCAGATCCGCCAAATAGCATTACTTGTTTGCCGCCGAGTGAGCCGATTCCCATACTGTTGCTGCCTTTTTGAATCAGCACAAGGAGCGTGAGAATGATACAAACAAAGATGAATAGGGTGGTAATAAGACCAAATAGCATGTTGTTCTCCTGAAATGGAATTTAATAGGCTCTCATTCTATCATATTTATGATATGAGCAAACTCTTGAATATCCAAACTGGCTTTTCCCACTAAAAAACCTTCAAACGGCTCAATGTTTTTAAGCTCGCCAGCGTTCTTTTGATTGACGCTTCCTCCATACAAAATGCGGAACTGGGAAGAACCAATTTCGGTTTCCAAAAAATTTCTGATGCATGAAATAGTGTTGCTTATCTCGGGTGGTGTGGGAGTTTTACCTGAGCCAATTGCCCATACTGGCTCATAGGCAATATTGAAATGGTGTGTTGTATGTGCAGACAGTATCGATTGCAGAGCTTGTAATTGTTTGGTTAAGAACTGTTGCGTCTGCCCGAGATTATATACTGCTTCTGGTTCACCAATACATATAATGGGGGCTAAGCCAGCTTTAAAGGCTTGCCCAACTTTTTGCGCAATGATTTCATCGGTATCACTTGCTGCACGCCGTTCACTATGGCCAATAATCACAAATGAACAGCCAAGCTCACGCAGTGATTGCGCGGCCACTTGGCCCGTATAGGCTCCAAGATCATGCGCCGAGCAATCTTGGGCACCCAGGTAGATACCGGTTGCCGCCACTATCTGGCCTACCGCACTCAACGCATCGGTGCTTGGCAATAGTGCAACATCTATGGTGGCGTTTGCGCCCAATCGGCGCAAAAGATCGAGATCTTTTTTGCACTGCTCAATAGTTTGAGCATACGAGCGATACATTTTCCAATTTGCTGCAAATAATGGCTTTGACATGAATGAACAAAAAAAGAGGCCCGACATTTATCGGGCCCAAATCTACTACAAGCTGTTACTTTGTGCTAACCAATTACGTCCATATCATATGCAATTTGTGGAAATACCATCGCAGAAAAAACGGCAGGCAACAGATAATCAGCCCTATGGGGATGGAGCCAATGTGTTGGCCCGCTGGCTGAGCAGGCTTTTGGTTGTTTTGCGGTAGTTGTGGCGATTGTCTCTGCTTAGACTGCTCTTGGTCGCGCCGCAAATTTTCAGCTCGTTGATCTTCCCGTCTTATTTCTTCATTGTATCGACGCATGTCTTGTTCTTGTTTACGTGCTCGTTCTTCCATCTGTCTACGCGCATGCTCTTGGCGTAGTCGATTAGTTGCTTGCTCTTGTTGAGCATTGAGCTGCTTTTTAGCTTCTTTATAGGGATCTAATGCCCACGATTGTGCGCGAGGATTGTTTATAAAGGTTGTATCAATCTCTGTTCGGCAGTTTGGGCATCTATCATCTTGTAAGCGCCATTTGTCGTAGCACGTGCTACACATAACGTGCAATGTTTGCCCTTGTTGACGTGGGCGGTGCAGAATCACTGATGGGCGCACCTGTGCATAATTGGCATTAAAGCATGTCTCCATACATGCAGGGCATTCGAGCACCTCCTCTGGTGCCGAAGGAGCTGGTCGGCCGCTGGCCAACGCAGGAACCGGTGCGATAAAAATTATAAGGGCGAGTAGGGCGGTAAAAACTCTCTTCATGCTATAACCTCATATATCTATTATTAGGTTATACGAGGTTATCGAGCCCACGCCAAGCTTCAACCGCCCTTAAAAAATCTGGCTTATTTATACATATTGAAAGGTAATGGCGCCCTTTTCGACTCCTACCTTCACCTCTTTTGTTTCAGGCTGTGCAATGAGGTGCTGGGCTATGGGCACGACCAACTGTTGGGTGATCAGCCGTTTGAGTGGGCGGGCACCAAATTCTGGGCTATATCCGGTGGCAGCCAAGAGGGTTTGTGTGGCCGGCGTTATATCGAGCGCTATGTTCTTTTGCTTGAGTTGCTCGACCACTTTATGCAACTGTAACGCAGCAATGGCGGCTACATTCTCTTGGCTTAATGGATTGAAGTAGACCGTGGCATCAAGGCGGTTTAAAAATTCTGGTCTGAACTGAGTGCGCAGTCGCTGCTCAAGGTGCTGTTTGACTGAATCAGTAATACCAGCTTCAAGCATCAGATCTGAGCCAATATTGCTCGTCATGATAATGATGCAGTTTTTAAAGCTGACGGTTCGCCCCTGTGAATCGGTCAGTTGTCCATCATCTAAGAGCTGTAAGAATATATTGAAAACATCGGGGTGCGCTTTTTCAACTTCATCAAAAAGTAGAACGCTATATGGCGTGCGGCGCACTGCTTCGGTCAGTTGACCCCCTTCTTCATACCCAACGTAGCCCGGCGGTGAGCCGATCAAGCGCGCAACGGCATGCTTTTCCATATATTCCGACATGTCGATGCGAATCATTTTGCGCGCGTCATTAAAGAGAATATCGGCCAATACACGAGCAACTTCTGTTTTTCCCACGCCCGTTGGGCCAAGGAATAAAAAAGAACCAATTGGTTTATTGGGGTCAGATAATCCTGCACGATGCAGTTGAATTGCTTGACTGATATGGGTGACTGCATCGTCTTGACCGATCACGCGAGCCTTCATTGTTGCGGCCAAGGTCAGGAATTTTTGCGCTTCTGAGGCAGCTAATTTTTCGGCAGGAATGCCGGTCCAACGAGCGAGTACTAAGGCAATGTCACGCTCATCAACTTCATCTTTTACCAACCGACGCGGGCTTTGGGCAAGTTTTTCTTGCTCTGTTTTAAGCTCGGTGGTGAGTTTGACCAGCGTGCCGTATTTAATTTCTGAAGCTTTCGCGTAATCACCGGCGCGTTCAAATTGCTGGTATGAACTATTTGCACGTTCAATCTGTTCTTTGATGCGCATGATACGTTCCATCGGCTCTTTTTCTGCGCGCCATTGGCTGCGCAGTGTCTGCAGCTGCTCTTTGAGTTGACCAAGCTCGTGATCAATGGCCGACAAGCGGCCCGTTGAGTGGCCCCCGTTCGTCCTGAGCGTGTCGAAGGATTCGGGGGTTTGCTGTTCCTTGCTCAAGGCAACGCGCTCAATTTCCAGCTGCCGTACCTTGCGATCAATCTTATCGATCTCTTCTGGTTGAGAATCAATAGCCATGCGCACCATTGCAGCCGCTTCATCGACTAAATCGATCGCCTTATCAGGCAAGAATCGATCTGCTATATATTTTGATGAAAGGAGCGCGGCATCTACCAATGCTTGGTCTTTGATGCGAATGCCATGATGGAGCTCATAACGTTCTTTGAGTCCACGCAAAATGGAAATGGTATCTTCAGTAGTTGGCTCGGGAACTAACACTTTTTGAAATCGACGCTCGAGTGCCGCATCTTGTTCAATATATTTTTTATATTCTTCAAGGGTGGTAGCCCCAATGCAATGCAGGTCACCACGGGCCAAGGCTGGCTTGAGCAAATTACCGGCATCCATAGCGCCCGATGTGCGGCCAGCGCCAATGAGCGTATGCAGCTCATCAATGAAGAGGATGACCGACTCCTGTTTCTCTTCGATCTCTTTCAAGATCCCTTTCAGACGCTCTTCAAACTCACCTTGATATTTGGCGCCTGCGATGAGTAGCCCCATATCGAGAGAGAATATCTGCTTATTTTTTAATCCTTCAGGTACATCGTGGCTTACAATGCGCTGTGCAATGCCTTCAACGATTGCTGTTTTACCAACGCCGGGCTCGCCAATGAGCACCGGATTGTTTTTGGTGCGGCGTGAAAGAATTTGTATCACGCGTCTGATCTCTTCATGCCGCCCGATGACCGGATCGATCTGATTCTTTTTTGCCCGCTCGGTTACATTAACACAAAAGCGTTCAAGCGCGGTGCGATTATCTTGTGGTTGTATATTCATTGATGCTCCTTTTAGCTCGCAATGGTAAAAACACGCGGCTTGGCAGAACGGTGTTCAACTCGCCGCCTCGCTTCAACCATTGCTTCGCACGTGAGTTTTTTGGTCGATCTGAGAGCCGCTGCAATCAAATTTCAAAATTCTTGCTGCGACGCACCTTGTGGTACGAAACGGCAAAATGGTGCGCGTAATCTCGTAATGCTATTAATAATTTCCCAGTTTCTTTCTTTACGTCAAGTGGTATACCTTGCGGGACAGTGGGGCCATACACGATCTCTTCTCTTTTTGCCAAGCTGACGCAGACAGCGTTATGTGGCAGGATGGCGAGCACGGCATTGAGCTGCCCTTTGCCGCCATCGATGAGAATGAGGTCGGGTAGATCAACAAAGGCTAAATTTTTATCTCGTGCGCTCGTCTCGCCTGAACCAAAGGGCGTGCCCACCGGGCGATATCGCCGCAACACCACTTCTTGCAGGGCCGCGTAATCATTTTGCTGCGTTAAGGTGCGCACTCGAAAGCGGCGGAACTTATCTTTCACTGGCACTCCATCGTGAAAACGAATGCATGAGCCTACAATGGCCTGACTTTGAAAGTGGGAGATATCAAAGCAATCGATTGTGCGAGGTGCGATTGGTAAGTTAAGCAACTTTTGCAAAGCTGCTGCCACTTCGGGTTTGGGTGTGGGTTTATATTTGACCGGGGCTGTGGCGATGGCTGTTTCAGATTCGTATTTGCGTTCGTGGTAGCGGGTGCGAATGACATGAAAAATCTGTTCAAAATTAGTCAGATACCCCTGCAGCTCGCGGGCGCGCTCAAATAAAAATTGTGCATTATATAGAGCTATCTGCGCCTTAAGTGTCTTTACAAAGGCCTTGTGATCGCCTTCCAGCGCCTGGCGAGCAAGCGATAGGCGAAATCTATATGCCTCAAGATCAAAATTTCCGCGACAATTGCCTGGGCACAGATCAAGATGATAATCCAAACATCCAGCGGCTATTTTTTTGTTGCACAGTTTGAGCTTGAACGTGCGCACCAGATAGGTGTGCACTCGCCTTGCTTGCCCTTTTTGAATAAATGGGCCGAAATAGATGCCCTTTTTCTTTTTATTACGGACTATCTCAAGACCTGGTAAAGCTGAATTTTTAGCGTTTGTTTCGGTAAATAAGAGGTAGACAAACGGCTGCCCGTCTTTTAAAAGTACATTAAAATAAGGCTGATGCTCGCTAATCAATTGGGCTTCTAAAAGCAGAGCTTCGGCCTCATTCTTGGTAGCAATAACGGAAACATCGGCAATTTCTGGGACAAGTGCAGCGATCCGCTCCTCTCTATCTTTCTTAAAATAAGAGGACACCCGGGCGCGTAAGACTTTCGCCTTACCGATATATATGACCTCTTGGGCCTTGTTTTTAAATAGGTATACCCCCGGCGTGCGCGGAAGGTTACTGATCTTTGTTTTGTCCATGATCCTATTTTAATGTGTGGGCAGTGCATTTCAAATGGTAAATGGATGCCAGGTTTGCCCATTTGTCTTTCGTGTGGCCGATGGTTAGTTTGTACTAGAACAGCATTGGGCGGTCTAAGGAGATTCTGAACTTAAATTGAGGTTTACCCGTGATTAAATCATATAATGCACGCCTACTAATATACCTCATTGTCTTTTTATCCTTTGCTCAGCAAAGCACAGCCCAGCCGGCTCTATCCGAATCTGCAAAAACTGTTTGTACTGCTGTTGGTACTGCCATCGGCTCATATGGGATGGGCTTGAGTAAATATCTGAGAATTATGAGCTGGTTGAATGGTCTGTGGGTGCCACCGGTGGTACGGCACTTTGGATTGAAAAAAGCCCAAAAAAGCATTGATCTACAAGAGTCTCACGAGGTTACGCTGCGGCTACAGAAGTTGTTAAAAGATGGGGGCGCATCTTCGCCAAACGATATAAAGGTGGTTGTCTCTGATGAAGGCTTTAATTTTCTCAATACCTATCTCGAATTTTTCACCATAGGAAAAACGATCGTAATAAAAAAAGATGCATGGCATGCATTAAATAGTGATGAGCAAGATTTCATTTTAGCTCATGAGGCCGCACACGCTTTGGGAAATTTCTTTGCCGCCTCAGATCTGCTGCGTACAGCTTTAGTGGCTTCTGGCGTAATGAGTTGCGAAGTTTTAATCAATTATTTTCAAAAATGGTACCCCAAAAACCTCTATAAAAAAACCAACATTATGGCAGCGGGCACACTTTTCTATCTGTTGACTCAATTGTCGGGTAAAATACAAACATATCATGCACGGGCGGAGGAGAAGCGGGCTGATCTTGCCGCAGCAAAGCTTCTAAAGAAAGGGCACACAGGTGCTGGCCTATTCAAACGCATGCGAGATCATCAGATTGAGCAATTAGGCAAAGAGATCAATGATCCGTTACACTGACAGCTTTCTGAGCGTATTGCGTATCTGAATGAATGGGATCGGCAACATAATAATTTGCTCGTTGCGGCTACATAAAAACTAATTATATTCATCATTTGCTCATCTAGCTGCTTTTATTAAGCTATCTAGGTAGCTATTTGTTTTTAGGAGATTCTATGAATCGCAGAATAGAAGAAGAATATATTCCGGTAGTTCCTGGGGTGAAAACCCAGTTCATGAAAGATACCTTGGGCAATAAAATTGGCGTGTTCTTCACCCTAGATGCTTATGAAAAATTACTTCAAAAATTAGAAGACGCTGTATTATCGGCTAAGGCACAATCAATTTTAAGAAAACATGAAAGAGAGGATGTTGTTCCATTTGAGGTTGTCAAACAAATGGTGCGGAAGAAGAAATAATGGCTATGAAAAACCAGTTCAAGGGTTATGCCATTGAATTTAAGAAGTCAGCGGCAAAAGCTATCAGAATGTTGCCTAACGAGATAGCACAAGAAATAAATCAAAAACTCGAAATTCTTGTTACAAACGAAACACATACGCTTGATGTTCTCAAAATGATTGGGCACCCAGATCTTTTTAGGTTGGTTGTTGGAAAATACCGAGTGGTTTTCCAAGCAATCCATCACGAGCTTGTAGTATTTGTGGTGGACGCGGCTCATCGTAAAGAAGTTTATCGTCATTTCTAAAATAGATTCTCTCGGATCGCAAAATGCGCTATATTGGCCCCCATTAAAAATGTTGTCTCAACAGCAAAGGGGTATCGCACAATGTTTCGCATGAAAAATCTTGTTCTTGGATTATTGGTTATTGGTGGTGGTTGGGTTGGATTGCGCAGTTATTACTATTTCTTTGATGGATCACAACCAACCATACAGCTACAAGGTCTTGATAATGAAGGCTCCTATGCAGGAGCGATTCAATGCACGCTCAAAGGTGCAGACAATGCAAAAGTTTCTGAAATTTCAATTTTTTTAGACAACTCACCACTCGTTAATAAACGTATTAATAAAAGTTCATTTGAACATCCATTCGCCATCGATTCATTGCACGTTGCCAATGGCAAACACCAACTGCGCATAGAAGCAGTTAAGGGTTCATACAAAGATATAAAGACAATTGAAGAGCGCACGTTCTACGTTGACAATCAACCGTTGCAGGCTGCTTTTGTACGACCATCAGCTGATCTAAAAGTTTTCCAAGGCCGCACCTTACATTTGCAATTTCAAGTAAATAAAGAAATTAAACAAGCACACGTAAAAGCATTCTCACGCAGCTATGACTGTGTGCGTGAATCAAAGCATTCACCAATTTATGAAGCATTTGTGCCAATTGATTGCGAAGAGAATGCAAGTGAATATCTGTTATCGGTCGAAATCCAGGACAAAGTTGGCAATACACAAACGCTTGAACACAAATTCCAAGTGTTGCCATTTCCTTTTAAAAAACAGATTTTGACGGTGAACGCTGACGTGGTGCAAAAAGAGGCTGAACTCGGCAGACCTGAGCATGAGCTGCATGATACGGTGGCCGAATGTAGTAAAAAATCGGCACACGAGAAATTATGGCGCGGTTCATTCTGTGTGCCGCTTGATATGACTGCGTTGACCTGTGATTTTGGTACTATTCGCACCAACAAAGAACGTGGGCGTTACATGCATAAGGCTGTAGATCTTGGCGCACGCAAAAAAAGTTCTGTATGGGCTGCGCAGGACGGCGTTGTGGTGGTAAAAGACCGCTTCTCACGTAGCGGAAACACTGTTGTAGTCGATCATGGCTGTGGTGTCTTGACGTTATACGGACATCTCGATACTTTTGCAAATATAGAAGTTGGATCAAAAGTAGAAAAAGGAAACCCTCTCGGTATTATGGGTAAGACCGGTTTCGCCACCGGCGATCATTTACATTGGGCACTGCTCGTCAATAATGTTGAGGTTGACCCAATGCAATGGACTACACACACGTTTTAACTGATTTTAACGCCATGATGCTTTGATTGGGTGTTTTGAGGCAAAAAAAAGGTGAACTATTTTATCCCCCGAAATAATAAATTTTTCGCGTTTTTTATAACGCGGAACCGTCTTTTTTGGTATGTGTGCACCATAGGCTCCGTTTGCGTGTTATGGTTTATCTGGTGGCTGGTGCTGTATCAGCCATTGCAGGCACGTATCGCCAGTGCACAGCATCGCTGCGCGCAACTATCGCAGCAGCAAGTTGAGCTGTCTCGCTATGCACACGAAGTGGCAGAGCTTGAGCAGTTGGTATCTGGTTTGCGTCATACCTTTGGGCAATGTGCAACCATACCAAATGGATACAAATGCTTGCTGAATTTGCTTCTGGTCAAAGGTGTTGAATCCAATCTCAAGTTGTTGAGCTGCATGCCGCAACCACCAACGCCGCATGTTTGGTATGTTACCCATCCAGTTGAGCTTTCATTTGCCGGCCAATTTTCTGAAATTATTGAATATGTTCATTTAGTTGGTGTTACTGATTACTTGCTGTATCCGCGCACCATATCACTAAAAAAATATGTGAACGAAAAATATCCAGAACAACCGCTGGAACTAGCAATAAAATTTGATCTTATCGAAGTAAAAAACATAGGAGAGCACCATGAGCATTCATAAAAAGATGCTGTTATTAATGATGTCTGCTTCAGCGCACGCAGCTCAAAAAGAGTTAATCAAGGAAAAACTTATTCGGTTTCCCGAATTTCGTGATCCATTCTCTTGGTTAGCACCGCTACCAACCAATCAGACCATAATGCCGCGTGACCTGTTTGCAAAGAAGGAAGTTTTAGCGCATCGCCCAAAACCAGTTGCGCCGAAAAAGGAGATTATTAAAGAGCAGCCGGCACCGGCTGTGCAAGAGGCACTCATCAACGTGATGAAGGAAATTCAGATGCCTGAAAAAGAGGCAGAAGCGGTAGTGCCACCAACCTGGACGGTAGTTGGTGTAGCCCACTCGGGGGCGCGACCATTGGCATTACTAGCCCACGAGGAGCACGGCACCAAACTTGCTCGATTAAATGATGATCTTGGGCAAGGTTGGCGTATCGGAAAAATCACGGCAAATGGCATTGTATGTAAACATGTAAATGGAGCGGAACAGGAATTAGTGGTATGAGCAACAAGAATTTTTTTTTCATCATGAACGTAGCGATCTGTGGCCTTCAAACACAGGCGGCCATCATCGAAACATTTGAACCTATAAAAAGTAGTGCAGAGCAGCTGCCAACGGGCCCCAAAAAGCCCGTTGTTGCACCGGCAAAGAAGAAGGCAAAGCCATTTTCTACAGCGGCTGCAATTCCCGCAGCGCCAAAAAAATCGGTAAAAAAGCCAACAAAAAAATCACCAAACGCGGTTAAAGAAGCAGTATCATTCGCCACCGATGGTGACATTGAGAAATATCTTGCCAAAACATTTGTTGATGGTGCGCTGCAAGATAAAAAAATCAGCTTGCGCTCTCGCGCTAAAAACATTCAAGATGTGGTTGAGTTGATCGGCGTTACCGCAGACATTGATTTTGTGATTGACGATGAAGTGAAGGGTACTGTGGGTCGCGTTCATTTTGTGCAGCGCACTCCTGGTGATATTTTGCAGCTCTTATGCGCAAAAAATAATCCACGGCTTGCATTGATCAAGCAGCAAAAGCTCTGGCGCATTATGCTGTACAAAGAAGCGATGGCGCTCTTAAAGCGACAGCACACGACACCGCTTATTCAAAAAACTATTGCGCTCAAACAAACACGGTGCGATGATGAATTAGTGGCAAAAATAGAAGAGATGTGGCGCTGTGTAACACAACGCGGAAAGCATGAATCTGCCTATTGCTCGATTGATAAGGAAAGCAAAAAAGTTTTCTTGCGCTGTTGGCCAAGCCAGGCAACTGAAATGGCTGAATTTGTTGCCGCAATCGATTTCCCAACGCCGCAGGTGCGCATTGATGCCGTCGTTGCCACTGTCGATAATACCTTTGAACAGCAGCTTGGATTTAATTGGTCTATTCAGGGCGGAGATGGTTCTGGCTTAAAATTTCAAGGGCAAAAACAAGCAACAGCGTTGGTAGCCCCAATGATTTTTTCTGGCTCGAGCCTGACCATGCACAACCTGATGGTTGAGCTGCGCGCGGCTCAAGCTGCATCAAAAGCGAAAATTTTGCTGAATCCATCAGTGCTTACCAACCATGGCGAAGTTGCTGAGATCATTATTGGTTCAAGTGTGCCTATAAAGACGATGGTTGAAGAGATGGCGCATGGCAAATTGCGCAATGTGCAGTCAATCAACTATCAAGAGGTTGGCACCATTTTAAATGTGAAGCCACATATTTCACCAGATCGATCTCGCGTGCAACTAGATATTTTAGTTGAAAACTCATCGGTCATAGATCATGAAGCAAATGATCATGCACCGACGATTAAAAAGATTCGCACAAAAAATAAAGTGACGCTACGCAGTGGTCAAACAACCACCATTGGCGGATTGATGCTCAATAAGGATGAGAAGGGAAGCAACGAGATCCCCGTGCTTTCGCGCATCCCAATTTTTGGGGCGCTCTTTAGATCTCGTGAACTTAAAAAAGAAGAATCACAATTACTTATCTTTATTACACCGACTATTGTATAAGCTGTTGGGCTGGTTGCGGTAAAGTAGCCGGCCCTTTTTTTTGCTTAAAACAGCTCATCAATCAATTGTGTAATCTGTTTGCTTGATACCTCTGGCCCCATAGCACGATAGAAATTTTCATCATATTCGCGCGTCTGCACAACCACAGGCATGGCTACTGCATGGCCGAGCAAGAGAGCCTGTTTTTTAGTGTCTAATGAAGCGAGAATTGAGCGTAGATTGTTGGCCCCGCTAATGCCGGTCAGCACTGCCTGAATATCTTTCTCATCATTCAATTGAGCTACAACCTTTGTGCCTATCTGAGATAAAACTTCCTCATCTATGCCAGACGGGCGCTGATCAACAACTAATAGCGATACGTAATACTTACGCATTTCTCGGGCAATGGTGCCAAAGATGGTCTGCCGAGCTGCTTGAGGGTTGAGGAATTTATGTGCTTCTTCGATACAGATCATCAATTTTTTTGGTTCGTCGCTCAGGCTATGCGAGCCTAAATATTTTTCAGTTTTTTCAATGTAACGGGCGTGGATGCGGCGCGTGATAATATTTGCAATTAAGAGATATACAAAAGTGCCCGTGTAGTTGCCGAATTCTACAATGACACTCATGCCCTTATCTATATATTCAAGCATTTGGTCAATGACATTTCCGCCACCAAGTAAATCTGGCTGATTCCGATCGCCCTGAGCCTGACGAAGGGTGATAGCGCCACGGCTTGAAGCTTGGAGAAATGGCAGCCGCTCAAGCCGTTTGAGCTTACGATAGAGAGCTGCAATTGATTCAGGATGAGCCCCTAATTCTTGTGCAAATTCTTTCAGTCGTTCACCCTGGCTCAGCAGCACTTCAAGCCAATCTTTTTTGTAGCGTGCTGCGATCAAATACGCAGCTTCTAAAGCCGTTGCATGCAGGTTGAGCTCGTCTTGCAATGAAATGACATCTTCAACATTGATGGCAGAGTAGGGGATTACTATCTCAACATCGGGTGTGCCGCCGCGCCGGCGGGTGGATTGTGGGTCAAGAGAGAAAAGGGCGACTTTGTCGGGGAATAATGTTTTGAGTCCTTTTACAAAAGGGCCACCTTCTTTGCGTGCTTGAATACCATATTCACTATGCATATCAAAGATAAGTACACTTGCTTTTTCTTGCTTGACGATACCGGCCAAAATCAGCCTAGTTAAAAAGGTTTTACCCGTGCCGGATTTGCCAAAAATGCCATTGCTCCGTTCGCATAATCTTTCTAGATCAATACATACCGGCGTATCCATATCAAGAGGGCATCCAATATTAAAATATCGTTTGCTTGCATCATGCTCATCGCCAAAGATCATATTTACATCGGCTTTATTTGCTTCATAGACCGTTGCAAAATGAGCAGGGATGGTTTTTACTGGCATCTTTTCATTGGCCTGATTGAGCATGAGCATGGGGCGCAACTGTGCCGTGGCATACATGTCCTTTTTCTTTAACGCATCCATAAGCAACGGTTCAGTATCGGTGGGTGGGAAGAGCAGAATATCAGGGTGGGTCACTTCTAAGGCAAGATCGGTGATCAATGAAAAGAATTTATAAGGGCCGCTTTGTACGCAGACAAACTTTCCCGTTTTTATTTCATGTAATGGCGCATCGCAGACAATGCGCATCAAAAAGCCTTCGGTTAGAGAGCCGGAAACGATGGAGCCAACTTGTTTTTTTGCCATGTTTAAACCAAATATGTATTAAGCCTGTTGTGCCATCCTTCAAGCCAACAGCGCGTTGATGGATCTCGTTGTGTGCGATTGGTGAGTAACTGCTTTGCACTATCAACAAATTGTCGCACCGCAGCTTCGTCATTTTTTGCATGCATAGTTTCTAAAACCTGCAATAAACCCCACCCATTTTCTTTCTTGGCATGTGAAATGCCCTCGCCTTTAAAATTTATATAATCGATGAGCGCATACAACCCTTTTTCAGAGCGCATGAGGCAATCAAATTGTCTTTTGATATGCATTTTTTTGTGATGCGGTACCGCGGCCAATATTTTCGGTAGTGCGTCATCTAAACGTTTTACCATGAAAGCGATTTGGGCATCAATAGTGTCGACTAAGAATGCTTCGAGCTCTTTCATTTTTTTGCTATTTCGAGCCTGGATAAATTCGCGCCGCGTGCGCCAGGGGCAGTGGCAACCATTTTTTATATCGAGCCATTCCGGCACTTTAATGCCATGCTGCACCATAAACTCAATCAAAGAAGGAAAGCTGTGTGAGAAAGGGCGGCTTTTGCCTTTGGGGCACCACAAAAAGTGGCCAATGCCGACTGAGGCAAATGATTCATTCTTGTTCCAAAATAACAGACCTTCAATAGAGCCGCCGCATTCATTTCGCCAGATCTTTTTACCCACAGCTTGAGCTTGTCGCGTGGTCAGGCGAATTGGTTTTGGCATAAGGCTGATGGTGAGAATGATGCAGAGAAATAACAATATCTTTTTCATGGGGTAAAACCTGTTGCTGGCTGTCTATTGCTAATTCATAAGCAAGCGTACGCGTGACCGCGTAACTTCCATAACACCGCGTGGTACCGCAATCACTTCTTCTCCGCCTGCCGGCAGGGTGGCGATGGCAGTGCTATTATCCGCCAACGTCATCACCGCGGGTGCATGCCCTGGTTGTATGATTAAGTTGCCGATGCCAGTGTTTACCTCCAGCCAGGCGATGACAAAGGTGCGATATTCATTCGGTGTTAAAATTTCGAGCGTCATGTGTATCCCAGTTGTTACTACAAGCCGAGCGGATTTGGGGTATAGAATATACGCGATCGTATATTTCTTGCATCTATCGTTGCCAATAATGAAGCAATATGGTTAATCGTGGGTGCTTTTAAGTAAATTTTGCGTACAAACCAGTTATTCATCTTATGTACCGGCGGCAGGGCTGGTCCAAGAATCTGTATATTATGTTTGTTGGCTGTATACAGTTGTTCTGCAATTGCCTGTGCCTCTTTTTCTAACTGTGCTTCGTCAGTGCCTCTCATTTCCAACTCTGCCAACCGTTTGCAGGGTGGGTAGCCGAGTATTTCGCGATGTGCAATCTCCGTTGTATAAAACTCTGGATATTTGGTTTCTTCTAGGTAATTAAAGATCGGGTGATCAATCATTGATTGGATGATTACCTGACTGCCTTTTGAGGCGCGGCCTGCGCGGCCAGCCACCTGAATGAGCTGTTGTAAGCAGGTTTCTGCGGCATTAAATATTGGCATGCTTAAATTTACATCGGCCCACAAAACGCCGACCAAGGTAACTTTGGGAAAATGATACCCTTTGGTCACCATCTGTGTGCCAACCAAAATATCCAGCTGATACTGTGTCATTGCATCGATGGTCTGCTGCCATTTTTTTCGTTCAGCCGTGCTATCTAAATCAGCTCGGCCAATTCGTGCGTGCGGAAAAAGTTTTTGCAAGGTGGTAACTACTTGTTGGGTGCCGATTCCTTTATTCAATAGATTACTGCTCTTGCATGAGCTGCATGCGGTTGGGGCTTGTTGGGCATATTCGCAATAATGGCAACGCAGCGAGTTGTTTGTTTCTGATACGTGTAAGGTCAGGCTTACCGAACAGTTTGGGCAGGAGAATATAAAACTGCACTCCTTGCACTGCACAAAGAAACAAAACCCTCGGCGATTCATAAAAATAATGGTTTGCTCGCCTTTCTCTAATCGATCGGCAATTGCTCGTTCAAGCTCAGGAGTGATCCAAAAATTTTTGCGCTGTTTTTGATCGCGCAACGGAACGACGGTAATCGATGGGAATGCGCCCGCATATCTCTGCTCGAGTTTGTGCAACGGCCAGCCCTTGGTTTTGACCTGATGCAGTGTCTGGAGTGATGGGGTGGCTGAGCCAAGCACAATGGGGATTTTTTGCTGCTGCGCCCGCAAAAGAGCGGCTTCTTTTGCATTGATTTTTGGGTATCGTTTTTCTTGAAAACCGGTCTCATGCTCTTCGTCGACCACGATCAAACCCAGATGCGGAATGGGCAGTAACATGGGCAGATGCACGCCAATAATGAGTTGCGGTTTGCCATAGAGGAGTGACTGCCACAATCTCTTTTTTTCCTTCACCGAACTTGCTGAATGAAATCCCACCACCTGATCGGCAGAAAACCATTGTTTGAAGGTATGCTCAAAGGCGACTGCCATCATCACTTCTGGCAGTAAGAGAATGACGCTTTTGCCTTGGCCCAGGGCCTGTTGAATGAGAAAGCGATATACCATGGTTTTGCCTGATCCCGTGACACCATGTATGACGTGTGGTGAGAATTCATTGGTATCTAATGAAGGGAGGATGGCATCGACGGCCGTTTGTTGCTCTGCGGTGAGTTGTGCTTCGCGCGCTTGGGTTTGGTCAGGTGGCGAGCTGGGTTCTTGTGCCGTTACGGGGGAGCCAATAAATTGCTTCATCCGCCAAATGAAACGCAATGGATCAATACGATAATAATCAGCCAACTTTTTTATGTATGGCTGGAAATGGTCATCATGAGGAAAGGGCTCAAGGCCAATAATGTCTTTGATTTCGTATGCCGTTTGTGGTTTGTTTACCCGCGCTATAACCAATGCAACACGGGTGCTTGTTCGTACCGGAACGCGCACTAATGACCCGACCTTTATCTGATCGGGAAGTCCTTCAGGTATACGATACGTGAGCGGTTCGATAACACCGCCAAAGAGGGTGACATTAATATACATTGCGCACTGATTCGTGATGTAAATAGTTTATTGGCTTGCAACTGTACCGGAGGCGATTTTTTATGCAATTCGTGGTTCGTTATTTGAGCGGTATTTTCTGCAATAACGTCGCATTAAATTTCTTTGCGCGGTTTTCGATTCGGTCAAAAGTTAAAAGGCCTTCTTTGGTATCCATATGGGAAATGACTGATGAAGCATTTGCGATCCCGTAACGAATTGCTTGCTCGACAGAATGGGTAAGGAAGTAGGTGGCGGTGAAGGTTGAGCCAAATGCGTCACCAGCGCCGACCGTGTTGACCACCTTAACCGGAGCACTGGGATGAAAGTAGATGGTATCTTTGGTTGCTGCATACACGCCTTCGGCACCATTGGTTACTACTACAACCTTGGGCCCTAAACGCAACACTGCTTGGAAGAAATGGTCAAGCTGAAACCAGAGATCTTCAACGTTAATGGAGCCGCTCAGGAGAGATGGTTTTGTTTTTTTAGCTTTTTTGACCGTTGTCGGAGCGCCGGACTCTAAATTTTTTGCTTGTGCCAATGAGAGCATAAATAGTTTTGCCTCAGCGCTATTCATGATAAGCAGATCAACGTATTTTAATGATTCACGTAATATCGGAGCGCCAGCGATTA
Source organism: bacterium (assembly GCA_027452085.1). Lineage (GTDB taxonomy): Bacteria > Babelota > Babeliae > Babelales > JABCYS01 > DAIDHG01. Next base: position 20,310 of record DAIDHG010000005.1, read on the forward strand.
ATTGGCTACCGCCGGGGTTGATTGCAACAGGGATACCATGCTTATGTGCATATTCTGCTATTGGCAATAAAAGTTTGGATGAATCACCACTTAAGGAAGTGATATATAAAAGATCTGATTTTTTGATTTGATCAAAAGGTAGTTCCTTCAAAACCATTTGTGTATTGATGCCACGCATGGCCATGATAACGCGATCACGTTCAAGAGAGGGTATAACAAATGATGTGCCCGATTGCCCACCTTTTGCGACAATTACATTATCGGTAGAAACGCCTTCTTCATCTAATTTTTTAAGAATGAACTGACCGGCTGAATCATCACCTATTTTAATGAAGGTGGCAGCATTAAAGCCCATGCGCTCAAAAGAGATGGCGGTGTTTACGGCACCGCCACCTGTCGAATACAAGAGCTCACTTACTTCTATTTTTGCACCTTCTTGAAGCAAGAGGTACGACTGCATTCCTTTGGCGGTGTGCAAACGCATTGTTTCAGCATTTGCATAGCGGATGTAAATATCCTGCGTTGCCCCGCCAAGGGTAAGAACTTTCTTTGCCACCCAACAAATCCTTTGTTTTGTCGTTTACTATCTTTGGCCTGAAATTATCAAAACCAAGTATATAGAAAATGACAGTTCTGAGCAGTCAATTTTTACAAAGGTTTATGACCCTTGTTTTTTAGCTTCATAGACCGTGGCCCGACGAGACCAAGACCCTGATTGCTTTGGCTGTTCAATAGGTTTTAATACATGCTTAATTACTTCATCAGCATGATCAACCCAAATCACATTCATGTTCTGAGCCACCTCTTCAAGACCGATTAAGTCGTTCTTGTTTTTGGTTGGGAAGATAACATTCTGCACGCCATTTCGTTTTGCGGCCAATAGTTTTTCTTTTACCCCGCCAATTGGCATCACATCACCGCGTAAATTGAGTTCGCCTGTCATTGCATATTGTGAATTCAACGCCCGGCCGGTCAGGGCAGAAAGTATTGATGAAAGCATCGTAATACCCGCCGATGGACCATCCTTAGGAACGGCACCTGCTGGAACGTGAATATGCAGGTCGGTTGAGCTAAAGATCTTATCTTGTATGTTAAATTCTTTAGCGTGTGCCCGTGCATAACTTAACGCAGCTTGTGCCGACTCTTTCATCACGTTGCCCAATTGGCCCGTGAGAATTAAGCGACCCTTGCCAGGCATTAATACTGCTTCGATCTTTAACATTTCTCCGCCATAGGCAGTCCATGCAAGACCGTTGGCAATACCTACTTGGTCTTTGTGGTTGGCGTCATCGCCGACAAACTTTTGCGGACCAAGGAATCGCTCAATAGTGTCGATATTGAATTCAACTAATTTATGTTCTTCTACTAAGGTACGCGCTGCTTTTTGGAACACTTTGCGTATGGTGCGATCAAGTTGACGAACCCCAGATTCTCGGGTGTAGCTACCAACAATTGCCTTAATAACATCGTTGCTTACGGTAATTGGATGTTTATCCAAACCGCAATCCGCGATTGCACGTTGCACCAGATAATCTTTTGCAATATGAACCTTTTCTTCTTCGGTATAGCCAGATAAGGTGATAATTTCCATACGGTCACGCAGCGGATCAGAAATATTTTCAATATTGTTTGCTGTTGCGATAAAGATGACCTTTGATAAATCAAATGGCACACCAAGATAGTTATCGTAGAAAGTCTTATTCTGTTGCGGGTCTAAAACCTCCAACATGGCCGCTGATGGATCACCGCGGAAATCAGAACCGATCTTATCAATTTCGTCGATGATCATAACTGGATTTAATGAACCAGCTTTGCGGATGCCTTGGATGAATCTTCCTGGCATTGCACCAACGTAGGTACGTCTGTGCCCACGAATTTCAGCTTCGTCTTTCACGCCACCCAATGAAATTCGAATGAATTCACGGCCTAAAGCGCGAGCGATTGATTTGCCAAGTGAGGTTTTACCCACCCCTGGAGGACCAGAGAAACAGAGAATTGGGGCATAACCATCTTGTTTAAGATTTCGGATCGAAATGAAGTCTAGAATACGATCTTTGATCTCTTTCAATCCATAGTGATCTGTATCAAGTACTTGTTTAGCATTATTGATATCAAGATTGTCCTGCGTCTCATGATTCCATGGCATTGCAAAGACCCAATCAAGATAGTTTCGAGTCACGGTTGCTTCCATAGAATCTGACGACATACGCTCAAGTCTATTAATTTGGCGTGATGCTTCAGTGCGAACCTCTTCTGGAACTTGAAGTTTTGCCAGTTTGTCGCGCATTGCTTCAATTTCTTCTGCCTCATCATCACCCAGCTCTTTTTTAATGGCGCGTAACTGTTCTCGAAGGTAATACTCCTTCTGAGATTTATTCATAGAATCGCGCGCATTGGTTTTGATGCGTTCTTGCACTTCAGCAACTTCAATTTCTTGGCTGAGTTGATGGTAGATCTCGGCCAAAAATTCCTTTTGGCTTGCCGTTTCTAATAATTCTTGCGCACGTTCGACTGAAAGATTGAGGTGTGATAATACAAAATCAGCAATCTTTTCAGGATCTTGAATTTTTGAAAGAATTACATGGAAATCTGGGCTAAATGATTGCCCTGCTGCCGCCATTTTCTCAGCAAGTTCTTTAATATTCTTAATTTGAGCTGCCAATTCTGGATCTTCAGAATTAGAAGCGAATGGTACGTCCTTAACCGTTGCGCTCAGCATTTCATCATTAGCTTGTAACTCCTGTACGCGAGCCTTTGAAATACCTTGCACTAAGATTTTTACCCCACCCTCTGGTATTTTGATAAGACGCATGATGGTTGCTACGGTACCCGTGCTATAGAGATCTTGGGTGCCGATAGCGCCCTGATAATCTGCCACCTGCTTTTTTGCAGCGAGTAACAGCACATGCTTTGAGCCATCGAGTGCTTTATTGATTCCCTTGATAATCCGTTCATCTAACACAAGTAGTGGAACGATCATATGCGGAAATACAACCACGTCCATTGTTGGTATGACTGGTAGAGATTTCGGGACAAGTTCGTTTACGGTTTTTGGTGTTCCGCTCTTCATAAGTTTCCCCTTTTTTATTTTTACGGGATGGCACCAGTTCGAATTTTTGGTTCCTGCTCCCTGACATACCTAAGTCTAGAAAATTGATTCCATGAAAAACAAGATTTGGAAACCCGGTGTTAGGCTTTTGCTTGGAAAAAGCTACTATATATCGTCTTAAATGATCATGTTAACAATCACAGTTATGGTTTTACCGTGGAAGACAAGTTAACCGTAATCGATCTACATAAAAGTTTTTTGCAGGGCGGCCAGCCAGTCGAAGTAATCAAAGGTATATCGATTACGTTCGAGCAAGGTAAAACGTATGCAATAACAGGAGTTTCCGGCTCCGGGAAATCAACCTTTTTGCAACTGTTGGCCGGACTAGATGCGCCTACTTCGGGCGTTATCAAATGCAGTTCTGGCATACAATTAGCTATGGTTTTTCAATTTCCCTATCTCATACGCGAGCTTTCAGTTTTTGAAAATGTGATGCTCAAAGGGTTTATTGCCGGTCGAGCTCGTGCCGCGGGAGAAGCAGAAGCAGCTGAATTATTGGATGCCGTTGGCTTAGCAGATAAGCGTGATGCATACCCCGGCACGCTTTCGGGAGGTCAGCAACAACGGGTGGCTATTGCCCGTGCCTTGTTCAATCATCCGCATTTTTTGCTTGCCGATGAGCCGACTGGTGCTTTGGATGAAGATACGGGGAAAAAGATCATCGACTTATTAATTACTCTGAGCAAGAGATGGAATATGGGGTTAATTATAAGCTCTCATGATCCGTATGTGGCACACCAGATGAACGAAGTTTTAGAAATGCATCATGGCACGCTTATAAGAAAGAAATAACATATCGGCAGAAATATTTTCTCAGCCGCGCAACTACAGGATGTTTATGCAGATACAACGACAAAAATCACCACCGCCATTAGTTCTTCCCGAATCCCCAAAACGATCGACGCATATGCATACGCGGTCAATTTTGACCAAAGCCTTGCAGGTAGGTGGCTCCACGGTTTTAAGTCGCGGCCTTGCCGTCGTGCGAGATAAATTTCTTATTCAATACATGGGCTCTGGTATTATCCAAGATGCTTTTCGTGTTGCTTTTAAGCTGCCTAATACCTTGCGTCAGATTTTTGCTGAAGGTGCCTTGAGCCCTGTGGTGGTGCCAACGATTGTAAAATTGGAGCGCTCAGGTGAGCGTGAGCAGGTTAATTCTTTGATGAGTTTGTCATTTCTCGTTTTTGAAGGAACCGTGCTCGTGCTCTGTGCGATGGCGTTTATGTGGGCTCCTACCGTGATTGGGTTTACGGCGCCCGGATGGTCGGGATACCAAGCAGAGCTTGCGGCTCGCCTCTTGCGTATTCTTGTCTCCTACATTTTCTTCATTTCCTGCAATTCTCTCTTTGCGGGCGCCTTGCAGGCGGTGCACCATTTCTTGGTGCCTGCGTTGACCCCGGCAATCAATAACATCTGTTTCATTGGTGGTTTGTTAACGTGTATGTTCTTTAAGCTGCCTGTTGAATACTTTTGCTTATTTGTGCTGCTTGGTGGTTTTGTGCAATTCGTTTTGCATGTTGGGATGTACATAAAGCTTGGATTTAGATTTGGTGCAATCACGCCTCGCACCTGGGAACAATTTAAGCCGGTGCTTGGCAAATTTATTCCCGCAATGCTCAGCGGCGGCATGATGCAACTGAGCTCATTAGTCGATACTTATTACGCATCATATCTCCCTGCTGGTTCGATCACCATATTAGATTTGGCCTCAGGCTTCATGCGCATTCCGTTGGGCATGATTGGTGTGGCATTGTCAACGATTCTTTTGTCTCACTTTTCACGCGTTGTATTGTATGCGCCGAAACGACTGAGCTTCTACTTGCTTGAATCGGTGAAGTTTGTCTTTTGGCTTACCATACCGATTACAATGACTATGATGTTCTTTTCGGAAAAAATTTTCTATACGTTATTCCACTCTGATAAATTTTCATTTGCGCAAGTAACAGAAGCAAAGTTAGTGTTGAGCGCTTTCTTGGTTGGCTTATTTTTCCATTCAATGAATAAAGTGTTGCTGAGCGTCTATTATGCTGCTCATCAAGTATGGATTCCGGCTCTGATTACGTCGGTGGCATTGGCCGTAAATATCATGCTGTGCAAATGGTGGGTAATGACTTTTCAAGCAACCGGTTTGGCTATAGCGACCTCCGTATCAGCATCGTTACAAGCACTGTTTTTCATCGCCCTACTCCGCTGGAAATTCAATTTCAAAATGTATGCAGCCCCATTTGCTTTGTTTCTCGTGCGCTACATGACTCAGTTGCTCTTGGTCAGTTTTGGATTTTTAGCGGCATACTACAGTGTATTATCTGCTATCGAACGCTTGCCACAACAGATTTTACAGCTGCTGACGATGTCTATACTTTTCTGGGGGTGGGTCTTCCCACTGCTTGCAGTCGCCGGCTATGTTCTTTATAAGACTCGTGATATGTTTAAGATCCGATTGCATTTCATTAGAGATTTATAAAGAGCGAAGAGATTGACGTGAAGCATGAATTTTCTGCCGGGGTTATCGTCTATTATCCAGGCCAGCATGGCACTGAGTTTTTATTGATCTATGCCAAAGCCACCAATTACTGGGGGTTTCCTAAGGGCAAATTGGAAAATAACGAAACGAAACAGCAAGCGGCCATTCGTGAAACAAAAGAAGAGACTGGGCTGGATGTAAAGCTGGTTGCCCCATTTGAGCATACTATTTCCTACTTTTTCAGAGATAAAAAGGCAACGTTAATAAAAAAGACCGTTTATTTTTATGTGGGCCGTGCGCCAAACAAGCAGATTGTATTATCTCGTGAACACGATGAATTCGTTTGGTTGCCCTATGCCGAGGCTCGTTCAAAGATCACGTATGACAATGACAGTGAAGCATTTGAGCGCGCCGTGGCTTTTCTCAAATCGGAACAGCTCAATAGCTAGTCATAATATTGATTTATGTTGGCCATGTTGGTATTGAGTGTGCCAAACGCGTAGACTTGCTCACAACAATCATTTTAGGGTTATTGTATGCACAGCAAGGTTTTTAGCGCAACCACGATTGGTGTTGATGCTCATTTGGTTGAGGTAGAGGTAGATCTTTCGGGCGGTATGTTGGAATTTCATATCGTGGGATTGCCTGATATTGTGATCAAAGAAAGTAAGCGCCGTATACTTACTGCATTAAAAAATAGTGGGCTTCGTCTTCCAGAAAAAAAAATTACCGTAAATCTGGCTCCTGCTGATCTGAAAAAGGAGGGCACTCTCTTTGATGTACCAATTGCGATTGGTTTATTGCAGGCAGCAGGCTTAATTCAGGTGCCAGCATCTTTCTGGCAGAAAACGCTGATCGTTGGTGAATTATCGCTTGATGGTTCAATCCGACCGGTTCGGGGAACACTTTCAATTGCGAGCGATCTGCGTCGGCTTCATAAGAGCCGTATTATTGTGCCGGCGGCCAATGCGCATGAAGTTGCCATCATTGCTGACATTGAATGTTATGCCGTATCACATATGGTTGAGTTGGTATCATTTTTGCGCAATGAAACAGATATAGCGCCAATTGCTCATGCAATGCCAACATTTGTGCAAGAAGAAACTGATCTTGATTTTGGGCAGGTGAAGGGGCAACGGCAGGCAAAGCGTGCATTGCAAATAGCGGCAGCAGGCAAACATCATATCATGTTTATTGGGCCGCCAGGTGCTGGCAAAAGCATGTTAGCCAAGAGATTGAATACCATTTTGCCGGCAATGCCACTCGAAGAAATGGTAGAAACGGGAAAGATTTATTCAGTCAGTGGCAAGATGCCAGCACAAACCTTCTTAACAGCCCGCCCCTTTCGATCACCTCATCATACTATTTCTCAGGCAGGCTTGGTTGGTGGCGGCAGCTTCCCGCAGCCTGGTGAGATAAGCTTGGCGCATCACGGCGTATTATTTTTAGATGAACTTACGGAATTTAAGCGAACGACACTTGAAGCGCTCAGAGAGCCGTTGGAAAATCGGGTGATTACTATTGCGCGCGCGCAGCAATCAGTAACTTTTCCCGCACATGTTTTGTTGGTTGCCGCTATGAATCCGTGCCCCTGCGGCTTCTATGGTGATCGTAAAAAAACATGTCATTGCCCACCAACTAAAATTCAAAAATATTTAGAAAAAATATCCGGGCCGTTGCTTGACCGCATTGATTTGCAAGTGGCGGTGCAGGGCGTGAGCTATGACACGGTGGTAGACCGAGTTGCCGATTCGGTAACGACAAAGACCTTGCAAGAAGGGGTGCGGCGAGCCGTGATGAAACAAAACCAACGATTTAATTCATGTACTAAATTTAATGCCATGATGAGCAGCAGTGAGGTTGATCAATTTTGTGGGTTGAATGACCAAGCTCAACTACTCATCAAACAGGCCTTTGATCGTTTTAGTTTGAGTATGCGTGGCTACCATAAAATATTGAAAATTGCACGAACGATTGCTGATATTGATGCGTGCGAGGTCATTGATGTGCCCCATATTCAAGAAGCATTGACCTACCGTTCGTTGGATCAGTATTTAGAAAAAATATGGGTTTCTTCATGATTCGTGCCATTGGTTCTGATATTATAGAAATTAATCGTTTTGCGAGTTGGTATGCATATCCGCAACAACAACTGAGTAAAATTTTTTCCGATCGTGAGATATCATATTGTCTATCACATCAATCGTTAGCAGCTCAGCGATTTGCCGTGCGATTTGCTGCAAAAGAAGCTCTTTATAAAGCATTGTGGGCTGCACAAGTGCGAACAAAATTTTTTTTAATGTGTCGCCATGCGGAAATAATAACGCAAAAAGGCATACCCATCTTTAAGGTCAACTGGCAGGCACTGCCCCATGACCCAATGAATGTGCATGTAACGTTAACACACAATAAATCTCAGGCTTTTGCGACCGTTCTTCTTGAATCGCTTGATTAGGTTTGCCATATATACCAATGCTTGTATTATCATGGTTGGCTTTCATTTGCAGGAATCATACCATTATCATTGGCTATGTGATGGTAGCAGAATGTCAGCACTACGATGCATTTAAACATTCAGATCTACTATGCTTATCGATGACTTACGCGAGCAGCTTAAAGAGCTTGAGCCTGATTTGCAGGCAATCGTTTCCTTTTGGGCTGCGTCTGGCTTGGAAAAAGAATTTTTAGAGCTGAGTGCGGCAATAGAGCAAGAAGACTTTTGGCAAAATCCGAAACAAACAGAGATTAAGCAAAAGTTGCAGCGGCTGAAGATGCAACGCGAGGCATACCTCAGCATTACCAACAGCTTCCACGAGCTGAAAGAATTTATCGATTTATTTGGTGCTGATGAGTCTGAGCTGAAAAAACTAGAGATTGATATTGCACGTCTTAAAGAACATTTGGCATCATTCAAAATATCGTTGTTACTCAATCAGCACTCAGATCATGCGGCAGCGTTTGTAAGTATTAATGCAGGCGCTGGTGGCACCGAATCTCAAGATTGGGCCTCCATGCTCTTGCGCATGTATATTCGGTTTTGCGAAGAACAAAAATTTAATGCACAACTCATTGATTACCAACCAGGTGAACAAGCGGGTATAAAATCTGCTACCCTGTTTGTGCGTGGTGATAATTCCTATGGTTTGTTAAAAAGTGAGCATGGCATCCATCGGCTTGTGCGAATTTCACCATTCGATGCAGCCAAAAGACGACATACTTCATTTGCCGGCGTAACGGTTATTCCAGAAGTTCCCCAAGAAGAAGTGACGATTGATAGCAAAGATTTGCGCATTGATACCTATCGCGCTGGCGGCGCAGGCGGTCAGCATGTGAATAAAACGGAGTCAGCCGTGCGTATTACTCATATGCCAACTAATATTGTAGTGCAGTGCCAAAGTGAACGATCGCAACATCAAAATAAAGAGACCGCGATGAAGATGCTCATGGCTAAGCTTGCGCAAAAACAACACGAAGAGAAATTGGCCAAATCTGCCTCGATTGAAAAAAAGAAAATTGAATGGGGCTCGCAAATTCGTTCATACGTTTTGCATCCGTACAAGATGGTAAAAGACCACCGAACGGATATAGAATCGCCTCAACCAGACCTTGTCTTAGATGGCGCGCTGACCAAATTTATTGAGGCCTATCTTTTGTGGGCTGTTCACGAAAAACTCAGTTAATAGGTCTCCTCTCTTGCATCTGAAGGATCCTCCCTATTATTGTGTGGATGATGGTGACTGCTACTATCAAAAATCTTTAGTGCAGCAATAAAAAAATGGAAGTTGTTGTATTGCTAGAAATAGCGATCAAGCGTAGTTTTTTAGGTTAAACCCTTTGAAAAAGGAGGATATTGACATTCTGAAATTTCTAAGAAATGATGTACGTTGTAGTCTGTTTATTTATCTAAACCTATAGGAGAGTCATGAAGATGAACATTCATGCACATCTACAAAAGAAAGCAATGTTTTTCCTTGCTTTCAGTTTTATGGCCCCTGCGCCAATCTTTTCAAAAATGTTTCCAGCTATGCCTAAGGCTGTTGAGCAAGCCAAAAAAGCAGTAGTAAGCGGTAAACATTTTACTGAATCTGAACTGCGCGATATGATCGCCAAAATATACGAAGCGGCTGAGAGATTAAATCTTTCTGGTCGTCTTCCTTCTTCATTTGCTAAATGTCGCTCGATGCTTGCTGATGGCAGAGTGAGCCTGCATCGTGATGATCTCATCGTTGCCATGTATGATGTAATTAATTGGCTTGCAGAAGAAGTTACCGCTCGTGGCGTAACTCGTGCAGCTAAAAATCCTGATTTCCAAGATGCAATATTGAAAATCCTTGGTGATGCAAGTTCAGTACTTGGTCCAAAGGAAAGCGTTTCAAGTGCATTGAAAAAGCTTCTTTTAAGCTTTGATGGCGAAGTAGACAGATCGTATGAAGATGGCCGTTGCGGTGGTTGTATTCGTGATACACTCTGCGACATTGATCGCGATGTCGATCAAATCCAGTGTGTGCTTGGCAACTTCTGTGATTGCCCAGAATTTGTTAATCGCTCAAAAGCAGTAACTCGTGATACCTGTTACCCACCATGCGGTGTGACGTTTGCGCAAGTTCTTTGTGATATTGCCGTTACTATTGATACTGATTTCAATGGTACATTCACAGCGTTGGCAGATATCGATCAAGATATCGATGATCTAACAACCATCGTTATTACTGATTTTAATGGTACATTCAGCATGTTGAATGCTATCTTTGATGCTGAATCAGGCGAAATGATCTGCAACTTCAATGGTACCTACACGGTGCTTGCAGATATCGATCAAGATATTGATGATCTAACCGCTATCGTTATTAACGATTTTAATGGTACCTTCTCAGTGCTTCAAGCTATTGAAGCATGTGCATGTGCGGTTCCAGCTTGTGATATTTGCCAAGAATTCAATGGCACATTTACAACCCTAGCT
>DAIDHG010000006.1 GCA_027452085.1 bacterium
AGATATCTTGCATCAATTAAAATCAGCGCGATACAGTATCCATAAGAAAAAAAACGATTGAGCGAGGCACTGGTGAAGACGATTTCATTTTTTTATTGGCTCAAGATCGTGATGCTATTGATTGGCATTTCATTGATCTTAAATGTCATCAACATATACCGTGTGCCACCACAAAGAGTGGTCAAAGTTGGCGTTTTGCATTCACGCACCGGCATCACCTCATTTAGTGAAATTCCCATGCTTAATGCCACCTTGCTTGCCATACAGGAAATTAATAAAAATGGTGGTGTATTGGGAAGACCTATCGAGCCAATTGTAGCTGATGGCAAATCTGATCCAGCAATTTTTGCACGAGAAGCTAAAAAGCTGATTACCCACGACAAAGTTGCCGTTGTTTTTGGCTGCCAGACATCGGCCACCAGAAAAACGGTCGGGCCCATTTTTGAGCAATACAATTCCCTCTTATTTTATCCCGTTGAGTATGAAGGGCTCGAGCAATCACCAAACATGGTATATACCGGGGCGGTTCCCAATCAACACTCCTTGCCAGCAACGATCTGGGCTATGCAACAATTTGGTCACAAGATGTATCTGATTGGATCAGATTACGTATATCCGCGGGCTACCAATACCATTTTAAAAGATATTTTGCCGCGCCTTGGGGCCGAAATAGTTGGAGAGGAGTATGTGCCGCTCACCGCAGAACAGATGACCAACTCAATTAAAAAAATTATTGCCGCCAAACCAGATTTTATTTTTAGCACCATTGTTGGCGCTACGTTGATTCCCTTTTTTCAAGAGTTAAAAGCTCAGATGGATGGCAAAGAAATTCCCATCATGTCATCATCAGTTGACGATTCTCTTATTCGCAACGTTGGTATCAAAAACATAGTTGGCAGCTATAACAGCTGGAATTATTACCAATCAATTCAAGGCACCATAAATAAAGATTTTGTAACCAACATGAGAAATTCGTTTGGCAAGCACCAAGTAGTAACTGATGCAATGGAGGCAGCATATATCGGCGTTCACCTCTGGGCTGAAGCCGTAAAACGTGGGCGCTCATTCGCCAAAGATGCCGTATTAAAATCATTAAAAGAAACAGCTTACAAAGCACCTGAAGGCTTTGTAAGCGTGCGCGTGTCAAACCATCATCTCTACAAAACGGTACGTATTGCCAAAATTTCAGAAGCCGGCACCGGCGCCATTATCTGGCAATCACGCCTGCCAGTAGAGCCCGAACCATATCCAACAAATTTGTTCATTGCGCAGCAGTTAGGAAAAGTTCGTTCAGTTAACGATTGGAATAACTATCTAAAAGATCTTTACACGGATTGGGGAAAACAATGGGAAGCGCCATAACTCTATCTCATATAGCAGCGCACTTGCGAAAAAATTGCTCTGTATTAATTATTTTTATACTCATATCCTGTGCACTCGGTATAGGCTGCTTTGTGGGCAGCTCTTTGTTAAAAAAGCAGTACATGGCGCAATCGCAACAGCTGCTCATCACTATTGAAAACCAGGTGGCCAACGAAATTAGCAAGCTGCTCGACGATCATCAGACAGCAGTAAAAAACCTTCTCGAATCGTTTGAGGTGCGTGAAATATGTGGTCAACTGGCTGGTGTAGAATCATATCAGGGCATTCAACAAGACCTTATCAAAGCATTGCAGAAAAAAGTGCGGAAGCAAGAACTACTTGCCGCAGCTTATGACGTATTGTTCGTGACCGATGAGGGGAATATTGCCTTCTCACTCAAGGGCACGGCGGCACAAACTACTATTAGTGATGAGGCCGTGTATAAACCTATCTACGATCTACTTGATGATGTTGCGGTCTTGTTATCGCCTTCACATGCAGACTATGCATACTTCCCCCAATTTGGCAAAGCGTTGATGGTAATGGGAATTCCTGTTTTAAGTTATTCAACTGCTGATCCCAAAAAGCCAACCCCGTTTTGTGGCATGTTTACTTTGCTTATCGATCTCAAAAAAATACAAAAAAGTATCGATGAACATTTGTTAAAACTCGGCAAAACAGGAGACATTTTTATCGCACAACGCAAAGGTGATAAAGGCTTAATTCTCTTCAATACCAATCACAATCCACAGGCCGCGCTTAAAGAAGAGTTTCCGCTTGCCGCTGATACCAGTATCGCCCGCGCTTTGGCAGGTAAACTGGGCATCAGCCAAGAAACGGTTGAGCGACAAGCGCAACTTGAGCTGCGCGATTATATCATGCGTGTTGGATGGACAATTGCAATAGAGCAACATTTAAAATCGGTATTATTCATACCGAATCTTTTGCATATATTCATGTTAGTGCTTTTAAGCTTCAGTCTATTGATGGTCCTGTTATTGGTTATTGTATCGCTTGAAACCATAGCCACCTTCTTGCAATGGCAGTACGCTGCCATTGCTTTTCTCATAGCTTCTGCCCTGCTGATTACAACTATTTGGTGGTTATTTGCGGCCATCAAAGAATATCGTATCAATACTGGCTTGGTGCAGGTACAGCAAGAAACACAATTTAAAACGAGCGTGCAGCATACTTCGTCCTTAATTTTGGAAGAACTTACCCAAACAGAAGCTATCACCCATAATGTGATACACGACATACATCTTTCAATCACTGATGCTGCCATCGTTCAACACGTTTTTGATGCCCAACTGGCAAAGACTCATCTGCATGCATTGGCGCTCATTCGGTCAGATACAAGCCCGATATACGCTGCTCGTGTAGGATATGAGATAAAACATGGAGAGATAAAACAGTTTCCATGGCTTGACCAACTCACCAATAAACCATTTTGGTCCGGGCCATACATTCAAAAAGAGTTTGGCAATGATCTGGTTGTTGCTTACGCAGAACCGATATATGACGCGGCAGATGCTAAGAAACGACATCCTCTTGGCTATTTAGTAGCTGCCCTGAATTATCGATTTATAAAAGACAAAGTGGGCACTCTTGGACCTAAATTAGCACCTCATGCCTGGATGTTTAAAAACGATACCGGTCGGCTCACCTATTACCCAGACAAAACATTTGTCGAACAAGGGGTGCTCTTTAACGAGCTCTATCCAAGTCTCAACACAGATCTAAAATCTGTCCAAGAAAAGAGCCAACAAGGCTTTTCTGGTTCGATTAATTTTAAAAACAAACAGGATGATGAGCACTATCTAGGTGCCTATGAATCGATTCCAGAAGCAGAGTGGACACTGTTTGCGTATGCAAAAGAAAGTGATTTTTCCATTTTCACCCCACAACTGCATGCAATTGCAAAATTAATAGCCATTATCCTGGTGCTTTTGGTTACTCTCTCGCTATTTTTAGGCACCCACATGTATCTCTTTAATTTTGATGTATTAAGTAAGTTTTGTCGTATCTACCCCATTATTTTAACCTTTGGCTTTCTCTCACTCATTGGCCTCCATTACAAAGAGACGGCAGCAGAACCGTCAACATATATTGAATCTCAGGTTGCCATCGATCAGGTAAGCCAAGAAATTGAGTTAAGCAGCGGCAAAAAACCAATTCCTATACTGACCGGAATTCAACTACAATTTTTGGATATACAAGGCCCAAATAAAATCGTTTTTGAGCTTCTGGTGTGGCAAAAGTTTTATGGGAAAACCGACATAATGCCCGGCATAGAGATTGCCAACAGCTCGGAAAAGGTAGAGACTTTTGAGCAACATACTGTTATGGAAGATGGCGCCGAAATTAAATCTTGGCGCATGAAAGGGACCGTCTTTCAACTGCATCCGCAATACCGTCAAATGCCATTTGATTCACAGCGCATAGAGATTCTTATTAAGCCAGCCGACAAAACACATCCTGTTGTGCTCGTGCCTGATATCGACGCGTACAAATCATTAGACCCAAAGCAAAAGCCGGGGATCGAATCATTCTATTTACCAAACTTTAGCATTCAACAAAGCTACTTTACCTATGAGCGTTTGAATGGTGTTGAAACATTAGATTTTAATTTGATGGTTCAACGCAATTTAGGATCTGTATTGCTGCAATACTTTTTACCACTCTTGGTGATTTTGATATCACTCTTTATGATGTCGTTGATACCGGTTGAGAAACTCACCGCTCGTCTTTCATTTGTTACCGCCTATTCAGGCCTCTTTTTTGGTCTTATTCTGATTCACCAAAATGTGCGAGCTATAACGGTGACTACGCAGCTTTCATTCTTGGAGATGATCATCATCTATTTATACGCCCTGATCGTATTCTCATACGTCGGCGTGCTGGTATGGTATAGAAGCCAAGACGTGCCATACAAGCGGGTTTTATTCTGGCCGCTGGTACTCACGTATATTTTATTGGTGTCGATATATTCATTCTAGCACAGAGTGGCGTATATGCAGGAGCCTAAGACTAACTATGCTTTTTGGCATACTCTTTTTGGTGCGCTTCAAACTCTTCCCAGGCGTTTGGGCAGCTCTGAATAAGCTTGGTAAGAAAATCTTTCAGATCAGCCATGAATTGAACCAGCTGACGGGCAGAGGAAACATGCTTGTGGAAGTAGTCAAATTCGGTGCCCACCTCCTGGCTACCCCAAACTTTCAAGAGGCTATCTTGCTTATGGCATGTTTCACACCATTCATCAATAAGCTCAACAACTAAAGCTTTCAGGGTACGAATTTGAATCAAAAAAACATGCGTTTTTACTTCAAAATCTTGGCGAGCAATATGCAATGTCGTCCCATTAAAAGCAGCGCGTTGCTCGGGGGTCAATGTATCTTCGAGCTTTACCAACTCGCCTAAGGTATAGCTCTTACCTTCAAATTCATATTTTTTCACCACCGGGCTATTGCGATCAGCGGTTCCCTGTACCATGATTTTCATCTGTTTAATGAGCCACAGCATGTCATGGATCGTTGGCCCATCGATGCCAATAGAGGCAGAGCCCAACTTTATACCATCAAGCTTGTGAATGACTGGATTCTTAAAGAAAATTTCTTGTTGTTTATTCGCGACTGCTTGCAAAGATTCAGCAGCAAGGAAGCACAGAGCAATGAGAACTACGATCATAATGGTCCACCAACGTATTGCCTGTAATGCACATACCATCTCGTATCCCTTATCAGGCATAGGACGAGCGGCTACTCTCATTTACACATCACCCAATGTGGTTCTTTACCAACATAGGCCCAAGGATAGAGCAATTGTCCAATCTTTGCCAATATTTTTATTGTACACGGTGCCATCACCCTTCAAGCTCACTACCCAATCTGCCGTTGTGGTGCGGTGGGTATACCCCAGACCACCAAGCAGTTTAATTTGCTGTGATCCGGCGCGGCTGGCATCTCGAACCAACAATAGATAATCGTCGGCTGCTGTCGGTATCGCTATATGCTCT
Organism: bacterium; assembly: GCA_027452085.1. Taxonomy (GTDB): domain Bacteria; phylum Babelota; class Babeliae; order Babelales; family JABCYS01; genus DAIDHG01. Next base: position 5,378 of record DAIDHG010000006.1, read on the forward strand.
GCTCCTTTGTGCCACCAATCAACCCCAAGGAGCGCATCCCAGTGACCCCATTTAAAAAGGAACTCATTGAGAAGCATCACTTCAGAGCCAGGTTTTACATGCACCAGGTAATGGCGCGGAAAAAGCATTTCTATAATGCGATTGCTCAAGAAGGTGAGGTTTGTGGCAGCAACATCGAGATTTGTGCTCATAAAATCACGGCTATTGAATGCATTTATATCGGCTGCTTTTGCAATATATCTTTTTTGGGCATGGCTAAAATAATATTGAGCAAATAAACGAGCATGCCATTGCATATAATCATTAAATGATACAAGCGGCTCAACAAATCCGCCCAACCCCCAATGTTTGCGATCACCCAGATCATCGTCCATAAATATGGCAGAAAATCTATCCAAAAATGCAACGCCCAGCGAACGAATTTTATCTTTAATTGCTGGAATATTGTTTAACAGTGCACACAAATCTAACTCCGGCTCAGGGCTGCACTCAAATGAAGAACCAACAATACCTCGTTGGAATGAAGCAGCCGTTGGCGCGGTAAAAAAACCAGCCAGATGGAAGGTGGCATTTTGCCTATCGATAAGTTGATACGCAAGAGTAAAACGAAGATCGCCCAATCCGTATCTATCTGATACGACGTGGCTACGCGCAAAATCCTCAATCTCGGCTTCGCTCAATGAATCTGATTTCGGGAAAAAGCTTTCAAGCTTTTCTTTATCTGCTTGGTCTAACCAGATGTTTCGCTCGAGCCAATATAATGGAATGCGAATATCCCCCGTCCAGCGATCACGATTTTCCGTTATTGAAAAAAGTGCGCCAGCTCGGCGTTGCTGAATAGTAGCTGGCGCTATGAGCGCCGCAACTTCTTGAATACTATGTTTTTCAAGAAAATTAACAATCGAGCCTCCCAGGTAGGTATAAATAAGATCTTTAATTGCTGGGTTATCGAAAATATTATTGGCAGTATTTTGAATTGCCGCTAGAAGATCTTGATTACAAAAACCTATGCCCCCGCAAATATCGGGCAGGCATGGCGCAAACACGCTTCGATTGGTCTGGTTATAAAATATATCAACACCCATATTCCAGCGATTAATTTGTGGCAAAGGTCGCTGCCATAGTGGCCAATCGAGCACGTTACGAACCGCAAAGGGCGCGGTGCCGACGTACACGTTTTGCTTAAAAATTTCAATCGCACCCGCTTCATCAAGGGCAGGAACCACCACTGATGCAAATGGACACTCACCTTCCCGAATTGGATCCGCCCCAATCTCAATCACCGGTAATGAATCATCACTATCATTAAAATCATCAAGAACATCGGCCTGCATAACGGAGCCCGATACAACAATGCCAATGAACAAAAATAAATTGCGATATTGCATACGTATCATAGTTAATAAGTTTCAATGTATTTAAGTCTAACAACCCCTAGACTTATGCTAATAAAACCAAAGAGTATTTGGCTACCTACCTCCAAAAAGGGTCATAACTATACCAGATGAGTCCTTTTTGTCATTAAATTTAGTTTACTTACTTGCAAATTGCACGGGTCAGCAATAACATACTCAGACTAAAAATTTAACTCTCTATTCGGGTCATAACAAACTATGATGAATGCATCAAAATCACGCACTAGCCTCATGATTGAGGGAAATATCGGCGCCGGTAAGTCTACTTTTTTGCGCATCATCGGCGACCATTTAAATGTTCAGCCAGTATTTGAACCAGACAAGCAATGGCAGGAAATAGGTGGCGACAATCTGCTCCAAAAATTCTATACCGACACTAGTCGTTGGGCGTACACTTTCCAAACCTACGCCTTTGTAAGCCGCGTAGTAGCACAAGAAACATCGGAAAAAAACAGCATTTCCGACATCCCGCATGTCGTAGAACGTTCGGTCTTTGCTGACCGCTACTGTTTTGCACGCAACTGCTATGAAATGGGTGTCATGTCTGCATTAGAGTGGAATCTGTATAAAGAATGGTTTGGCTGGCTCGTAGAATCGTACACCACAAAACCTGCCGGCTTTATTTATTTACAGGTCGCGCCTGAAGTGTGCCACACACGAATCACGAAACGAAGCCGCACTGGTGAAGATGTAATTTCTATGGATTATTTGCAGCGGCTTCATGATAAGCATGAAGATTGGTTGATTCGTAATATCGATGTGGCACCATATCTTGCCAATGTTCCTGTGCTTACCCTGGATGTTACCAAAGAATTTGAGCATGATAGTGCAGAACAACAAAAACATCTTGATACGATTGTTTCATTCTTTGGCCATCTTGGTTTGGCAAGAAAAACCGAGCCAGTATTGTATACTACACCAGAAAAAGTTGAGCTTATTTAGGAGTTACTGATGGATAGTCCATTAATAGTACAAGCTGCAGCCATGATTGGTGCAGCGTTTACCATGGGAATCGCAACGATTGGCCCGGCACTTGGGCAAGGGATGATCGGCACCAAAGGCGTTGAGAACATTGGCAAATTTCCCGAGAGCGCTGGTCGCTTGCAAACCGCAATGTTTCTTGCAATGGCTTTGGTAGAATCATCGGCCGTGTTTGCATTCCTTATTTCAATTTTGTTGATTTTTAGAAATAGCTAAATAGGCATTGCCATGTCAATAAATTTGACCTTGCTTATTCAGATATTGCATTTTCTCATCGCCTATTGGTTTATGCGTCGCTTTCTCTTTGCACCAATTGTGGCGCAATTGCACCATGAAGATGTAGATCGCCAGCGTTTGCAAAACCAGCTTCTTCTCCAGGAGCAGAATGTGCGTGCCGCAGAAGAAACAAATCGCACTGAATGGCATGAAAGCCAAAAGAAATTGATAACCAATAAGCCGATGCTTGCTTCTCAATCACAATTTGTGCCATCTGTTCCACCGTTGGAGCATATCGAGATTTCACACGATAAAAGGGGTGAGTTGATTGGACAGTTAAGCAAGCATATAGTACACAAGGTATCTCAACCATAAAGCATTGAGCCAAGCCATGTTAGAAACCATTGTCTCTACATGTTTTAATCTTCTCAACGTGGCAATCCTTTTGATTATTTGCTGGTACGTTTACCAAACGCGTGCCCGCATCACACTTGAGCAAGCAAAATCCCATAGTGAGGCAGCTCAAGATGCCGTCAAGCGAGCAATCTCACAATCAGAGCAACTCTTTGGCTCCTTAACCGAGGCAGCTCAAGCTCAAAAACAGTATAGCCACACCTTGGCAAATCATGTTCGCCGCTGGCGTGAGTATGAAGCTTCACTTGTAGCATCATGGCGCCAGGAACAAGAAATTTTAGAAAAAAAAATTTATGAGCGGCATACTAAAAAGCAACAAGGCTTAGTGTTGTTGTACGCACAAACCCATCTCATGCCGTCGGCGATACAGGAAGCTCAACGAGCAGTTACCCAGCAATTTGCAGACCCGAATAAAGGCGCTCGGTATATTGATACCGCCATCAAACAATTGCTTTGTATCGCCAATAAAAGGAGTGCACCGTGACATTTGAACAATCAACGCTTGCTCGCAAATATGCGATGGCTTTTTTCATTGTTGCAGACGATTCATTTGATGAGCATGACTATACTGCTGCAGGGATATTGCTCCAATTCTTTATCGATCATCGCAATTTTTTAGGCCTCTTAAATCTTCCAATATTGGAAATAACAAACATTCATTCGTTGATTGAACAACTGGCACAAAAATTTAATTCTTCCCATTATTTTAAACGTTTATTAATCTTGCTCATTCGTCAGCGACGCATGCTTATCTTCCCCATGATCTTGCATCATCTGCGCGAATTGTATTGCGAGCGCGAACACATCATAGAATTTGAAATAGCCTCATCCCATAGCCTTGATGATGAAGCACGTACTGTTTTAGTACACTTACTGAGCTCAGCAACCGGCATGCGAATTAGGCCAACCTATCGCCTTGAACCAAAACTCATTGCTGGTATACGTATGCAAAGCAACACATTGGGGTGGGAACATTCGGTACGCAAGCAACTGCGTGAAATTAGATATGAAAGCATGTGATGGAACTTAAAAGCACAGATCTTATCTCATTATTCGAGCAAACCTTAACTGGTTTACCTCAAGAAAAACTCGACGAAATTGGCATTGTCGTTCAGATTGGCGACAATATTTGTCGTATTCATGGGCTCGCGCATGCCGTTTTTGGAGAACTGGTAAAATTTGAAGGTGGCAACCGCGGCATTATCATGAATCTTGATGAAGATTACGTTTCAGTGTTCTTGCTCTATAACAACATACCGGTCAATGAATTTGAGATTGCACAACGCACCGGCGGTGTGTTTAAAACACAAGTAGGCACACAACTGTTGGGCCGTGTCGTGAATGCACTTGGCAAACCTATCGATGGTCTGGGTGAATTAAAAACGAATGAAATTCGCGCCGTCGAACATGCCATTGCTGGCATTATTGACCGAAGCCCAATCAATGAATCATTGGAAACAGGCATCATCGCTATTGATGCGCTGGTACCAATCGGCAAAGGTCAGCGTGAACTTATCATTGGCAATCGTAATACCGGCAAAACAGCTATCGCATTGTCGACCATTCTGCATCAGAAAGATAAGAATGTTATCTGTGTGTATGTATCTATCGGTCAGCGCCAAGCAAACTTAGCGCGGCTTGTGCGCACGCTTGAACAACATGGCGCTATGGATTATACCGTGGTGGTTGCGGCTGAAGCGAGCGAAACGGTGATAAACCAATATCTCTCACCCTACGTGGGCTGCACTATTGGCGAATATTTCCGCGATCAGAAAAAAGATGTGCTCATTATTTATGACGATCTCACTAATCACGCGGTCGCCTATCGAGAAATGTCGCTCCTGATGCGCAGGCCGCCCGGACGCGAAGCGTATCCAGGCGATGTTTTTTATCTGCATTCACGGTTACTTGAGCGCGCTGGCAAATTAGCCGCTGGTGGATCGTTGACGGCACTTCCGATTGCCGAAATTCAAGGCGATGACATCAGTGCCTACATTCCAACCAACCTCATTTCAATTACTGATGGCCAAATATTTCTTGATACCAAACTGTTCAATCAAGGCGTACGCCCTGCCATCAGTGCTGAGCTTTCCGTTTCACGCGTCGGCGGTGCTGCACAAACAAAGGCGATTAAAAAAGTAATTAAGGCATTGCGTCTTGAACTTACCCAATATCGCGAACTATTGGACTTTGCGCAATTTGGCACTGAGCTTGATCCAGTATCACAAAAGAGCTTGGCCCGTGGTGCCATCATTATGGAGATTCTTAAACAGCCAGAGATGATCACCTACTCATTTGTTGATCAAACACTCATTCTCTTTTTGTTACAAGAAAATTATCTCGATGCCTTACCGCTCAACCAAGTGCGCTCATTTGCAACACAGTTTGTCAGCTATGCGCGTGCAGTATTTCCAGAGCAGTACCAAAACATCAAAAAAACAGGCGATTTTAGCGATCAGGATCGCGCATCAATGAGAGCCGCAGCTAAAGAGTTTGTGGCAATATTTGGATAAAGCATTTGAAGATCGCTTGGGAAAAAATGCATCTCCCCTTTCTGCTAATCTCTAAGTCGGCTTAGAGATTAGCAGAACTCGATCGCACAACGTAAGATATTCTTACAAATCTGGTTGCCAGTTTTTTTGGCATTTAATGGAATCGGAAAAAGCAATACATCACTACCATCAGCAGCTCTTTGATCCCTACGGCAACTTCGCGTATACTTTGTATCCTCCATTCTTAAAAGCGCCCGTAGCTCAGCTGGATAGAGCAACGGATTTCTAATCCGTAGGTCGCTGGTTCGAGTCCAGCCGGGCGCACCACACAAAAAGGATCCGCATGCGCAATATTCTGCTACTCCTGCTGCTATTTATCAGCTGTCTCATTCATGCAATTGAATACAATCATCCCATTGATCATGAAAAACTGCGATTGCATGGTGTCGAATACCGCATTTGCGAAACTATGGGCTCCGATGGACCCGTCGTTATTCATTATCTCATCGTTGATCCTAGAAAGGCTCACCTTATTCTAGCCGCCGACAAAAGGTGCGGGCACGCAGTGCCAACTTCAACCTTAGCAGATGATATGAAAGCGTTGGCGGCCATTAATGGCGGTTTTTGGGATTTTCAGGCGTATAACGGCTTGGTTGATCGCATACATCACTGTCTCATGATGTTTGGCATATATACATATGATGCGTATCCAGTGTGGGCGTCGAAAGTAGAAGACCAGTGGTATGCAATTTCAAAAGAACGCACTGAGGCTGGTCCATCACTCAATGGTGTTACCAAGACGCAATTTGGCATTCTTGGTTGGAATGATGCGGGAGAGGCTTGTATCGGGCACTGTGCAACCTCGTTCATGCTCGATATAAATGGCACACCATACCCAATTCATGACCTGAATAAGCCGCGCTCATCCGGGCGCATACTCTACACACCAGTTTTTAAAGGTAAAACACCCAAAAAGAATAGTGCCGTCGATATCATTATAGATAATGGCAGTGTGGTGGCAAAACACAAAGGCGGCAGTTCGCGTGTGCCTAGCTCGGGATTTGTATATGCCAGTTCTAAAAAACAAGCTAAAGAAATTAACGTCGGTGATACGGTCGACCTTGCTATTGCGTATATATCACCGGATATAGCAGCAGAGACATTGCGGGCTATGACCTACCTTCGCGGCACCACGCCGGTATTATTACAAGGTGGCGAAGTAGTGAAGGCGCTTCAGGAAACAAAATCTGAATTCTGTAATAAACGCCATCCGCGCACCGCAGTAGGATTATTTCCCGATGGTCGCTGGCTATTGGTTGTTGTCGATGGCCGCCAAACGCATAGTGTTGGCATGTCACTCATTGAATTGGCAAGCTTTTTTAAACAGTTCGGTTGCACCTCTGCTATTAATCTTGATGGCGGCGGATCTTCAACCATGATTGTTGGTGGTTATTTGGTTAATTCGCCCTCAGGAGATACCTATAGCATTCGCCGCGGTCAAACCATGGAACGGCCGGTTTCTGATGCTATTTTAGTTGTGGCTCGTCATTAATCGCGCCAAAGGTAAAGGCATACAACGACACTTCCGCAGGCACCTCGAGTGTCAGCAGATGCCGCCCAGGCTCTTCAAGATTTATGAGCGCATACATTTTTGATTCACGCACGGTAATTTGACTCTGCTCATCCATATCTTTGGCTCTGTAAGATGCTGGCACTCCCTTTCCATCAAGAAGAACTGTTATTTTTGCCGGCTCTTGTGCCGTCATGACCACGTACACCCGTTGCGCATGAAAGTTGAGTTGTAATTGGGCTGATTTATCTTGGGAAGTAATTGCTTCTGCTGACACTCGCCACATGCCATTTAATGAAACTTGATCCTCGTCTAAATGTCCGGAAAAAGCATACTTTTTTGCCACATCATGCTGTAACGTAATTGACCATGGGTAGTTGCGCGCACGCTGATAGCCAAGATAAATCTCGGGCGTCTGCAAAGTAAAGAGCGGGCCTTTTTTTTCCTCTTCTTTTGTAGCTGCAAGGCCAAGCAAGGAGCGAATCATATTCTCAGTATGCTGATAGTGGCCTTCGCCAAAGTGAATTTCACGAATAATGCCCTGTTGATCTATCAGATAATGTGCTGGCCAATATTGATTAGCGTAATTACGCCAGGTGGCATATTCGTTATCTATCGCAATGGGATAGGTAATGCCGAGCCGCTTGGCAGCATCCTCTACATTTTTAACTTGATGCTCAAAGGCAAACTCTGGGGTATGCACACCAACGATTACAAAGCCGAGATCTTTGTAATCGTTGTACCAACTTTTCAGATATGGCAGCGTGCGAATACAATTGATGCAACTGTAGGTCCAAAAATCAACAAGTACCACCTTACCTTTCAGCTCATGCATGGTAAGTGGCGCTGAATTAATCCAAGTATGAATACCAACAAAGTCGGGGGCTTTGCCGCCGATGATAGGTGCTTGCGTAGTCATGCCAACCTCATTTTTTAGTGCTTCTAACTCTTTTTGCACGATCGGAATATCTTCTACACCAACTGAGGGAAAATAGTTGGCAGTTAATTGCTGCACGAGCATATCTACATGCAAAGCGATCGCAAGCGCACTGCATATTAAGAACAACCCAAAAATTTTACGAATCCATTGGCTATAGGGCGATATGGTGCCAACCAACCACACGCCGCCCTGGATAATGAAAAACATAGGCAATGCGGTGCCGATACTATAGGCAACAGTGACTGCTATTGCTTGGCCAGTGACCTCACCTGTTGCAGCCAAGGTGGTAATTGCCGCCAAAATTGGTCCCGCACACGGCGCCCACACAAGCCCAAGTGCCACACCAAAGAAGAGGCCAGAGATAAATCCAGTTCCTTGTGTTGAGAGCTGGGCACGTGAGCCGAACTGAACCAAGGGCGATACGAGTTTGGTGAATAATAATTCAAATCGCGGAAATAAAAGGGTAAGGCCGAAGAGAACAAAGAAAATGATAGCAACAAATCGCAACGTATTTGGCGAGATGCCAAACGCATGAATAATCGAGGTAAGAAATAGGGTAAAGAAAGAAAAACTAACGATAAGGCCGATGATAATAGCATACGGCCTATATCTGCCCGGTCCTGTTCCCGCCGCAAGCAATAACGGCAAAACCGGCAAAATACAGGGTGACAACGAAGTGATGATACCGGCAATAATTGCAAACAAGAGTAATAAAAACACGATGCTTCACCTCAACTCAAAGTTCTCTCTTTCATTACCCGCCTCCAAAGCCATTGACCACATCCCTACTTACAAGACAAGGCTCATGAATCATTATGACTCGCCTACGAAGCTATTGACCGCGCTTCGGGTCCAGGGTCTAACCCTGGCGCCATTTGAATTTACGCCAACCGATCAGGCACATGCGCGAGAGTAGCACACCGCCGTGGAATCGGCTGATTTGGCTGGTGCCGTAGGTACGTGCTTTATAATGCACAGGCATATCTACAATTTTAAGATTTTGTTTGGCCGCGCCAAAGAGCAGATCAAAATCGCCGTATGGATCGAAATCACCAAAAAAATGGCGGGCGGCAACAATGCGCTCATAATCATTTTTATACAATACTTTCGTGCCGCACAAGGTATCTTTAACGCGTTGATTGAGCAGCCAAGTAAAGATCAAACTAAAGCCATGGTTGGCCAAAAGATTCAAAAAGCGCATAGCTTGATCTTCCATACCATACACCAGCCGAGAGCCGTTAATAAACTCACCTTTGCCTGAAATCAGCGCCTCGTAAAATTTAGGCAACTCCTCTGGTGGCATGGTAAGATCAGCATCCAAAATCATCAACACATCACCTTTTGCACGCGCAAATGCTTCACGCACGGCATTACCCTTGCCTTTGCCCGATTGCACAAAATAGGTAATGTCCCGATCAGCGTAAGCCTGCGCAACACGCTTAATTTCATCAAGCGTGCCATCTTTTGAATGACCTTCTACAAATATAAATTCGGTGTGCGCCCCCATGCGCGGGGTGCGCGTAATTGCTGCTTCTATGTTGCCACGCTCGTTTCGACAGGGAACGATGACTGAAACAGTTGGTAATTGTGTAACTTCAGCTTGCTCAGCTCGCGCAATAATCCATGAGCTCAAACATAGTTTATTAATCAGCGGTGCCGGGCCTAGAATGTTATTAAAAAACCACGAAATACCAGGAATATAGACCGGCAGCAGCATATCCTTGCCTGATGTTACCACATTAAAGCCTGAAAGATTTAATAAATTGACCAAATCATACTGCGAGAGCCAATGACGCGATCGTTGTGATGAGGCAATCTTAAGCTTGGATGCACCATTTAAAATCGGTTCCCATAGATAGTTGTAGGTATCGATAACGATACGTGTGCTTGGTGTGCACAATGGTTTAATGCTTTGTAGAGTTGATTGTACGTCATCTACATCCATCGTGGTATGTGAAAGAATGATATAATCAAAGGTCTCTTGTTTAAGCTCTGATATATCCAAAGCTCGCACGCCGTATGCCGGCTGCACGGCATCTAATAGATATCTATGTCGATTACCAACCTGCAACACACGCATGCCGGGTGGAATGACAAAACGGTAAAAATTCTCGAGCAATGTGTGAAAATAACGACGATTGCGCGAATCTGTTTGAACGGCTAGTTGTTGCGCAGCGCTCATAACAAACCTTTCGAGTATACTCAGATTTTATTGCGCCAGGCCTCTGCTTGGCGCTCTTGCATTGCGGGCACAAATGATATCGGAATCACATTTCTAAACATGCCACTATCGGCGGGAATGATGGAGATCATTGCGTCAATAGCTTCTTGAGGATCTTTTTGCTTACCTAAAACGTGAGCCATCAACTTTTTCATCTCAGCACGCTTGGTAAAATTCACCGCATCATCCATCCAATAGAATGCCGATTCGGTCATCGTATCATTAAAGCCAGTGCGATAGGCGCTCGGGTTAATGGTCTGCACTTTAATACGATATTTCTCGAGCTCTTTCTGCATGGTCTCGGCTATTGCTTCAATGGCATGCTTTGATGCCGTGTATGCACCATAGCCGGCACCCCCGAACAAACCGGCGACTGAGCTTATAAAGACAATCTTTCCTGGGCGTTTTTCATCAACAAATTTTCGAACAAACTGCTGGGTAAGATTGAGCGCGGCAAACACATTAGTATCAAAGGTTCGTTGCACCAATTCCAGCGGGATCTCACTGATCGGGCCAGTAAAACTGATGGCAGCATTGTTCACCAAAATATCGATATCAAACTCTTTGATCGCATGTTCAACATCAAAACAATCAAGGATATCCAATTTTTCAACGCGCAGATTCTTTAAACCAAGCTCTTCCGCTTGTTCGCGCAATTTCGTTGCTTGCGGCCAAATTTGAACGGTGGCAATGACCTCATGCCCTTTCTTGGAAAGACCAAGCGCTACACCTTCACCAAAGCCGGATCCGGCACCAGTGATTAAAATTCTTTTTTTGCTTGAGCTTATTGTCTTAGCACACATGCGTCTTCTCCTTCAATTGTACAAAACTCGGCGCAGTGCAATGATGTTGGAGATACCAATCATAGGTGCGTTTTAGGCCATCTTCCAACGAAACTTGTGCTTGCCAGCCATGCGCGCGAATTTTTTCTGAGCACAATAATTTTCGAGGCGTACCATCAGGCTTACTGCTATCAAAGACAATGCGCCCTTCGTAACCAGTTACTTGTTTGATCAACGTAGCCAACTCAGCAATGGAAAGCTCAGCCCCCGAACCAACATTGATCCATTGATTCTCTTCATACTGATCCATCAGCATCAGCAATGCAGCCGCCAGATCGTCGACAAATAAAAATTCTCGCAGCGCCCTACCCGTGCCCCACAATACCACTTCAGGGTGACCTTCGATCTTTGCTTGATGGAATTTGGTAATTAATGCGGGAATCACATGGGATGATTCGGTGTTGAAATGGTCGTGTGGGCCATACAAATTGGTTGGCATGGCCGAGATAAATCGAGTACCATACTGCGAATTGTATGCCTGACACAATTTGAGCCCGGCAATCTTTGCAATTGCATAGGGCTCGTTGGTTGGTTCAAGCGGACCTGAAAGCAGATACTCTTCTTTCATCGGTTGCGCGCAGAGGCGCGGATAAATGCATGATGATCCGAGAAATAATAATTTTTGCGCACCGTATTTGTACGCAGCATGCATCACATTGCTGGCAATCATTATATTATCGTACAAAAAAGATGCCGGCAGCTCACTATTTGCCTTAATGCCGCCTACCTTAGCGGCAGCAACATATATATGGCTCGGCCGCTCATCAGAAAACAACTGTTCTACTTGCTGCTGATTGCGCAAATCCAGCTGCGCAAACGTGCGGGTAATAATGGTCGACGCACTCCTATTATTCAAGGCACGTAGCAAGGCCGAACCGACTAACCCTTGATGGCCTGCCAAATATATTTTCATAGCTCGCTCCTTGGGCTGTGCAGATGACAGCGCACCCCGGCCGACTGTTCATGCCAGGTAGATTCACCCTGCTGCTTTTTTTGTTCTGATTCTGCTTCATGCAGATCAGCTTCTACCATGAGTTTCACCAGCGATTCAAATGAGATAGTTGGCTGCCAACCCAGGTTTTTGCGAGCTTTTGTAGCATCGCCAAGCAAAAGCTCCACCTCCGTTGGACGGAAATAACGTGGATCTATAAAAACTAAGGTTTTTTTACTGCTCGCATCAATGCCTTGCTCGGCCACCCCGGAACCAACCCAAGTAATCTGTATGCCAACCTCAGCAAATGCACGTTCTACAAATTCACGCACTGTGTGCGTTTGACCAGTGGCGATCACAAAGTCATCCGGCTTATCTTGCTGAAGCATCAGCCACATTGCCTCTATATAATCCTTTGCATACCCCCAATCGCGCTTGGCATCTAAATTGCCAAGATACAGGGCCTGCTGCATGCCAAGTTTTATGCGTGCCACGGCGCGGGTAATTTTTCGTGTGACAAATGTTTCACCACGATAGGGCGATTCATGATTAAATAGGATGCCATTACAAGCATACATGCCATATGCTTCCCGATAATTCACCGTGATCCAATAGGCATATAACTTAGCAACAGCATAGGGAGAACGCGGTGCAAATGGCGTTTGCTCATTTTGCGGCACCTGCATTAAATTGCCATACAGCTCGCTGGTTGAAGCCTGATAAAAGCGCACCTGATTCTGCATGCCCAGAATGCGAATAGCCTCTAATAAACGTAAAGTTCCTAATGCATCGGCATTTGCCGTGTATTCAGGCGTTTCGAAAGAAACTTTTACATGGCTTTGAGCGGCAAGATTATAGATTTCATCAGGACGCACCTCTTGCACAATACGAATAAGATTGGTGGCATCGGTTAAATCACCATAATGAAGCTTAAAGCGAGCAGCGCTTTGCATCCCCGGGATGCCCCAGGTATGGTATAAGGCATCGATGCGCGAGGTGTTAAATGAGGATGATCGACGCTTAATACCATGTACCTCATATCCCTTTTCAAGCAGGAACTCAGCTAAATAAGCGCCATCTTGCCCCGTAATGCCCGTAATTAATGCTTTCTTCATCATAGGTATTCGCTCGCATTATTTTGCTTGAGCGTCTCGAGCACTGTTTTTATTTTTTCAGTCTCATCACGCTTGGCAACCAGCAAGATGCCATCACGTTCAACAATGCATAGATCGTCAACGCCGACGAGCGCAACTAATTTATGTTCTACATCTACCACATTATTTTTAGCATCGACAGGTATTACTGAGGTGCGCGGTGCTGCATATTGCTCGCGCAGTGATACAAAGGTATCAAGCGATCCGACATCACTCCAAATAAAGTCGACTGGGAAAACAGCTAATTTAGAGCTTTTTTCAAGTATGGCATGATCAAGTGAAATTGATGGTGCCAGCTCATACGGCTTTGCTTCTTGCGCATAGGCATCAATGGTAGATACAACGTCAGGCGCATGGTGCGCAAATTCTCCAAGAAGTACCGAAACACGAGCACACACCATACCGGCATTCCAAAGAAAATTGCCCTGAGCAAGATATTCTTGTGCAACCTCGAGCGTCGGTTTTTCATGAAATGTATTAACAGCATGAGGAAACGTTTGTTGATTTTTATATTCGATGTAGCCATATGATGTGGCAGGATAGGCTGGGCGCACCCCAAGCAACACAATTTTATCTTCAAAGGCAGCCACATCAATGGCATGTGAAGCAAAAGCAGAAAATGTTGCGATGTTTGGAATGTAATGATCACTTGGTGCTATAAAAACAATAGGATCACTATGCGGATATAATGCCTCAAGCATACGACACACCAGATAGACTGCCGGCGCTGTGTTGCGCCCCACCGGCTCCACCACAACGTTTGCAATTTGCTCTTCGGCTAAATGAGTTATGTGTTCGACATGGTTTTGCGCACACACGATCCAGGTGCGTTCTGGCGAAATAAATTGTTGCATGCGATCGATGGTCGCTTCAAGCAAACTTTTTTCATGATCAATCGAGAGAAATTGTTTTGGCCGATGCTGGCGTGAGAGGGGCCACAATCGCTCACCCGAGCCGCCTGCTAAAATGATGGAGCAAACCGGATCATTGGCCGGGTCTGCAACTGAAAAATTTTTTTGCGCTGTCATTGATACTCCTTTGTATACATTCCTTAATTTTGATACTCAATTTCCTGATGGCTCGGCACCATCGTTGGCGCCTCGTGTTTGTGCCGCCCCATGCGCGCCATTTCGTCAATTTTTAAAGTAAGTTCAGACACTGAAAGCAAACGCTCAAAGGAAATTGGCATTGCGCTGCCAGATCTTACCGCATCAATAAACTTTACCAATAATGCCTCATGCCCTTTATCCATAGTGCGTGCTGTCGTGTTAAATCCAGCAGACAATCCGTAACCGGTAAGCGATAAAAAATCGTCCATGACAATGGTTTTTCCGTCGACGTTCAGCTCCATGCGCTCTTTGCCTAATGCCTTATTGCCACATGCCGTCATTAAAATGGTGCATAACGAACCATCGTCAAAGGTGATGGTAGTTGCAAAATTGTCGGTAGTGAACTGATTCTGGCCATAAGGGCTTATCGTATTTACTGATACGCCCGTTGGCTGTGCACCGGTAAGATCGTACATCAGGTCAAACAAATGGCATGCCTGCCCAATAATCTGACCGCCACCTAGCTCTGTTTGCACCCAATGATCTTTGGGCAAATAGGCTTCATTCATGCGGTATGAAACTATTAATGGTGTACTGCGATTGGCAATAACCTGTTTTACCTTATGCATGAATGGCGAAAAAGGACGATTAAAATCAACCGTTAAGCGAGCATTTGGATGCGTATGCAAATAGGATCGCATCTGCACCAGTTGCTCATGGCTGGTACATAATGGTTTTTCTAAAAACACCGCTTTACCATGTTGTAATGCGCGCAATGCCTGCTCGGCATGAAATTTATGGGGCGATGCTATCACAACCAGATCTGCAATATCTTTTTCATAGAGCATGGCATCATCGGCAAGAGCATGTGGCGCATTATACTGGCGGCTACAGTTAACAGCTGATGCGATATGCGGATCGACGATAGCCGTTATTTGAACATCCTTCATGCTCGCGACCGTGGGCATCAATTTGCCACGTGCAAAGCCGCCGGCCCCAATAAACGCAACTCGTAATGTGCCCGTCTGTATCAATGAAACAGTATGTGGTTGCTGTTGTGTAGCTGCATCTTTTACTGGTACTGCTGTTGGATATGCAACGATAACGCCTAATGCCGTACGCTCTTTAATCTGATCATAACCCTGAGCTGCTTTGTCAATGGAAACCTGACTGGTAAATGCATCAATCTGGAGCTGACCAGAGGCCAACAGAGAAACAATCGCTTGCATGTTACGGCGCTCTGTCCAACGCACATAGGCATAGGGATAGTCTTGGCCAAATTGTTCATATGATGCGTCATACCTCCCCGGGCCATACGAGCAGGAAATTAAAAAGTCAATTTCTTTTTGATAAAACGGCGCGCGTTCAAGCTTGAGGCCCACATCGCCAACCACCACCACTTTTCCTTTTTTGCGCGTTACATTCATCGCTTGCTGAACAATCGCATCTGAAGAACTTGCTGCCGTGATTAAAGTAGCGTCTACACCATTATGATCGGTGAGAAAAGCAATCTCTTTGGTAATATCTTGTGTTGTGCCGTTTAATACAACTGACGCACCAAGTTTTTTGGCTAACGCGAGGCGATCTTCTAAGAGATCAATTCCTATTACCCGACAACCAGAGAATTTGAGTAACTGCACCGTCAATTGCCCAAGTAAACCGAGCCCGAGCACGCAGACAGTTTCGCCAAGTTTTGGTTCGGCACGACGAATACCCTGCAATGCAATCGCGCCCAACGTAGTAATACTTGCCGATCTTAATAGTTCTTGGTTTGGCACTCGCACGACTAACTGCTCAGGCACTAATACAATTTCTGCATGATTCGCCGTGCTGCCAGCACAGGCTACAAAATCACCGGCGCGAAGTGTGGTCACTTTTGCACCAACGGCAATCACCTGCCCGGCGCATGAATAGCCAATCGGTGAAATTTCACCGGCCAATTTACTTTCGACAATAGCACGCGCGCCTTTAACACCGTGCGCCTTTACCATGGCGAGCACTTTGGCAACTTTGCCGGGCAGATCAGACAATATTGACGAGTATACTGATCCTGAAGCAGCAATCGTAGCAGACTCGGTGCCGGCACTAATGTAGGAATAATGCAGTTGCACGAGCACGGCATATTCACTCAGCGCTGGCTCACATACCTCTTTAATCGCTACCGCACCTTTTTCTAGAAAAATTTGCTTCATGGCGTGTGCTCTTTCGTATCGGCATGTATGCTATGGTCTGGAAATGATTCATGTGTCGGCCAATATAAATGATCTTGTTGGTTTGTATCCGGTCGTGGCACATGCAAAAGACCACAGTAGTCTATTATTTTCTTGGCATTTCTCAGCGAGGTAATTGATTTAAATGCGCTGTGCGCAACCAATGCCACTATAGTATCAGCGCGCTCAATGCCATGTTTTACATCAACAATTTGTTCGGCAGCAAACCCATATTTTATGAGTTGTTCCGTTGGCACGTTCGGTTCGCAGATCAAAAGACGCGTATATTTTTTAGCGAGTGCTTGAGCAATATGCAGCGCAGGAGATTCGCGTAGATCATCGATATCGGGCTTATAGGTGGCACCTAAAATAAGAATGGTGCTCTCGGTAGAAACCTGTTGCTGCACTGCCCTGGTTACTTCCTCTGGTTTTTCATCATTTACCGTTCGTGCGGCGAGCAATAATTGTGTCTGCTCAGGAAACCCTTCAATTAAAAACCAAGGGTCCACCGCAATGCAATGGCCACCGACGCCGCAGCCAGGTTTTAAAATATTCACCCGGGGATGTTTATTGGCAAGCTCGATCACCTCATAGCCGTTCAGGCCAACGGCCCGTGCCATTGATGCCACTTGGTTTGCAAAGGCAATTGCAACATCGCGAGAACTGTTTTCAACCAGTTTGACCATCTCGGCAGTCTTTGCATCGGTCAGATACAGGCCACCAATCACAAAACTTTTATAAAATTCTTTTGCACGCTCTACGGAAAGTTGGTTAATGCCGCCAACAATACGTGCATTATGAACTAATTCATGAAAAATCTTGCCCGGCAACACCCGCTCAGGGCAATGTGCTACAAAGAAATCTTGGCCGGCTATGCCAATGGTCGTTTTTTCTTCAAAAAGTGTTGCAAGCTTTTGCGTGGTGCCAACCGGAACGGTTGATTCAAGAATCACGGTATCGCCAGCGCGCAATACGCTCGCCACCGATTCCGCTGCAGCAATTACGTATGAAAGATCGGCCTTTTTATTCTCATAAAAGGGTGTGGGTACCGCAATGATATGAAAATCTGCCGGCTCAATGCTCGTGGTAGCGCGCAGCAACTTATTGCCAATCGCTGCAGATAATTTTTCAGCAACACCAGGCTCCTGAATGACTGCTTGGCCCGCATTAATTTTGGCAACACGCGTCTCATCAATATCAACGCCAATTACCTCAAGCCCAGCTTGCGCTGCCACAATGGCAGTCGGCAAGCCAATGTACCCCAGGCCAATTATGCTCACACGTTTTTGCATGATGTTCCTTTTTGTGTGCTTTCCAGTGTATGCGCTGTAGAAATTATTGATGCAATTCTCTCGGCAGCTTTACCATCACCGTAGGCCATGCACGGCGAATGACCTATATTTTTGCCCTGCAAGAATCGTTCAGCCATTGTCATTATGGTTGCTTTGTCACTGCCTACCAGTTCGGCAAGCCCCACCCAAATTCCCTCAGGTCGTTCAGTTTTTTCTCGCAAAATCAATACCGGTTTGCCTAAACTTACCGCCTCTTCTTGAATACCCCCCGAATCGGTAAGCACGAGATCCGCCTGTGATAAAAGGTATACCAAATCGACATATGACACTGGCCGCTGCAATGAAATATTGGCAACTTCATTCAAACCTGACTGTATAATGGCCTCTTTCACTGCTGGGTTTGGATGCACTGGGAATATAATAGAAAGCTTCGAATTGGTAACCGCTAATTCCTGCACTGCGCTCATGATTGAAACCAATCCCTTGCCAAATGATTCACGTCGATGCGCGGTGAATAATACAACATTCCGCTGCTCGTTTTTTGCCGCCACGACCAACTCTTGTATTGCAGCAGTTGGTTGCAACATGCCCCGCTCTATCTGATCAAGCATATAGTGCAGTGCATCAACGACCGTGTTGCCAGTTTCATGAATCTTATAGTGAGGTATTTTCTCAGCGCTTAAATGCTCCACCGCATATCGTGATGGCGCAAAATGGTACTGCGCAAACAAGCTTACCACACGCCGATTCAGCTCTTCGGGAAATGGTGCATACATATCCCCGGTGCGCAAGCCGGCCTCTACATGACCGACTGGAATCTGTTGGTAAAATGCGGCCAATGCCGCGGCCATAATGGTGGTGGTATCGCCTTGCACCAACACTAATGATGGATCAACTTTTTTGTACAAATCGGCACAGGCAGTCAGTACCGCATGCGTCAGATACGAAAGATCTTGATTTGGTTTACCTAACGCCAAATCGATATCAGGCTTCACCTTGAAAATAGTAAAGACTTCGTGCAATAGATCAGTATGCTGGCCAGTGGAGACAAGCAGAGTTGGGATACCATGGCGCTTTAACGCAAAATATACCGGCATCATTTTGATACCTTCTGGCCGCGTGCCAACAATGATAAGAACTTTTTTTGCTTCCATGGCAATTCATTTATTGAGCGGGCATACACCCATTAAAAAGTGGCCGTAACATAGCACAGTGTGCAACAAGATTAAAGTTGCTATGATGTGGCATCAAATTTTTGAATTCCTTAAAAACGGAGTAAACATGTTTGCACATGTGGGTTCATCAAATAGCTGGTTTAACCGCAAACCAACACACAAGGCGTTATTTGGTCTTTTTCTTGCCGCTCTTATCATTCGTGCTTGTACATTCAACTTTTTCATCAAAGCTGGTGAATATTATAATCAACCTGATGCAACCGATTATAATTTTAGTGCATTAATTTTGCGTTATACGGGAACCATGACACCGCCCAAGGGTGTACCAATTGTTTGGCGCACACCAGGCTACCCATTATTTATGCTGCCATTTTATATCTGGAAAGGAGTGCCGCGCACCGAGTTTGATGTAAATAAAGCGGCGCAACATGCGGTCATTTGGGCACAAATTCTCTTTTGCTCGCTCATCCCAATCGTATTATTGTACCTTGCCTTTCTTGTATCTGGCAGCTGGCTACTCGCCTGGGCGATAGGATGCTTAAGCGTTGTGCACATTGGTTTTGTGCTCAGCTCAACCTACCTATTAACTGATGCTCTTTCATCCTTAATCTTTTATCTGTTTCTTTTGTTGCTGTACCGCGTCTGGTTACGTGCCGGCACCTACATCGGTGTTGAGCGAAGCTGGAAGAGTTGGCGTGAAAATCCAAATGTTTTGCTATTTTTGGCCGGCATTACCCTTGCTCTTTACACCTGGTTTAGACCCATGGGTGTTTTTGTAGGCCAATGCACAACTTTATTTATTCTATTCATGCCAGCTATCAATTTTATAGATCGTTTGAAAAAGGCCGTCATCTTTTTTTCGAGTGTGTTTGTGCCGCTGTTGCCATGGTATATTCGTAATTACAAACTTACCGGCAGTTGGTTTTTTTGCCCCATCCAAGGCGAGTATTTGCGGGTATTTTCAGCACCAAAGATTGTGCGCCGCGTCACTGGCGTAAATTACCAACAAGCAATGAATATGCTCGGGCAAGATTTAGGCAGAAGAATGCGCATTTTTGCTGCAGCAAATCCCGGCATGCCACTCATTCCCCATCTCTTATCCGGCGCCGTTGCGTGGCCATGGATTACCAATTATCCGTTTGCTTTTGCATCTGATTGGATTCAACAGGTAATTAAAACGACCTTTGATCCCTATACCTATCGATTAGCAAAAATTGGCTATGGCACATCAGCATATGATCCGTTAGAAGAGTTCTTGACCGAGAATTGGGTTGAGGTGTTGTATAAAGCACCGGTATCAATCTGGATTCGTGGCCTCGGCTGGATTGAATTTATCTCACTCATATTCGTGTGGACTGGATTTTTTGCCGGGCTGTATCAATTTATTCTAAAGCCGCTGTATCTATATCTTAAAAATCGCACACCTCTTGCCAACACAACTATTGTTTGGTTACTGGTGTTGCCGATGATTGCTTTTGTTATTGTGCCAAGTGGTGGCTTTGGCTATGCACGCCTTCGCTTACCGGTTGAACCATTAATTTTAATTTTGAGTGGTATCTGGTATCTGCAATTTGTTAGCCCAAGAAAAATCGTATCATGAAGCAACTTTATGCACCCTGGCGATCTACCTATGCCAGCACGCACGATGGGGATACGTCTGCCCAGGGATGTGTTTTTTGCAAGCAGTTTGAAGAAGAGCATGATGAACAACATTTCATTCTGCGTCGCTTTACTCATTGTGCCATTATTCTCAATCGCTACCCCTACAACGCAGGCCATCTTATGGTAATACCATATGCCCATGCCGCCGATTTACACCTCTTGAGCCCTGAGGCCAGAATTGAACTGATACAGGTAAGCTCGGCAATAATTCCCGTGATGCGCACACAGTTAAACTGCGAAGGAATAAATGTTGGGCTCAATCTGGGAAAACCTGCCGGCGGCAGCATTCCCGGCCACCTCCATCTGCATGTGCTGCCCCGCTGGACTGGCGACACTAACTTTTTGGCAACGCTCGCTGATACCAAGCCGATCTCATTCGATTTGTATGAAATCTTTCGAAAACTAAGGCCAACTATTGATGCATTAGTGGTGTAATCAACAAAACTATTGCTTTTACAAGGGCCGCTTTGGTACCTTCATTGATGTAGCACAATAGGTATACATGCGTTAACCAATCGCTTAAAGGGTGTACATGGGTATTGTTATCAGATTAGGAATAATTGGCGGCATCATCCTTGGCACCCTTTTTACTATCGCAGCCATATTTTTGAACTACTGGCCAGAAGCATCGCTCTTTAAAGCATTTGCGCATCAACATGAAGAGTTTCTACCACCATTACCAAAACATATACCGCTGAGTGGCTACTTTAAATGGCTGCTTTTTCATTGCGGGATTGGTTTTTTTATTGGTGCCACGCTTGGGCTGCTCTATCGTTATATCATACAGTTTGCGCAAGGAAAATGAGATGAAAAATATACCATACCTTAATATGATGCTTATTTTCTCAGTGGCTTGTGCACCGCTTACTGCCAGCGATCCGGCACATATTAAAACGTGGCAGAAACAATATTTCTTGGATAAAAATCTTGGCCAAGAATACCTCAACACGCTTGCCAGCTATATTAGTTATCTCATGCAAACAAAGCCTGATGAGATCAAAAAATATCTACAAGAAGATATTGATGCGGCCATGAAAAGTGTGTCAAAAATAAATGGCTCAGAAAACAAGGTGCCCAACACCTTTAAGCTGGCACTCATTAAAGTTTTTAAAAATGCCTATAGCCAAGCATATAAAGATACCATGAAGATCGAAAAGGCAAAAAAGGCACAACTGGCAGCCTTACTTGCCCGCCGGCGACAAAAAGGCACGAATAAAAAGCCTTCAGAACAGCCGGCAACTGAAAAAATTGAACTCATTGAGGATTCGAGATCTGATGACCAAGAACCAACAGATACGAGCGATTCGCTTCATATTGACCGGTGCGCTTGGAAACAGGCACTTAATAATTACTATGCGACAATCTATGCGTTGCTTGATGACCAGCATAAGACATTTAATTATGGCCATCGCCGCGGCAAAACATTGCCAGCCCCAAAGCCCGTGAAGATGGTTGATCCCATCGATCCATGCAAGGATATTCAATAATTCCACCAATACTGAACATTTCTGCATTCAAATAGAATACAATCATGCTTTTCACCTATTGCATTCCATAAGGCTTTGAGCAAACTAGGCAAACTTTACTCAAGCTCTGTCTTATGGAGATATGGTTATGCATTGCATACAACGTTTCATCAGTTTTTTACTTTTCGGCCTAGTGCTTGCCAATCCGGCTATTGCCACGGCAACGGCACAAGCGGCTCAAACCGAAGCGCAAAATGTATCTGTGTATGAACAGATCAAAGAAATTTATCTTCCTGCTATTGGCATGGTAGCCGATGAAGAAAAGCCATCGGCAGTACAACAACAGCAATCAGCAGCATCATGGTTTCTATTTGGTAAAAAGGAGGAGAAACCTAAACCTGAGCTTGCTATCAATCCGATGTCCCCGGCTGAGAAGAAAACAATGGCCTTTGATCTATTGGCTCGGCATGACAACACACAGCCAAGCAACTTCCTGTCTGAACACAGTTGGGATGATCTTGAACTTTTTAAGCAAGCAAATCTTTTAAAAACCATAAACCGTACGCACACCTCATTTGGTGAGGCTGTGCTTGGTAAAATGTTAGTCATTGGCGGTGATGTGGCTGTAGCCATGGCCCGCCAAACAGCGATTAAGGAATTGGTAACTGACGCTGCAGAACATGCTCGCATTAATGCGGCATTGACTCAAGCAGGCACTGCTGAAGAGGTCTACTTACTCAACTTCAAAAATGAAGACCCGGCATACGAAGAATACTTTGCCAAGCTCTATTTTGGTGCTTGGACCAGCAAGCTCTTTTCAAATGAAAATCCGTGGCTCTTAGAGGCAAAAACACGCTGGAACAGTCTTTCAAACGCTGTTGGTTTGGCAGGAGCATCAATGACGGTGCTTGTGCCGATAGCAACCATTATTACGGCAATCAAGCTTGGGGCTCTAAAAAAAGCACCAAAAGGTTCAACTATTGCGCGCTTTTTGGTGGCGTGCGATCTTGCAAATGAATGGTATGAAAGAAAAGGCAAAAAGATGATGGACGATCTCAGCTTTGAAGAACAGGCAGAGCTCGGGATTGAAGCTGCTAAGGCTGCAACTTTGCCTGAAGCAGAGACGTATCATCGTGCAAAGCGCGTGCCATCCTATTCATGGATGAGGGGCTGCTTTATGCCGTACATCATGTATAGCGAAAAGAACCTGTACGACAAAATAAACAATGATGCTGCAAAAAAAGAACTAAATAACTTTGAAAAAAACCGAATTAAAGCAACAAATTATATCATTGGTTGCTATGGAGCGCTTACTCTTTTTATATGGGCAAGCCTTGCAAAACCCGCATATGAGGATGCAAAATATCAATTTGAAGCATTGAACTATCTGCAAAGCAAACTTATTCCATTGGGCACCGTTATTCGTGCCTTAGATAACGTACGCAGCCAGATTACCCACAGCGCTGCGTTGCGTAATGCTATGCCACTTGAACTGAAAAAGCTGCATAAGGCATTTGGTTCTGGCAACCAAAAGTTTGACGAGCTCGTACGCTTGCTCAACACCGATACGTTTACCGGTTCATCAACTATGCTATCACTACAGGGGCGAGTATTAACGGCGCATAAGCTCATGCAAGAAGTTAAATATGAGCTGCGCGACGCCTTTGAAGCACTTGGCACTATTGATGCACTTGCCTCTATGGCCACCTTGGTCAAAGAGTATGAAGGCCAAGATAATAAATATTGTTTTGTGAACTTTACTAATGAATCGCAACCGCATCTCAAGGCGGTCAATTTCTGGAATCCATTAGTGACCACAAAAAAGCCGGTACCAAATACGGTAGAGCTTGGTGCGGTAGGCAAAAACCGCAACATGATCCTGACAGGCCAAAACACCGCTGGTAAATCGACCACCTTGCGCTCATTGCTCCAAGGTGTGTTGCTTGCTCATGTGTTTGGTGTGGCGCCGTGTGAATCTATGGAGCTCACGCCATTTAAGTTGATTCGTACCCACATCAATATTAAAGATGATGTTGAGCACGGCATCTCACACTTCAAAGCTGAAGTTATTAATATCGATGAGATTCAGAAATCTATCTTATCACTCAAACCAGGTGAACGTTGCTTTGTGGTAATCGATGAGATATTCCATACTACCGGCCCACAAACCGCAGTACCGCTGGCAAGAAAATATTTCCTTGGCCTAGCAAACTATGCAGATGTCATGGTTATTTCTTCTACACACTTTCCTGAGCTTATCGAGCTTGAGAAAGAGACCAATGGTGTGTATAAGAACTACAAGATGGAAATTCTCAAGATCGATGGCAAGCTGGTTCGACCGCACAAGATCGAAGAAGGTTCAACCACGGCCAATGTGGCTGAAGATATCTTGGCAGAACAAGGTATTACCTTATTTAGCTAAAAGCCAACTAACATTTTCAAGAAAGGGACTCTGATAACAGAGTCCCTTTTTCATTTAATTTGATTTAAGCTTGAGCTCCGTTTTGATATAAAAAGGATCTCATGCAACAAAAAAATTTATTTATCACCTCCACCCTTTCCCGTTCATTAGAACTCTTCACACCAATTAAGAGCGATCGCGTGACCATGTATGTATGCGGCATCACGCCCTATGACCTGCCACACTTGGGCCACGGTCGGGTATATGTGTTATTTGATGTGCTCTATCGCCTATTAACCTGCATGGGATACAAGGTGCACTACGCACGAAATTTTACTGATATTGATGATAAGCTCCTCAATAAAGCGCAACAAGAATTTGGTGATAAAATGCGCTACAAAGAGATTGCGGATCGATACATCAACATATTTAATCAAAATATGGAATCGCTTAATTGCTTACCGCCCACCTATGAGCCACGCGTGACTGGCACAATGCCCGAAATTATTCAGTTTATTACTGGATTAATTGAAGAAGGCAGCGCCTATGTAACGGCCGATGGCGATGTATATTTTGATATTAATGCAGATCCTTCCTATGGCATTTTGAGCCATCGTAAACTAGAAGATCTCGTGGCCGGGGCTCGCGTGGAGATTAATCCGCATAAGAAAAATCCACTTGATTTTGCTCTTTGGAAAAGTAGCGAACCTGATACATTCTGGCCCGTACAATGGCCAGGGCATGCACAGAGTTGGGGGCGGCCAGGCTGGCATATCGAATGTTCGGCCATGTCGATGAAGTACCTGGGCGAGCAGTTTGACCTGCATACAGGAGGCGTCGATAACATTTTCCCTCATCATGAAGATGAGATTGCGCAGAGCGAAGGCTACACCAG
>DAIDHG010000007.1 GCA_027452085.1 bacterium
AAAACCAAATTAACGATTACTCAATCACAACAGTTTTTAGCTCACCATGATTATAAGCAGTTTGCGCCTGATGTAAGCGCAATTTTCAAATTGTGCCGCAACCGCTTGTTTGAACATGAAGTGGGTACGTTCAATTATTATCTTGAACGTCACAAACTTGGTGCTGCTGAAACACGCCTTGAGCATATGAAAACCGCTTTTCCTGAGCAACGATTCAATCCAAGTATTCTCTCGCTTGAAATTCAATTAGCGCAACTACAAGGGAATAGCACTCTGTGCGAAGAAAAGAAATTAGCACTTGCCTCAATTGATGCAGAACTTGCACGCCGAGCCGTTGAAGGCCAGCGCATCGAAGGCAAAACAACCGCAGAAGAGATTCGTGAAATTCTGGTGGCTCATGGACTTGATGCAAGCAGCGTTGCTGATCCAAGCAGACCGTTTGCCAACTTATTTTAACACTCTATCTAAATAAGCATTTTGACCAAAATATCTCTGAGCGGATAAAACAAAATCACCGGGAATAAAATCGCATCAAAGCGATCCAACAGACCCCCGTGCCCCGGCAGCAACGAACCTGAATCTTTAACGTGAGCCGATCTTTTCATTGCTGATTCAAACAAATCGCCCGAAAGACCGAGGGCGCAGATGCCAATCACCAGTACTGAGTGCGCGAAAGGATCGATGTGTGGCAAGGTTGCCAATGTGTAGCATCGAATGAAATAGACTGCATAGAAAACAAGTAAAGCAAACACCAACCCACCGGCCACCCCTTCCCACGTTTTTCCTGGGCTAATCATGGGGGCAATTTTTGTGCGGCCAATCACACAACCAAAAATATATGACCCTGTATCGAAAGCCCAAATAATTGAAAACAGGTATATAAGCAGGTGGCGACTATCGCCGTTCTGATTTAGAAAAATAATAAAAAGGGTTGGGGCTATCGGATATACCGGTGTTGCCATCAACACACGTTTAGTCGTCGAAAGGCGATACCATTCGTACACCATGATGATACCGGCCAATGCCATCAACAAAGAAAACAACGGTGGCTGCCAAAAAAATGAGCCAACCACCACAGAACAAAATAGGAGGCCAGTGCTGGAACGGAGAAATAGATCATTTAATCTTTTCATAGCACGCGTATGTTAGCCGCAAAAGCAATATAATAAAAGTCTAAATGCCATTTTTGACCATCATCATTGCGATTGATGCGGTTGGCGTGGTACAACAAAGATAGTAATGAACCACAAAAAAGGAATTTCATGAAACGTAACATACAAAGATTATTGGCTTGTCTCATGGTATTGCCTCTCACCATTCTTGCGCGAGACAAAGATACAGACTACGCCACGGGCAAATCATTTTTTAGCGTAAACCCACAATACACTACTGGTCGGCCCGAGCATCTCAGCCTGTATCGTGAAAATCGTATGCACCAACGCGAAAATGGGGTGCAAGGTTCATTTCAAGCAGTTGTTTTTGGCGGTAAATCAACCAATGATCGCGGTCTTGCGCGCTACTTCTTCCCTTACCAAAAGGCCTGTTTAAAAATAGCTGAAGGTCCAAATCCTGAACCCTCCGGTGGTGTATTCCCTGGCGGTGCAGCCGCATTTAAAGATGACGCCTATGATTTGCTGGCACGAAATTTCAACATTGGCACCTACGATAGAAACTTTGAAAGCACCATTCTCATTCGACCGGAACAAAACTATGTCGGTGGCGCCTTCAACTACCGCCAAGCTAATATCTGTGGCTGCGATAATGGCGGTGTTTGGTTTGATGTTACCGTTCCGGTTTTGCATGTAAAAAACAAAGTTAATTTAGAAGAACGGGTTACCACAACAGGTATACCATTGCCAGGAAGCTCGGTTAATATGCGTGCCGCCTTTCTGAATCCCGCCTGGAACTATGGAAAAATAGCACCGTGCGGCCGTGGCAAAACTGCCGTTGCTGACGCAGAAATTCGCATTGGTCGTGATTTCGTTCATGGCGAAGCTTGCTTGCTGGATGTATTTACTGGTTTCATTATTCCTGGTGGCAATCGCCCCAATGCCAAATACCTATTTGAACCGGTCGTTGGCCGCAACCATCACTGGGGTATTATTTGGGGTGGCGCTGGTTCATTCCGTCTTTGGGAAAATTGCGATGGCAACAACAATATCTTCATTAACCTGGATATGAATAACTATTATCTCTTTAAAGGCAGAGAACGACGTTCATTTGATCTTTGGGATAAATCGTGGAGCCGTTACATTAATCTGTATACCGATGTTAATGCTACCACCACAATACCAGGCATAAATGTGCTGACGCAAAATATGAAAATTTCTCCGCACGGTACCTATCAAATTAATACCAGCCTTACCTTCAATTGGGGATGCAACATCCAGTTTGAGGTTGGTGATTATATGTACTTCCGTGAAGCTGAAGAAGGAAGACTGTGTGGCGGATGGCAAACGGGCCCAGCAATTGCCGGCAATAGCGTTTTACCGCCACAACGAAGCATGAGCAATGCAACCATGAAGATGTGGAACTACGGATTAATTGAAAATGATGCTGATATGGGCAACTTAAATACGGTGCCAGCTCTTGATACACCGGTATATCGCCCGATTACTGAGTGCGACCTCAATATACAATCAGCACTCCATCCATTCTGCGGTGGTCATACCATCTACGGCACCTTAGGCTATCAGAATAAAGATGCTGAGTTCCCGTGGTTCACGGCATTCGGCGCCAGCTATCAAGTGGCGGCAGACAACACCCTGATGCGCCGTTGGTCGGTGTGGGGTAAGGTTGGCATTTCCCTATAACACCGTGAGCCGAAATTAACACCAAAGGAAAGAAATGAAGAAATTAACATTACTCATGCTCATAACGCCAGTCGTATTGTATGGCGACTCTTTGCAACAGATAAACAACCGCATTGCACAGCATGATCTCGCGGGCGCTTTAGCACACACGGAAGATGTGAGCGGGATCAACCGCATAAAAGTATTGCAAAACATTGTGAAAGCGTGGGATCCTACCCAACCAGCTGTATCGGCAGAACAAATTACGAAACGCGCGCATCAGTCACTGCCATCGGCTGAAGCTCATAAAATCGAAAGCGCCGTAAAAAAGAAATTAGCCGCCCACCCAGCAGCTGCAGCGCCAGGTGGTGTGCGCGTACCAGTCCAACCACAACAACCAGCGCCAGTAGTGGCACCGATATCAGCACCAGCACAACCAAGCGCACCAATACCACCAGCTCCACCACTTGTAGCTGAAGCTCCCCAAGAGCCATCGGTACCGGTAGCGCCTGAAGCACCCCCAGCGCCGCCAGCAGCTCCAAAAACATCTGGCATACCAAAGGCCGGCGCAAAACTTAAATCAGTATTGCCCGCACGCACAGAAAATGAGTCGCTGAATGATTATTATAATCAGGCCATACAAAAATATGATGCTGCTTTAAAAGCAGGAAACCATGGCACGGCTAAAAACATTATTCAACGTTTAGTTTTCCAAATCCAGAATGATGAAAAAGAGCTTGGCACAGCAGAACATACGCAGATAGCCGCTGCGCTCCATGATTGGGGGCTCTATCCTCTGCACGATCTAAAAGCATCATTCGGCTCTGGCAATGCACGAACATTAACGGAAATTCAGGAATATTATTTAGATGTAGCAATTCCGACTATTGACCAAGCAATACAAAACAACGACGTTGGCCAAGCAGTAACCGGACTTGCCAATCTCGTCATTCAATTTATTAAAGATGCCAACGTATTTGTTTCAAGCGAAACACAACTGGTCGGCATCCTTAAACAACTGCGCGACCGCGGCCTGTATCCATTAACACAACTGTATCAAACAGTTCAATGCGTTCACGAGGCGAAGAAAACGGGAGCACCCATAGCTGCCTGTATAAAAAAGGCTGCAGCACAACCAATTGCGCGACCAACAAGCCCCTTAATACCAAAAGGCCAAGCACCAGATCAACATGCGGTTGATGCGGCACAGATGATCCGCCAAGGAAACTTTGCGGGCGCATTAAAATCCATCAGCGCCGCTCGCATTGGCAATCGCAAAAATTTGCTCCTGCAGATTATTGAACGATGGGATGTCGCAAAAAATAGTGTGAGTGCAAAAGAAATCAGCGAACTGACAAACAATCTTTCCACCTTTGACAAGCAACAAATAGAGCTCAGCTTGAAGGCGGTTGAATCTGATCCAAATGCACGCACAGCCTTCGAACTCATAGGTAAAGGTGAGTATGGCCAGGCATTTATATTACTTGCAAGCATCAAGAAGGAAAATCGCCTCTCTGTCTTTGAGAGAATAGCTGACATGTGGCGCGATAAGACACAACCAGCCAAAGGCATGCCATTGGCTTTACCAATAACTATTAGAGGCACACCATATACAAAAGTTGATGCTAGCAGCATGTATGCCCGGGCCGGCGAACTTCTGTCAGGAGCTGATCTGGAAATAGCAAATAAAATAGTTGAAGACATCAAGAAAACAGAATAAGTCGTTTAATGTTTAATCGCACGAACCGCATAAAATGGCTGCGTTAATAAGAAAACATTGCAATGAAAAACGACCTAATGCTACAACTAAAGTAAGAGCATTAAACATTCGCGCATGAGACGCTTTTAGATACTCGAAGCTTCCCATACTTTTGAGTTATTTATTAGGGTGATTATGGGTACAAAAAAAGGATTACGTATGAAATTCAACAAGCGATCGCTCGCCATAGGTTTGCTCATGCTTGCCTGTGTTGTACAGGCAGATGAGGATCATCATTCCAATGCAACGACCTCTAAAACATTTTTCTCGGTAAACCCACAATTTTCTACCGGTAGACCTGAGTTTCTATCATTTTATCACACCGATCGGATGATGGCTCGAGAAGGTGGTGTGAAAGGGTCTTTTGAGATCGTGCCCTATGGTGGCCAATCAAACAATCCTGAAGCATTAGGCCGTTACTTTTTCCCATTCCAAAGAAACTACATGACCATTGCTGAAGGCCCAGCACCAGTGCTTGGCGGACTCGGCAACGTGATTGGCTTTGCTGGTGGTTCGGCTGCGTATCAAGCTGATAAATATGATTTGCTTGCGCAAAATTTTAATATCGCCACCACCACAAACTCATATCAAAGTAGAATTTGGATAAAGCCGCAGCAATCGTTTGCCGGTGTTGGTCTCAACTACCGTCAAAGTTTGCAACCACATTATCCAGACAAAGGGTATTGGTTTGATTTCACCTTACCAGTGTTGTGGGTGAAAAATAAGGTTAATTTACATGAATCAATCACCACGTCGGGCGAACCGTTACCCGGCACCAATGCAAACATGATCGCGGCATTCATGAATCCAGAATGGAAGTTTGGGAAAATTGCGCCATGTGGCCGCAGCAAAACCGGCGTATCGGATATTGAGATTCGTATTGGTCGTGACTCAGTACGTCACCACACCTGCAGATATGGTGGTTTTATCGGCGTAGTATGCCCTACTGGCAATCGCCCGCATGGTCACTATCTATGGGAACCAATTATTGGTCGCAACCATCACTGGGGGTTTATTTGGGGTAGCTCAGGCACCTTTTTCCTCTGGGAAAACGAGGTCGGTGATTCAAGCATCCGACTCAACATTGATTTGAACAACAACTATATGTTTGAAGGAAGCGAATTTCGCTCGTTTGATCTTCGAGATAAATCATGGAGCCGTTACATTAATATGTATGCCGATTCTATGGCTACAACAACCATCCCAGGTATTAACGTGCTCACGAGAAAATTGAAGGTTCGCCCGCGCGGCTTATACCAAATAAATTCATCGTGGGAATTCCACTGGCGTGAAAATTTCATCTTTGAAGTTGGTACACAACTATTTGCTCGTCAAACAGAATCAGCACGTTTGGCCTGCCCGTGGGTTGAGGGGCCTGGTATTGCTGGTACCGCCCTGCCAAGCACGCCAACGACACCGTACAATATTGCCACCCGTACTGAGAGCAATGCGAATATGCATACCTGGGACTATGGTTTAATTTCAGATGACGTTGATCAATCAAAAACGGTATTCACCAATGATTGCACGGGCGTTGGGGTCAATACTTATATTTTCAGACCAATTAAATTTGAAGATTTAAATATTCAATCTGCGCTTCATCCAACCACATTAGGTCACACAATTTATGGAACGTTTGGCTGGCAAGATAAGAAGGCATGCTATCCATGGTTTGTATCTATCGGTGCAAGCTCACAATGGGGGGTAGATAATTCCATCTTGTACCGTTGGTCTGCTTGGGGCAAAGTTGGTGTATCGGTGTAACAGGATTTAGTTTAATTAGGATTATGTTTGACAGGTCAGGTCTCTTTATAGGAAAGAGCCTGCAATATGAAGGGTGTTCACATGAAGAAAAAAACATTATTCATCAATGCGTTATTGCTTCCAGCATTTATCGGTGCATATACCGATGAACAGATGGAAGAAATGATAGAAGCTGGGCAGGAGGCTGCGCTCTACGCGTATCTCAACCAAAGCCCAGTCGTGGTCAAGCCAAGACCAAAGAAAAAAAATGATAAGCAGATGGCTCCTGCGGTCAGCGTTGTAACACAAGAGGCGCAGGTCAGCATTGAGCAGCCGACGGCTGTATCATCAGAGCCTCAGCTTAATGAGCTCGACGATCTTGTGCTTGATGAAATACCATCGGATTCAATCGAATTGTCTGAAGAACCAGAGACCGAGGTATTGGCTGAAGAAGAACAGGCAGCAAACGATGGAATCGTTGAAGCAGATGAATCGGCAGATGAAACTGTTTCTGCGGCAGAGCTCCAACCACCATATGGCATCTATCAAAGCATCATTGAAGAATTTGATGCCTACATGTCTGATGGCAAGGTAAAAAGCCTAAAAAAAGCATCCGCCATATTAAAACAGCTCGCACAAACATTTAAAGAAGACGCCGAATTTATTGAAAGCAACCAGGATCTCTATACCGCGTTGGTAAGCAAAGATCTCTATCCGATTTCAGGGATAAAGAAGGAATATAAGAGGATACAAAATCATATTAAAAAATTGGAAACAAAACCAGGCATTCTAGCGTGGCTCAGAAGCTGGTTTAGTAAACCCACTGGTAATTAACCCCAAACAACAATAGGAGTTTGAAATGAAAATAAAAAACCTATTACCAATGATGTTATTGCTGCCGTTCACCATGCAAGCAGAAGATAATCATGCTGATGATGCAACAAGCAAAACATTTTTCTCGGTAAATCCACACTATTCGACCGGACGCCCAGAACATTTAAGCTTGTATCGCTATCAGCGCATGCAAGAACGTGAAAACGGGTGCGGTGCCTCTTTCCAAATAGTTGGCTTTGGTGGTAAATCCACCAATTCAAGTGACCTAGCACGTTACTTTTTACCCTATCAAAAGAGCTGCTTAGTTATTGCAGAAAGCCCAGATCCAAATCCAGTTGACGGCGCATTCATAGGTGGTTCTCCGTCATTCAAGAATGATTCGTATGATTTGCTCGCCCGTAACTTTAATATCGAAACTGAAGAGCATAACTTTGAGAGCCGCATTGCGATTCGCCCGAAGCAATCATTTGGCGGTGCCGCATTAAACTACTCTCAAATGCTTTCTCATTGCGATAATAAAGGCTACTGGTTTGATGTCACCATTCCCGTAGTGCACGTTAAAAACAGTGTGCATTTAGAAGAAAAGGTGACCAGCTCATCTGCTCCACTTCCTGGCACATCGGCAAATATGCGCGCCGCATTTATGAATCCAGATTGGAAATATGGAAAAATAGCACCGTGCGGCCATGGCAAAACTGCGGTTGGCGATGCTGAAATGCGCTTTGGTCTTGAGATCGTTAATGAAGGTACGTGCAGCTATGGTGGCTGGCTTGGTTTCATTATCCCTGGCGGCAATCGCCCAAATGCTCGTTACATGTTTGAACCGGTCGTTGGCCGTAACCACCACTGGGGAATCTCATGGGGTAGCTCTACCATGTTTGAAGTGTGGGAAAACCAATGCGGTACTTCCAACATCCGTTGGTATTTAGATACTAATAACTACTATCTATTCCAAGCTACCGAGCGTCGTTCATTTGATTTACGTGATAAATCATGGAGCCGTTATATGAATCTATTTGCAGATTCAACAGCTACCACAACGATTCCTGGTATCAACGTATTGACCCAAAAAATGAAGATCAAACCACAGTGTACATTCCAAATGAATTCAGCCTTCACCTTCGATTGGGGCCCACATTTCCAGCTTGAAGCCGGTGCCCAACTCTACTTCCGTCAGGCTGAACAAGGAAAACTATGTGGTGGCTGGCAGGAAGGCCCTGCAATTGCTGGCACAAAGTCTGCAACAGCTACCCCAGCAACCTCAATGAGCAATGCAACAATGCGCATGTGGGATTATGATTTAATCAATGATGATGCTGACATGTCAGCGTTGCATGTAGACCCTGCGGCTAACACGCCAGTCTATAGAACCATTAAGCTTGCTGACCTCAACTTGCAATCTGCATTGCATCCGTTTACCGGTGGTTTCACCTTCTACGGAACATTAGGCTACCAAAACAATGATGCAAATTATCCTTGGTTTGCAGCTGTGGGCAGCGGCTATCAGTTGGGATCTGATAATACATTCATGCAGCGTTGGTCTGTATGGGGCAAAATAGGTATGTCTCTCTAGGAAATACTATGAAGAGATCACTGTTAATTTTAGCACTTACACCACTCTGTGTGCATGCCGCTGGCAAAAGATCTGGCCGGTTCAGCCCAAGCTTACCTACCATCCAAGAAGAAGGTGAACAAAAAGCTGCACTGGCAGAAAAGCAACCAGCCAAGGTAACTATGAGTCAGGAAACCAAAGCAGACCTTATTGCAGCATTGCATAAAGATAATGCCGAAAAGATAGAGAAGCTTTTGCAACAACATCCTGAATTACTCAACGCACCATTGCACGGTGGTGGATCATTGCTGAACTTAGCGGCATATCACGACAAGCAAAAAGTTGCCGCATATGTGCTTGACCAAAAAGGCATTCATGTGGATCAGCGCGATAGCGATCAGATGACTCCTCTGATGTGGGCTGCCACGAAAGGAAATTCTGATATTGCGTCAATGCTCTTGCAACATGGTGCCGATATTTCCTTAACCGATCGGTTTGGAAAAACAGCAAGCTATTATGCTTCGGCATATCCTGCGATCAAAAAAGAGATTGCTGGATATGAACGGCAACGCAAAAAACAGCGGTAAGATTACATAGGTAAATATTATCGTCTTTAAAAAGGCCTTCCCTACACCAGGGAAGGCCTTTTTTATTGCTTTTCACGCGTAATATCCTTTAGGATAAGAGCCAAAGAAGGAAAAACGGAGAGAAGCAATGAAGAAATTACTTATAACAAGTCTGATAGGCGTATTTTCACTGAATTTGGCTGCATCGAATGCAACCGCAACAGATCTTATACAAGCGGGCAACCTTGCCGGTGCCTTAGATGAAATTGGCCGTATGCCGCGCACCCAGTGGCAGCAAAAAAAGAA
Source organism: bacterium (assembly GCA_027452085.1). Classification (GTDB taxonomy): domain Bacteria; phylum Babelota; class Babeliae; order Babelales; family JABCYS01; genus DAIDHG01. Next base: position 9,553 of record DAIDHG010000007.1, read on the forward strand.
ATTACTCATTTCCATTATTAAACAATGGGACCCTACCACACAACCAGAACTTGCCCAAAAGATCAAAGAAAAAGCTCGCGGCAACCTAGCGCTCGGTCATGCACAAGAGCTCTATCAACTGGTAAATAAAAAAAGTGCCGCAGCACCGAGAGCTGCTCCAATACCGCCCGTTAAACGATCCGCCATGCTTGATTATGCTTTAGATGAACCTGATATACCACCCGCACTGCGCACACAAATTAATCAACTGCCAGCACCACACATCCAAGAAATTGATGACGCATTAAACAGAGCAGCAAATGAAAATGATTGGAATAATTCAGCAGCAGCACGCATGTTGGTGGCAGCGGGCGTTGGTGCTGCAGGATTGCATTGGTTATGGAACTGGTTCCATAGCTGGCTCGCTCAACCAGGTGCGCAGCCTGAAAAGCCAGAAGATCAAGCCGCCTCGGCTCCACAAGAGCCTCAAATGAGAGAAGAAGGAGACCTGGAATCTGCTCAACCAGAACAGAAAAAGAAGGAGGCTGAGGAAAAAGCTCGAGAAGAGAATCATCCTGTACGCAGTAAAGAATATGCAAATTACGTTGAAAAATATAAAGAGAAGATTGTTGCGGGTTTTCCGCGGAACATCAATAAATATCTAAGCGCTGTGAACACCATACCACTTACATTGCAAGCCTTGATTGCCGCAAATAAGCAAATCATACATTTTGAACGCACCCTCAGCTTTAAATCGGTAGATGATATCTTACATCAGTCACCAGCCATCGAAAAACAACTGATAGGCGAAAATTTATATCCTCTTGATATTTTAACTAAAACGGCAAAAGAACTCTTTGACCGCTTTATAAAGCTGGCAGAGAGCGATCTCGGCGCCATTGCCGCATTGCAAAAAGAGTTTGAAGGATCTACGACACGATTGCTTGCTCAAAAGGAACCAATCACCAAAGATATGCTTCATGAGTTCGCGGCCGATACGGTGCAACTTAAAAATAGATGGAACAAGCTCCATGAAACAGTGGACATATTCAATGTGCCCGCATCTATTGCTGACGTAACTAAAAAAGAACGTGCCTCGCTTATTCAGAGAATTACCGATCTCAAGCAGCATATTAAAAAGAACGATGCGATCATGTCTCAGCTTCGTAAACGCGCCGCTCAATAAAAAAGCGACCTATCGACAACCTACGTGATCCTATATACTGATCATTCGAAATTACCTAAATAAATGTAACATCGGCCTTCTTGGGTGTTTTTTGAAGGGATTAGTATGCTCAAATTGCATGCGCAAAAAAGTTCAGCGCTCATTTTCACGTTCCTGATTTGCGGATCATCATCAGCGCATTCAGGAGCCACGTCCAAAACATTTTTTTCTGCAACCCCACAATATAGTACCGGCAGCCCTGAGCATATTAGCTTTTATAGAACTGACCGCATGATTGCCTGCATGGATAGCTTTGAGGCATCATTCCAAGCAGTTGTATTTGGGAGCGGTTCAACCAATGCAGATGAATTGGCTCGCTATTTTTTTCCTGATCACAAAAAATATTTAATGGTTGCCGAAGGGCCAAACACCGTGCCAGATCCACTCTCTACGCCACCCAATGAATTTGTAGGTGGTGCGCAGGCATTTAAAGATAATACATACGATCTAATCGCACGCAATTTCAATATCGAAACTGTTGATCACAATTTTCAAAGTATTGTCAGCCTGCAGCCTGAGCAAACATCGGTCGGTTGCGCATTGAACTACCGCCAAAACCTATCCTTTTGTTTGCGCAGAGGATTTTGGTTTGACATCACCATCCCAATTGTACGCGTGAGAAATTCGGTAAACCTAGAAGAGCATGTCATCACGAGCGGCACGCCACTGCCAGGAACCGCGCACAACATGACCGAAGCATTTTTAAATCGTCAGTGGGAGTATGGCAAAATCTCTCCATGTGGTTTGGAAAAAAAAGGAATCGCCGATATGGAAATTCGTGTAGGGTATGATGTAATGCGCACCTGCATAAGCAGCCTTGGTGGCTACCTTGGCTGTATCATTCCTACCGGCAATCGCCCGCATGGTGAATTTTTGTTTGAACCAATTATTGGTCGAAATCGCCACTGGGGCTTAATCTGGGGTGGCGCCGCCACATTTTTCTTGTGGGAAAATGATGAGGACACGGCGCATATGTATCTGAATATTGAATCAAATAACAACTATCTATTTGAAAGCACTGAACGGCGCTTACTTGATCTACGTAATAAACCCTGGAGTCGATACATTAATATTTTTGACTCTGCCTCTGCCACGCACACAAGCCCTGGTATTAATCTCTTGACGCAAGATTTAAAAATTAGTCCGCACGGGCTCTTCCAATTCAACACGGCTCTCACCACCGATTGGTCAGAAAATTTCATGTTTGAAGCTGGCGTACATTCATTGATGCGCAATGCAGAAGATGGCTATCCGGTCTGCCAATGGCAAGAAAGTGCTGCAATTGCTGGTGCAGCAGCAGCCAATCCAGAACTGCAAAAAAATTCTGCTGATAGTATGAGCAATGCAAACATGCATAGTTGGAATTATGAATTAATAGCCCCTGATGCTGATTTAGCTCATTTACATGCAAGCACAGCAGATAATACGCTTATATTCCGCCCTATCCGCGAACAAGATCTAGATATTCAATCAGCGCTCCATCCATTTTATTGTGCATTTACCTGCTATGGCACCCTTGGTTATCAAGATATGGATACTGAATTCCCTTGGTTTGCTGCCATTGGTGGCGGTTATCAATTTGGTCCAGACAATAGCGCCATGCATCGATGGACACTCTGGGGCAAAGTTTCAGTCTCTGTTTAAAGGATACGCATGAAGAAGATACAGCTGCTCATCGTCGTTGGGATGAGTATTTCATTGACGGCACATACCAACAATGAAATTCAGGCCTTCATTGATTCTGCTGATTATGATTCAGCCATGAACTGCATCAGCACACTTCCGGCAGCGCGTGTTGTTGATCGCCAAAAACTTCTGCTCAGCATGCTCGATGCATGGACAACAGATGAAGCAGTCGGCAACTATGCATCGCGCATTAAAAAAGCTGCAGATGCACTCGTGGGCGGCAATCGAAATGTTATCTATAAAAGAATCTCTACCTGCCTGAGCGCTGCTCCTATCTCTGCTCAAGTATCAGTTACAACTCCGGTTGATATACCTGCAACTACGATCATTACCGTCATCCCACCAGCCGAACCAATAGCACCAGTAGTGTATCTTCCTCAAACAGAAACAGTAACCAACGTTGAAGCCACAGCAAACAGCATTATTGAGCATGATGCTGCAAAAGCACAGCCTCAAGCGACAGACCTTACACTGCCGCTCATCGATATTCTGCCAATCATTGAAGATCAGATACATATCCCGCAACCCATGGTGATCGATTTCGATACCATCCACGCCAACAGTTCTGCGCACACTTTTGGCTTCTGGCGCAGCGCCGCTATGGTAGCTGCTGGTGTTGGGCTCGGTATTGCAGGGCTCTGGCAGCTGATCGCCGAGAAAAAAGAAAATAAAAAAACAACACCAACATCAACTGATGATACAGCTCCTGCAACAGTACATAAATGCACCGAACCAAAAATACCCCTTCGCCAGCAACAAGAAGCACAGCCATTTTCAGCCATACTGGCACCAAGCAACGTACATGCAGCATCCGGCGCAAATAATCGTGCGCCGAGCTCAGATGTTGAAGATTCAGAGGAAGAAATAGATGACGACAATCAAGCTTCATCGGATGATGAATCAGTGCACGATAACGAAAAAAAAACCAGCGCCTCACAATTCAGCACACGCAATACAAAGAGCTCAATATTAAAATTGAACATGCTACCAACCGATTCGGCCGAAGAAGCCAAGGCGGCTCTTGTTAATTTCAGCGGTCAGCTGCATCAAGAACAGGAGCATTTTGAGGCTCGTATTCAAGCCTATAATCAAAAAGGGCATCTGAAATCAACTGAGCATCGCATGCTGGTGCAACGCAACCAGCACATCGTGCAAGCAATAAGAGATCTTACCACTGCCCTTGCAAGCGATTCAATGAGCAAGCTCAGCCTATCAGATCATAATGATTTAGATGGTTACGCAGGTTCATTACTCCACAAAATAATGGCCAATGAAAATAAGCTTGCAGAGCTGCGAAAAAAAATTCTTGATCCTCGCACGCAAAAGTTTGAAGCGGCTGTTGTCCAAGAAATGCAGCAACCGCGTGATGCTAAACAAAGCAAACAATCATCAACAGCCATACCACCGCTGAAATTGCCGACGCAGTTTCACATCGAAGACACAAATAGAACCGAGGAAACAGAAACGCCCGATGGTGCAACTCCCAGGCACAGCCCTCAATCAAGCAGATTGAAAGAGCCGCAAATCTTTACCTTTGTGCCAACGCCACTCCAAGCCGCGTCATCAAATCCACTCTCTTTGTGCGCTGAATCACCGATAAAAGGTGATGCGGCAGCTGATGATGGCATGTATGATGATGATGATGGCTCATTTATGAATTCAAGAGAGCTCAATAAAAGCACCGAAGTTAGATAATTATGAGATGAAATGTATGCATATGCATAAGCAGATCGAATCATAATGAAACATATTGAAACCTACGCAGGCGCTGCATCGGCAATAACGTGCTCAACCACATTATTGTGGTAAAAATTATAGGGCGCCTGTGCAGATAAGCCAACATGTATCAATGATGCGTAATAGATCACCGCTTCTACGTGCTGCAATTTGAAAATAGTAGAAAGCGTCGCATTATCGGCAAAATCAGCTTTTATATCCAGGTCCACGAAATATAATTTGCTTTCTAATTGTGCAGCAGATCGTCAATAACGATGACGTTGTAGCTCTTTTGCGACAGCAATATGGATAGAAAATTAACCCTGCCCGTGGCATTTTTTGTATTTCTTGCCACTACCGCACGGGCATGGATCATTGCGACCTACTTTATCTTCAGCGCTGGCTTCTGATCGAATAGAGCTTTCCGAGCTTCCCTGTGAATCAGCGCCGACCATGTTGAGTTGTTCAAGTTCGCGTTCACGGCGCTCTTCTAATGTTGTTTGATCAAAGCGTTCAAGATTGAGATGGAACACATGATGCACCGCTTCCAAGCGAACTTGTGTCATCATCTCTTGGAACATATCAAACGCTTCGCGCTTATATTCGATCAACGGATTTTTCTGGCCCCAACTGCGCAACCCAATACCTTCGCGCAAATTATCAAGATTCAGCATATGCTGCTTCCAAGCCTGATCGATTGTTTCGAGCAACATCCATCGTTCAGCTTGCTCGATAATTTCAGGCTTTTGTTGCTCACGATACGTTTTGTATTGCTTCAACACAGAGTCAATAACTTCCTTTTGGAATAGTTCGCTGTCACCACCACTCAGCTTTACCGCAAGCTGATCGGGAGAGCGACCAACTAAATGCGCAACCATAAGCATCACTTTGCCAGCCTCTTCAGCAGTCAGCGTGCGGCTGGTTACGATGCGCGCACACACATCTTGCACCGCACCAGTAATAAGATCGTTAATCAATATATGCGTAAGCGGAATCTTGACAGCCTCATCAGCATTTTCCTGCGGCTGCGGATGCACACGTAGCCCATCTAATATCTCACGACGATATTTGTACACAACCAACCGCTGCTGATTGAGCACATCATCATATTCAAGGGTGTGTTTACGAATATCAAAATTGTGCTTTTCAACTTTTTCTTGAGCCGACTCGATGATATTGGAAACCATCTTTGACTCGATAACTTCATCTTCCTTCATACCCCAGCTCGCCATACGATTTTTGATCGTATCGCCAGCAAAACGGCGAATAAGATCATCTTCCAATGAAATGTAGAAGCGAGATTCTCCTGGATCGCCCTGCCGGCCTGAACGACCGCGCAACTGATTATCAATACGTCGGCTTTCATGACGCTCGGTACCAAGAATGTATAAACCACCCGCTTGGCGTGAATCAGAGGTAAGTTTAATGTCAGTACCACGGCCAGCCATATTGGTTGCAATGGTAACGCGCGATGGCTCACCGGCATACGCTACAATCTCAGCCTCGCGCGCGTGATTTTTCGCGTTTAACACATCATGCTCAATATTATATGAGGCGAGCACTTGGCTTAATAGTTCAGAGTTCTCAACTGAGATGGTACCAATCAACACCGGCTGCCCTTTTGCATGGCGCTCTTTGATATCATCAACAATTGCTTTGTACTTTGCACGGTTGGTTAAGAAAATAAGATCTTCTTTGTCCATGCGAATCATCGGCATATTGGTTGGTATGGTAACCACATCTAATTTATAAATATTCCAAAACTCTTCTGCTTCCGTCGCTGCCGTACCTGTCATACCAGCCAGCTTTTTATACATGCGGAAATAGTTTTGCAGGGTAATTGCCGCCAAGGTTTGCGTTTCGCGCTCTATCTCCACGCCCTCTTTTGCTTCCAAGGCTTGGTGTAAGCCATCGCTATAACGGCGGCCGGCTAATATGCGACCCGTAAACTCATCAACAATTAATACTTGGCCATCACGCACGATATAATCAACGTCACGTTTGAAAATGACGTGTGCACGCAGCGCCTGGGTTACATGATGCAACAGATTGATATTGGTAATATCGTAAATATTTTTAACATTAAGCGCTTGTTCAACCTTATCGATGCCCACTTCAGTCAATTGCACCGTGCGTTGCTTTTCATCAACTTCGTAATCTTCGGGCCCCTTCAAGCGGCCTACCACCTTGTCAGCTTCTTGGTATAAGCGGCTTCCTTCGTCAGTAGAGCCAGAAATGATAAGCGGTGTACGTGCTTCATCGATTAAAATAGAGTCCACTTCATCAACAATGGCGTAGCTCAACTCGCGCTGCACGTAATCTTCTAAGCGGAATTTCATGTTGTCGCGCAGATAGTCAAAGCCAAGCTCGCTATTAGTACCATATAGGATATCGGCCTGATATGCTGCCTTACGTTCGTGATCGGCCATGCTATTTTGTAAAACACCAACCGATAAACCAAGATGCGTGTAAATTGGGCTCATCCATTCAGCATCGCGACGCGCAAGATAATCATTTACGGTCACCAGGTGTGCGCCCTTGCCAGCCAATGCATTTAAATAGAGTGGCAATGTTGCCGTTAATGTTTTACCTTCACCCGTTTTCATTTCAGATATTTTGCCTTGGTGCAACACAATGCCACCTATCAGCTGCACATCGAAATGGCGCATACCGAGTTTTCGTTTGGCCGTTTCACGTACCACGGCAAAAGCTTCTGGCAGAATATCATCAAGATGCCGACCATTGGCCAAATGTTGGCGAAACTCTGCGGTTTTGGCTGTGAGTTGATCGTCAGTTAACTGGCTGATTGATGGTTCAAGCGAGTTAATCAATTGAATGGTTGGCTCAATAGATTTAAGTTTACGAGCATTAGCTGTGCCAAAAACAGCTGCAATTAATCTGGTTATCATGATCTCTTTTTCCTGACGAACGTAATAGGGCTAGCCGAGCTTTGAAAGTATCAGAAATTCGCTAATGTGACCACTGTCATTTGACGTTGTGGTGAATATGCATTTTTGCGAACACTGCAATATCCAGGAATGCATACCGTACAATCTTTGTGTTTGTTAATCTTTTTCACGCCAAGAGATTGAAGTTGTAATGCCGCAAAAGTAGGCAAATCAAAATATAGGCGATCACCCTCTTTTCGAAACGCTTTTATTGCAAAAGGATATGCCGCAAACTCATGGGCAAATGGTGATTGTACCTCGTAGCAACAGCCATGCGCGCTTGGGCCAAAATGAAATTCCAAATCTGCGGCACAACTGCCAAATTCTTCCTGCGCACGCTCAATGGCTCGTCCAATAATATTCGAGCGAGCACCACGCCACCCGGCATGGATGGCACCAACAACACTTTTTACCGGATCAAACATCACCACCGGCAAGCAATCGGCGGTAGAAACGCCTAAACCGATACCCGGCACATTGGTTAATAAATAATCTGCTTCAACTACAAAAGATGGGGTTTTTTTGTGCGCAGCTGCTTGGGTCAGAACCAAGCCATCGGTGCCGTGCACTTGGTGCACAAAAACCAATTGCTTCAAACCAAGTTGTTTACCTACCGCGGCAAATGGCTCGTGGTTTAATAAGGTTTTTCCATGAAACAAGGCAGGTTCATAGCTGTTTTGTGTTGAGCCAAAAAATAGTGTTTCTTTTATCACGTATGAATCCCGATACCTATTACTATACATAGTATACAAAAAAACTACCCAGCCTCTCTAAGAGAAACTGGGTAGTTTGTATTTTTAGGTTTGTTGCTGGATTTAGCGTAGTTGCTTTTCGACTTGTTGCTTGCGTAAGAATGTTGGCACATCCAAGTCATTTGCATCAACACGTTCAACCACTGGTATCACATCTTCGCCTTGTTGAGCCTCAACTTTGCGAGATTCAGTGCGAACTTCTTCCTGCGCTACTGCTGGCACCACGTTTACCACCGGTGCCGCTGCCACTACTTTTGGAAGCTCCTCTGGCTTATTAAAACCAGTAGCAATCACGGTAACATTTACTTCGTCACCCATTTGATCATCAATCACTGAACCAAGGATGATGTTTGCATCAGCGTCAACTAAATCGTAAATCACCGAAGCTGCTTCGCTAATTTCATGTAAGCCGAGGTTGCGACCGCCAGAAATATTGAGAAGCACACCTTTTGCACCAGCGATGCTCATATTCTCAAGCAATGGAGAGCTGATGGCCTGCTGTGCTGCTTGCTTGGCACGGTGCTCGCCCTTGGCTTTACCGGTACCTAACACCGCCATACCAGTGCCGCGCATGATTTCGCGCATATCGGCAAAATCAACGTTAATGTGGCCCGGCTTCATAATGATATCTGAAATACCTTTAACGGCTTGGTTTAACACATCGTTAATGCGTGAAAACGCATCGATCATTGACACTTCTTTATCAACCACATCAAGTAATTTTTGGTTTGGCAGCACGATTAGGGTATCAACTTCCTTTTTCATTACTTCGATTGCTTGATCAGCAACACGCAAACGACGCTTACCTTCAAAGATGAATGGCTTGGTTACCACTGCTACGGTGAGTATGCCTTTTGATTTGAGCGCGCGAGCAATTACCGGAGCCGCACCAGAACCAGTACCACCGCCCATGCCGGCTGCCACAAAAACAATATCAGCTTCGCCGATCGCTTCTAATACTTTATCTAAATCTTCTTCAGCTGCGCGGCGACCTAATTCCGGATTTGCGCCAGAGCCAAGACCTTTGGTTGATTTCACCCCAAGCTGAAGTTTGACTGGCGCTTTCGACATACGGATTGCTTGCGCATCTGTGTTGGCCACAATGAATTCGATGCCATCATAGAAAGCACTTTCAATCATACTATTAATGGTATTACCGCCAGCACCACCGACACCAATTACTTTTATCGTTGCACCCAGTGGTACATTCTCTTTTTCAAAATCGATCATAATACTCTCCTAAAAATACATATCTTATTTTGTTATGACCTCAGTGTAGGAAGGGTCGCTTTTGTTAGTCAACAGAATATCTGCGTTCATCAAAAATTTATTATTCCTGAGAGCTTTTTAAACACAAAAAAAGACACAATTCATGATGGGTTTTTGATTTACCTATTTACCGTGTGGCTGATATCTCATAGGCTTTTTTTTTAAAGCTTCGTGAATAGTTGGATTTTTTTCGATAACCGTTTGTCTTTGCGGCATTTTAATTACAGGCATTTGAGGTACTGCTCGTGGCGCGTGTGCCCGATTGGGTAGTGTTGTGGGCCCAGATGCTTTGGGTGTTGCTGGAGCAATAACGGTTGTTGGTTTTTGTGCTATAGGAGCCGCCGTTTTTGCTGACACTGGCTTTGTAATCCCTGGCACTGGAACCGCCTTCCCTTTTGACAGCCCTTTTTTCATCTGGGCTTCTAAGCTAGCCCAGTATTCTGCCGCATGTTTTTTTCGCGCAGCTTCTTGCGCTGGAGTTTCTCTTTTCTCAGATGGCGCATAAAATCTGCCGCCGGCTTGTTTATCGGCTATCATTGCGGCTTGACCAATGGTAATAGGTCGCTGCGAATAACCGACCGTAATTTCGGTTCCCGGGGGCGGATTTTCACCATGTTTATTGATAAAGCGCGTCGCTGCCTCTGCTACCATTTGTTCGTCGGTCATCCGCTTATACCCCAGATTGCGCAGATGCTTTTGCCTTTCCTCGTTTGAAACTTGATAGTAGTTCTGTTGCACTTCGCTTGTATACCGATCAGAACCACCACCAGTCTCAATATCAGCAAAAGCAGATTGCAAAGAAGCAAGAATAATTACCAATGGTAGATATGTGCGCTTCATAGCTTTCTCTAAAAGAAGTCAGCAACCCATGATTTCATGCGATCAAACACACGGGTCATCATAGGTTCTTCATGATTTACCTTCATACCAGTTTGTTTCTTGATCGCATGGAGTAAAAGACCATACGCGGTTGCGTAAATAGGCGAATTGAGTGTCTCTGGCAAAGAATAATAGCTGCGTGGAACGCCGACACGAACCGACACACCAAAGATTTTTTGCGCTACTTCTTTCATACCGCGTAACAGCGAACCGCCCCCGGTGAGCACGAGCCCTGCGCGCATATACGATTGCAGATGATATTTTTCAACTTCTTCATGTACCAAATACAACAACTCTTCTGCGCGTGGCGCGATCACCGAAACGAGATCTTGTAATAGTACAATACGGCGCTCGGCCCCCTGCACCATTTCAACTTCAATCAGATCATCTTCAGACAACATTTCCATACAAGCCAGACCATATTCACGCTTAATACGCTCCGCTTCTTTAATCGTTGTGCGCAAGCCAACGGCAATATCAGTAGTAAAGTGTGTACCAGCCATGGGCAATACCATCGTGTGGCGAATATTTCCCTGCTGATATAAGGCAAAATCAGATGTGCCGCCACCGATATCTAAAACACCAACGCCGAGCTCTTGCTCATCCTGATTCAATACGGCATCGGCGGATGCAAGTTGTTCAAGAATAATATCGGCAACTTGAACACCAGCCATTTGCACACATTTGACCAAGTTTTGCACGGAGGCAATACCGCCCGTCACGATATGCACTTGTGACTCAAGGCGAATACCGTACATCCCGATAGGATCTTTTACCCGCGTCTGGCCGTCGATTACAAAATATTGCGGCAGCACGTGAAGTAATTGTTGACCTTCTGGAATTGGAATTGCTTGGGCCGCTGCAATAACCGCAGCCACATCATCCGCTCTCACTTCACCTTTACGAATAGGCACAACCCCGTGCGAGTTCATCGAGCGAATATGGGCACCAGAAATGCCAATATGCGCAGACTCAATAGGGAATCCCGCCATAAGTTCTGCTTCTTTAACGGCCTCTTTAATCGAATGCACCGTTTTGGCAATGTCAACGACAACGCCTTTACTTAATCCATCAGACGGCGCCTTACCCACACCAAGTATTTCTAAACTTTCTCCAGTCAAATGATGCGCAATAATCACTACAATTTTTGTAGTGCCCACATCAATTGATACCCATATTTTATCGCTCGTTACGCTAGCCATGATACTCTCCCAAACTTGCCCCTTGAACCTGTTGTCCGCCCACTTTGAGCCTGTCCAAGGAACCAACCTTTTTTAAATTTTGCATGTTTCCAAAAGCAACTACTTGTTTTTCAAATCGTACATCAAACTTATCTGCAGGATGTTGAAGCCAAACCTTACGTACTGCTTCAAGAAATTTTGAAGTTTCTTTTAATTGTTCGCTGGTGCAAACCATAGAAACTTCTGGTTCGATCAGTTGAAATTCAATACGTGATGGCCTCATCCAGGTAACGGTTCCAGCAGACCAGGTTGCAGCATCTGCATTCTGCACACACGCAACCAGTTGCTCAGTTCCCATCCGATCAATCTGTGGCACCTGCAACATAGGCAACGTTTGCAGGATAGATTCATGGTAGGAATGAGCAGATATAACGCTTCCGTTTTCTGCAAGGAGGTTATCGGTATTAATTTTGGCAATCGGATGCCAACTTTGGATGACCATCTCGTGTCGATCAGGATGTGCGCTACTTTTTACCAAGCGAATAGATGGATATTTTTCAGTCAAACATTGCGCAAAAGCACTATCGCGAGCAATCGCATCCTGTTCAGACGCGGATAAATAGGCATCAAAATGAAGAACACGCGGCATCAATGCATGTCTATGCATAGACCATGCGTAGCCACCGAGGAGTAGAGACGCGAAAATAAAGACGCTGCCCAGCTTCATCAAATTCCTTTTTTTTAATAAGCAATCGGGGCCAGCCCCGTTACCTATCTCTTTAATAACTTTTTTCAGGCTCAAACGTCAATAAATAAAACGATAAAAGGGGTTTTTGCTATTAAAGCCGCTTACATTGCGTTGCAACGTAGAACAGAATAATACCAGCCGCAACTGACGCATTATATGAAATATCAGTTGCCTTTTGTGGCAAAATAATCGGTGTACCAAGGGCAATAAGCTCGCGAGAAATGCCAGCACCCTCACTGCCGATAACCACGCACAACGGCTCTTGGTAAGCAACGTTTAAGGCATTCTGACTTTTTTGATGCAAAGCCGTCAGATAGAGATGATAGCCTTGCTGATTAAGAGACTGAGCCCCCGATATTGCCGACGGCACAAACAAAATTTCTAAATGTTCAGCTAACCCTGCCGATGATTTTAATGCAACGGCATTGAGCGGCGCCGCATTACGCTGGGAGATGATCACCCCATCGACATTGGTGCAATAGGCAGTACGTAAAATGGCGCCAAGATTTCGCGGGTCTTGGATACCATCGAGCAGCAAAAGAAATTTATCTTTGGCCGGGTCAAATTGTTTCTTGCGAAAACCAAATGGGGCTGCAAAGCCAACGACGCCCTGATGATCAGTCGTCTGTGCAATATTGGCAAGCGCATCACGCGTTACATACTGCACTTCGGTATATGGCGCAAGCCGTTTGGCTATGTCAGGCCATGCCTTGGGTTCGGGTTTTGTGGTATAGATCGTAAATAATTTTCGACGCTTTGCCTTGAGCAGTTCGATAATAGGATGAATGCCGTAGACAAGTTCGGTATCTAATTGTTTCTTCATGGGAGCCATTCTAGCGTTTTTACGCGGCACAGGCTATCTTTATCCAGCCATTTGGAGTGCCATGCAAGAGTTAGACCGAAAAAAAATTAATCCAATCACCCGTTTCCCCATCGACGCCGAGCAAAACACACTCGCGGATTCTTGGATTGAACTGAGCGCCCAGGCGCTTAATCATAACATTGCCACCTACCGCGCACTGGCCCCGTCGCACACAAAACTTGCCGCTGCTGTTAAAGGCAATGCCTATGGTCACGGCATGATCCCAGTGGCCGCCGTCTTAGACGACCATCCGGCTATTGACTGGTTGTGCACGGCAAGCGTGAGTGAAGCATTAACCTTGCGTGAGCATGGTATAAAAAAACCAATCATCGTATTGAGTTATCATGATGTATCAGTTGCCGATGCCATTGCCAACGGTATTGACCTGGTTGCCTATGATTTAGAAAGTGCGCTAGCGATCTCGCGGGCTGCTCAAAACCTGGGTAAAACTGCCAACATACACATCAAACTCGATACCGGCCTTTCTCGCTTGGGCATCCGCGTTGAGCCAGATACAGTCGATACAACAGTTGCGCTCATAAAACAGATTGAACTATTGCCAGCACTTTCCGTGCGCGCTTTATTTTCACATTTTGCTGATGCAGAAAGCGATGATCACTCATTTGTGCAGTACCAACAGTCGTTGTTCAATGCAGTGTCATCTCATTTCAAAACTGCCACACATTTTTCCTGCACAGCAGCCATCGGCACTATTTCCATAGAGCAATCAGATATTGCACGCTTTGGAATCGGGCTGTATGGGCTGTGGCCGTCGCGAGAAAATCAGACGGCAATAACCTCTCTTGGCCATAATCTGAAACCAATCCTGCAATGGAAAACCCGCGTTATTCAACTCAAGCAGATAGCAAGCGGCAGCACCATAGGGTATGATCGCACGCATACCGTTGCACGCGCTTCAACCATTGCGATTTTGCCCGTTGGTTATGCAGATGGTATTGATCGCAAACTCTCAAATCGAGGTCACGTGGTCATTCAAGGGCAGGCGGCACCAATCATTGGGCGCGTGTCGATGAACATGACCATTGTCGATGTTACGGATATACCACACATCAAAACAGGTGATGAAGTTTTATTGCTTGGTGATCATGCAGCGGTGCACCCCGATACGGTAGCGCGCCATATTGGCACCATTAACTACGAAGTGGTAACGCGCATTTCTCCGCTGATTTCTCGTCACCTCGTCGCATAATCTTGCGCACGCATCGGCGCGCGCGTTATGTTGTAAGCGATACCGATACGAGGAGTTTCGCAATGCAAAAAAAATTACTATTTTTTGTTCTCATGCTCGGTGCGACCAAAGCAGCGCCGAATACACAACCACCACCGACAGAATTTATAAAAAATAAACATGCGAGTGCGCTTCTTTTCCCATTTTTTGCAGCTTCTGCGTATTACTTTTTTGATGAAGCAAGCAACTCATTTGATGAGGCAAAAAATGCCATCCGTTCAGTTTGGAATGCTTCCATGCAAAAACGAAGTGGATCATGGCTTGCAAAGACCGCAGAATCTATCAGCAAAAAGATCGTGCGACGACGAACCCGCCAAGAACTTTGGTACAAAGAACTTGATAAACAAACCTATTACCTGGTTGGCGCAATAGGCATGAGCATTATTACCTGGGCGCTGCGCACCCATTTTCCACAGGCAAAAAAAGTATTGTATATCGGGGAGAAGGGATGAAGACCCTACAAAAAAAATTGATTCTATACAGCTTATTTCTATCGCTGACATATGCACCGTTGCTTGCCGAAGAAAAACAAAAAGCGAAAAACAAACAATCTGATGCGGCGGTGGCCCTATACCAATCAGCATATTATGCCGCCAATGTTTCATTGGCATTCTTCGCGCTGGGGCAATCAAGCTATCATCTGGGGAATTTACTCAGCGGTTGCTGGCTTGAACAACAATTTAAAGATTCTGCTGGCTATAAACAGTCGGTCCGTTTCGGCGTGGGCATGGTAGGCACAAGCCTCTTGCTCGCAATCGCCAACGGCCTCAGTCATTTTGGCTATTCAACACTTGCCGGGCAAATTGATAGTGGGCTTGCCCAAACAGAAGATACCGTTGATAGTACAGCACAAGCTCAGCAAAGCGCATCCATATCCTAAACGACATCTTTTTTAAGCTGGGATTGTTTGGAGACATCAGACATTTCGGCGCGATAAAAAAGATATAAACCAATTGTTATCATCACGCCTGAAATAAGTAGAAGTGCCGTAATCCTCTCGCCTAAAAACAGCCAACCATAAAGAGCCGCGAAACAGGGCATTAACGTGCCGGCAAACGAAAGCAAAGTTGGGCTATAACTCTTTAACAGCAAACTATACAGCAATGCACTCAGGGCAGTGCTTAGTACCAAGGCACACACCATGCCGGCCACAAAGGCATTGAGCTGCATATCACACTGCTCGATATAGACGCTGAATGGTATCGCTGCCAAGCCAGCGAGCAGCTGTGTCACCCCAGTTACAAATGCTGGGGCATACCCTATTTGCACCAGCTCTTTGACCATGAGCCAGCCATAGGCATATCCAGCCACGGTAAAGAACGTAATAATAAGCGGGACAACAGAGACAGTAGCCAATGAGCTACTCGCCTCCATAACGCAGGGGATAAGCCCGAGACAGCCAATACCAATGGCAACTAATTTTTTAGGCGACAGTCGCTCACCAAAAAGCACAAAGGCCAAAATTGCCGTAATGAATGGCACTGCATTGAAGAACATAGAGCTAATTGCTGATGAGAGCACCTGAGCAGTGATGGCACCGCCACAAAAGCTGACAAAAAAGCCAAGAAAACTTGCTGCCGCAAAGAGTCGTTTATGGCCGCGTGCGACAGGTTTCCACTGGTCGTTTGCATAGGCCAAACTAAACGATACGCCGGCACTGAGCAAAAGACGTATCATGACAAAAGTAAACGGGGAAATGGCGCCAACAAGGATTTTTGAAAATGTAAATCCACTGGCGCCAATTGCATTTTGTGTAAAGATCAAATACATAAAAAATTAGTTCTTGCTTGACCCTTTGCCATCTTTAAATTTATGCCGTCTACGGGTTACCTTTTTCTTTGCCGTGCGTACCTTTTTTACCAGCACATTCGGCTCATTCTCGTAGCGATACAAATTATCCCAAACCTTTTCACTGGTAGCGCCTTTTCGTCTGCGTTTGGTAATTGGCATTGGCTCTTTGGTTATCTTAATTCTTTTGGTCGCCATAATCTTACTCCCTTTTAGAAATAAACAAAAAAACTAGGCAAGATGCGGGCCTGGATGATAGAGCAAGCAATCCTTTGCCTGAGCCATAAAATCTTTCAGTTGCCCATGCACTTTCTGCGCCAATTCTTGCTTGCTTAAAATGCCTTGTGCGCACCCACGAACACATGGCGATCCAGCAGCTTTATCAAAAAAGGCACTGAAGGTAATCAGCACATTCTTATTTTGAAAAAAATCGAGCACATAAAGCAACGGTTCTACCGTCGGCAACTTATTAATATCGCTAATCCGCAATCGTAAGCCTGCAAATCTTTTTCGTTTGGCTTCATCATAATAGCCAAAGGCAGTGCTTTTAATGCCAAACTTATGTTCAAGTCCAAGGCTTAATGCCACCCAATCCTTTTGAGAAATATTTAATGATTCTGGCAACATGATGCATTGAAAAGCCGACCGTGTGCCAACGCCCACGTTGAATGGGCTTATCTCGCCAAGCAAGCCCAAAAACGAGTAGCCAAGCAATGAATGTAAGGAAGCTATATTGGGCGACAGTGGAGCCAACAAGGAGCCTTCAACTCCTTTGCGATTATAGTGAGCCAGAGGAATTACATGCAGGTTTGCCGGCTTTTCAAGGATGTGTTTATTAAAATACAAAGCCAACTCTGCCATGGTCATGCCGTGGCGCAATGGAATTGGCGCAATACCAATAAATGAAATAAGGCCTGGTTCTACCAAAGGGCCATCGACCAGACCACCAAGTGGGTTGGGCCGATCAAGAATAATAACCATTTTATTTATTTTAGCCGCGGCTTCGAGCACGCGATACATGGTTGAAACATAGGTGTAATGGCGCATTCCAGCATCTTGTAGATCAATAAGTATCGCATCGACATCATGCACTTCATCACTAAACCGGCCCCATGGATTGCCGCCACCTTTGTATAAGCTGATCACCGGCAATTTCGTTTTTACGCAGTGGCTATCATCTATTTTTTTTTCTGCCAAAGTTTGACCATCAAGGCCATGCTCAGGCACAAAGATCTTTTTAAGCGAATATTTTTGGCGCAACAAAGCATCGATGGTGCGTTCACCGCTCGACGTTTTTCCCGTTTGATTGGTGACAATAGCAATTGGTGTTTTATGATTAATAACCTTTTTCAATTCATACAATTGATCAGCGCCATAAAATACCGGCACTTGCGCTGTCATTGCGCCACTTAATGCGGCGAGTAAAAAAGAAGTTGTTGAGTACATAGGCTCGTCCTTTAAGAAATTTTAATAGTAAGTACAGTGTATCCAACAGCTCAACCATAGAGCAATAGCTCTGCGCATAACAGGCAAACAAGGAAGTTTTTGTATGAGATTTTTATATGCACTCTTCATAGGCTTGGCAGCTTCTTCTTTGGCAGCAACGTCCAACGTGCCACTAAACAGTGATCAAGCGATTGTCAAAAAACTCACCCTTGAGCAAAAGATTGGCCAGCTGATTATGATGGCCGTGCCCATTAATGATGCAGATCCGCAACTACCAGCAAAGCTAGAGAAGTGGCATTGGCATCCCAATTCTGGCACAGAGTATGCGCGCCAATTGCTCGAAAAATATCATATAGGATCGGTGTTATTCATTATGGATGGCACTATTGCCTCGCAGGTAGAGGTCACTAACTATTTAAACAAACACAACCCATCTGATTTGCCATTATTATTCGCCGCGGATTTTGAGCCCGGCCTCAACTTCTCTCGCATTTCAGATTCAGTTGCGTTGCCACGTGCTGGCATCTGGCATGAAATTATTGATTGCTATTACCAAAGCCACCCGCAGATAGTAAAAGGCTCAAAGGAAGATAAAGCGCACACACTCTTTTTTGAGCTGGGTAAAACGCTCGGCCGTCAAGCCAGTTATATGGGGGTGCAGATAGTTTTTGCACCTGTCGTTGATGTAAATTCCAATCCAAACAATCCAGTAATAAATACGCGGGCCTTTGGATGCACCCCAGAAAAAGTTATTGAGTGCGCTATTCCGTTTATGCAGGGATTGGAAAATGAGGGAATTCTACCGGTCATTAAGCATGCACCAGGCCATGGAGATACTACTGCCGACTCACATTATGATCTACCGGTAGTTAAAAAAACACGAAAGCAGCTTGACCAGATTGAACTAAAACCATTTAAGACTTTAATAAAAAAAGGGGCTCCTGCTGTAATGACAGGTCATCTCTTAGTGCCAGCAATTGATAGCCAACTGCCCTGTTCAATATCTGCTGACATGATTCAGGGATTATTGCAAAAAGAGTTTGGATTCGATGGCTTAGTTTTTTGTGATGCCTTAAATATGCGCGCCCTGAAGGCATATGGTACAAGCGGAGAGTTGGCAGTACAAGCTTTTAAGGCAGGCACACACCAATTAGTTGGCCCGTATGATGTGCCCATGGCATATGACGCACTCTTAGCAGCGGTACACAAAGGGGAAATTTCGGTCAAGGAATTAGATGCACGTGTTGCAAAAATAGTTCGTTATAAATGTTTGCTACAAAAGCCGGAACCACTAGATGCTCAACAGGCGAAGAAAATGGTGACAAGTGCCGATATGCATTTAGTTATAAAACGATTACGCGATTTAGCAGAAGCAGCTGAACAGAAAGAAAAATAGGGCAGATACATAAAAAGGGCCGGGAAATTTCCCGACCCTTTTTTGTATCTGCTTACTTTTAAACGCCGAACTGTTCTTTGAGTAATTGAACAAAACGTTCACGTGTCATAGAACCGGCAGTTTGGTGCACTACCTTGCCATCTTTGAAGAAAAGAATAGCAGGAATGCCTCGAACATTGTATCGTGAGGCCATGGTTTGTGCTTCGGGATTTTTGCCATCCGTTTGCACTTTCACAAATTTCACCTTGCCGGCAAACTCTTTGCTTACCTGCTCAAAAACCGGACCAAATTTCTTGCATGGCCCGCAATAGCTACCCCAGAAATCAACGACTACTGGTTGTTGTTTACTTGCTTCCTCAACCTCTTGATTGAATGAACGCTTTATTTCTAGATCAACATGGTCGGCAGTGGTATTTGATACCTCCTCTGCACACGGTTGCGCCACATATTTCCGAGTTGATTTTGCATGATTCATGCGTGGTGTTAATAAAATCGCCATGACAATAGCGCATGCAATGCCTGATACGGTACGTAGATTCTTACTCATAAGTGCTCCCTGGTTTAAATGTTGTACTACTCATACCTAATTCTATTGTACCAAACTCTACATACGATTCGTCAATGGTTCAAGATTGCGACTCACACAAAGCTTCCATAATGGTCGTCAATTAAACCAGATAAGTTGACAATATTTAAAAAACAAAAATTGCGAATTTTTGCTTTTCGTGCGCGCTTTTTTCGCAGTTTGCCTTGCCTGCTACTACCTGTTAACCTTTTGGCTGTTTGTGAAAAAAATTCCAAAAAAATTCCCTAAACACCAGCTGCCATCAGGCACGGTT
>DAIDHG010000008.1 GCA_027452085.1 bacterium
ATGCCGAGGATTTCTTCTTCTCGGATGATAAGATAATCTTTGCCTGCGTCAGTGCCAGCATATTTACCAAAGTAAATAGTATCCCCAACTTTTACTTGAAGTGGAATGATCTTATCACCGACTAAACGTCCTGACCCGACCGCAACAACCTTACCGGTTTGAGCTTTTTCTTTTGCATTTTCCGGGATATACAAGCCGCCTGGAGTTTTATTCTCATCTTCCAAACGCTGCACAAGCACACGGTCATACAATGGTCGTATTTTTTCAAACATTGGCAACTCCTTATACATATGTGTTTTTTTATTGTTTTGTTGCTCATAAAAGGGAAATAAATTATATAACAACTTGCCCTCGACTGCCAATCACCCTCCCCCAAACATCAAAAAAAGCCTTTTACGAATAGGGTTTCTTCATCGCATCATCCATCATATAAGCCGATTTAATCGAGCATTAAACATATTGACACACCCAAAAAACTAGATAGTTTGTTTTTGCGTTAGTATTTTTTATAACCTCTAAGGGAGTTGTTCATGAACAAACTTTATATAGTGTTGGTAGCTGGCCTTTTGGCTGTCTCTACGGCTGCTGATGCAGCTCAGACGCGTAAGTCAAACCTTCAAACACGTCTTTCAGCACTGTGGGGCGCCGTAAAACGTAGCGGCCCAGGAAGCACATTATTCCAATATGGTGTTGGTGGTACCGCCTGGTACTTTGCCTCTAAAGAATTAGCCAAAAAAGGCTTTTTCAGCACAGATTATCCTACCTATGCAAGCTATCTTGTAGGTGGTGCTGGTGCCGGTGAACTATTAGATGGTACCGTGCCAGGAGCTGCAACACTTGGTGATCTATCATCTGAGCTCGGTTTTCTTTATACCGTAGCTGATCTCATGGCAAATGAATTAGGCAAAAAGTTGCCTGAATACAAGAGCAATCCTGCCCTTGCAAAACTTGCTTATATGCTCATCGGCTACAAAGCGGTTAAGCTCGTGGCAACCTATGGCCCTGGCATTGCCTATGATGTCATCTCAAGCGAAGTAACTGCTCTGGCAAATGCTCTTGCAAATGCTGACAGTTGCGCAGCGTGCCCTCCGTGCGACCAAACGGCTGCACAGGTTACCGCACTTTAATTGTTGCAACATACAATTATTCAACGGCCCTCGAATTTCTTCGGGGGCCATTTTTTTGCCTAAAAGGATTGAATATGAAACTTTTAATATACCCTTCATTAGCAGCCGCCGACCAGCTTAATCTGCAGCGGGAAATTGAACGCGTAGAAAATTACATCGATGGCTTTCATATAGACATTATGGACGACCATTTCGTGCCAAATGTGGCAATGAGCGTCGGCACCACAAATCAGATTGCACACGTCACAAAAAAACCACTATTTATTCATTTAATGGTTGAATATGTTGCAGAGTTTATTGAGCGATTCCAACTACCTGCAGGAACCACCATATCATTCCATTCTCAACGGCTGGTTACTGAAGAGCAAGAAACCGTGCCAGGGGTATGGACAGAAATGATCCCGACTATTGCCGGTGTATTTGAAAAAATTAAGCGCAGCAATTGGAAAGTAAGTATTGCGCTGTGTCCAGGGCAACCAATCAGCACCATAGCCCCTTTGTTGGCTCAGGTAGATAACGTGCTCGTCCTGTCAGTGATGCCCGGCTTTTCTGGCCAAGATTTCATGCCAATATCACTGAATACTCTTGATGATCTTGTATTGCTACGCAAAGAAAACAATTTGAATTTCAGTATCGCAATCGATGGTGGCATCGACGCAAAAAACATTAACCAAGTAGCTTTGCACGGTGCCCATATTGTCTGCGTCGGATCAGGTATATTTGGCGAGCAAGACCCCGTGAAGGCTATTGAGCTTTTGCGTGAGCAAATTTCATGATTAGTGAGGGGCCATTGGCTGACCCTTTTGGTTGCCTTTATTCTCGTTTTAGATTCTTTTGCATGCGCTTAAACACCCCGACCATGCCCGTTTTAATATCGGGCAGGTGAGGGAATTCACGCAATAATTTGCTTGCATCAAGCTCATTATTTGAGCGTTTGGCGGCAAGCACTCTATTTTGCTCTTCTATGGTAAAATTTGCATAGGTAAAGGTTGGGTCAATATATTTTTTGTACAAATCCAATACTTCATTGTGCGAGATCACGCCGGGATTTACAAAATTATAATTTCCGGTGAGCTTGCGCTCGATCATAGTAGGAATCAATGGCAACAGATCATGCAAGATCGTCATCGAATTGGGAATATTAATGACCTTCTTATAGCCACTTATTTTGGTAATAAAGTTGCGTGGATGCAAATCATCAGAAATCGGCATGCGCAACCTCAGATTTAATACATTGGGATATGATTGGAGCATCGAATCCAAAAATATTTTGGTTTTTGAATAAAAAGATCCTGAAAAGTTTGGCTCATCCTCTTCAGTAAATGCGCGACCACCGATCTGATGATCGGCGTCATATTCATAAATACAACCAGTTCCCAGATTGGTAACGTGAATAGCATAATTGCACGCAATATCGGCCAGATTTAATGTGCCAATAATATTGGCGCGAATGGTTTCACGCTGATGTGTTTCACACCAATCAACATTTGGCCTGCCGGTAACGCCTGCGGCATTCACAATACAATAGGGGCGGACCATGCGAATTTCCCGATCAATCGCCTCTCTATTTTCCAACCGGCTTTCAGCGCAAACAACATTGTATTTTTGTGCTTTGAACAGATCAACCAGTTTTTGGCTGATCCATCCGGTGTTGCCACCAAATATCAAAACTGTTTTTGTGGCCGACAGTTGAGCTGCCACTACCAGTAAGCTTGCCAAAATAATAGTACGTAGATGCATAGCCTTGCTCTCCTAATATTTCACTTCAATGCCAAGCGGTGAACGAACTGGCACTTCCTTCATTGGCTCCATCTTTTTCCAGCGCGCTGGATGTGTTTTGTACCATTCAATTACTTCTTTCAAGCCATCTTCTAATGAGATAATCGGCTCCCATCCAAGCAGCTCTTTTGATTTTTGGGTTGAAGAGATGTGGCGCGCTACTTGACCAGGTCGGTCATTGGTAAAGACAAGCGATTCTGGGGGAAGGTTGAAATGATTTTTGATGATAGTTGCAATATCTAATATTGAGGTG
The DNA here is from genome assembly GCA_027452085.1 of bacterium. GTDB lineage: Bacteria > Babelota > Babeliae > Babelales > JABCYS01 > DAIDHG01. Next base: position 3,160 of record DAIDHG010000008.1, read on the forward strand.
GCTTTGCCACTGCCGATATGGATCACTTGGTTTTTAATTTTATTGAAATCTTTGCAATGTAATGCAGCATCTAAAGCACGAGCTACGTCTAACGTGTGTACCCAGTCGCGCTCTTGTGACCCATCGCCATGCACCTTAATCGCCTCACCTTTTATAGCCGCGGTAATAGCACGGGGAATAAATTTTTCTAAATGTTGCTGCGGGCCATAGTTATTGAATGGCCGGATGATCAGTGCTGGAATATCAAAGGTACACCAATATGCATATACCAGTCGATCAGCACCAGCTTTTGCTGCAGCGTAGGGAGTTCTTGGATTAATGGGATGATTCTCATCCATGAGTTGCGACTCATCTTCAGCCGTGCCCAAAACTTCTGAGGTTGAGATATGAATAAAACGCTCCACCTTTTTGGCATGTTTTACTAATGACGCCATCATCACGCGCGTGCCCATTACATCAGTATCAAAAAATGTCGCATCATCGTAAATGCTTCTAGTTACATGTGATTCTGCCGCAAAATGAACCACCAAATCAGATTGAGCCATGATGCTATCAACTAAAAATGGATTGGTGACTGAGCCATAGACAAATTGAAAGCGAGGAGACTCTTGAATGTAATGAGGAATATTATCCAGTGATCCAGCATACGTCAGGATATCCAATACAATGAAATTATAGTTTGGATATTTATCAAACATATATTTAAGGAAATTGCTACCAATAAATCCGGCAGCTCCCGTTAAGAATACCGTTTTTTCATGAGCCGCTTCTTTGTTTGATAGCTCGACTGGCTTTGCTTGTGCACAGATTAAAAGCGCGAATAAAGATGATAGTAGATAGACTCGTTTCACGTCAAATTCTCCCACACTTGAGAAATAGTTCTTACAAAACGCCGCACACAATAGCGCAAAATAAGTTAATTTCCTAGTTGGAACAGATTAACCAATCTGTTATGAAAAATCGCTCTGATAAACAGTTTTTTACATCGCCACGGCATGAACGATGCGAGAAGGGCCAGATGAACGTAATGTTTCTTCGTAGATCTTTTCAAACTTAAACCCCGCACGCCGCAGCATAAGCTCGATTTCTTTATCGTTGTACCAGGTGATACGAATAAGCTCTTTTTCAGATGATTGCACGGTGCCATCAACTAACAGTTCATATAAACAGTAGGCATCAGCTAATTTTTTTGCCACATCATATATATGGCGCATAGTAAGCCGAATCACTCTATGCTCATCGAGCCGCGCGGTACGGACAATCCAAGGATCATTTGTAACGTCTGGGATATAGGTATCGATAAGAATACTCGCGCCCTCGTTCATATGAGCACGAATATTTTTAAGACAGTGCAATGCAACTGATTTGTCGGTTATGAGCTGAAACGAAGCAACAGCAATGGTCACCAGATCATACCGTAGGGGAATAGCCATCTGCTCTAACGATTGCTCATAGAGAACAGGCGACAGGCCAAGTTGCGCACAACGCTGCCGACAGTTGGCTAGCATGCTTTTGGCGTTATCAATGCCATCGACCTGATAGCCGCGTTGCATAAAAGGAATCATTAAACGGCCAGATCCGCACATTGCTTCAAGAATACGTGCCTGCGGATCTTTAATAAAAGCGGCATAAAAATCAACTTCACGCTGCGGCGCCAAGCCTTTGGTAGCATCGTAGAATATGCTACAAAGATTACCGTAGGATGGTAGAGACATACACTATTCAATAAAGGTCAAAGCCTGTCCAACTTTATTGGCACGGCCGGTTCGACCGATGCGGTGAATGTAGTCTTCATATGATTGTGGCATATCAAAATTGATCACATGAGACACATCATCAATATCGATACCACGGGCAACTACGTCGGTCGCCAGAAGCACTTTTACTCGGTTGGCCTTGAAGTTTTCAAGAGCCTTCTTTCGCTGGGCTTGCGATTTATCACCGTGGATCGCCGCGATTCTAAAGCCACGCTCTAAAAGCATCTTTGACAACCGGTCAGCTGCACGTTTGGTACGAGCAAACACGATAACCTTAGTAAAGTCTGGTTTAATGAGTAGATCATGCAACATATCTACCTTCTTGCTCAAACCACCTTCCACTCTAATGACATCCTGGTTTACGTTTTCAGCAGATTGGCGAGTCTTTACGCTGATCGACATTGGATTGCGCAAGAATTGGCGAGCAATTTCTTGTGTTTCCTTTGATACCGTTGCCGAGAAGAACAATGAATGACGAGTTTCAGGCAATTTTGAAATAATGTATTTGATATCATGAATGAAGCCCATATCGAGCATGGTATCAACTTCATCAAGCACAATAGAGGTAAAGCTTGCAAAATTAAGCTGACCTTGTTGCTCCAGATCCTTCAAGCGGCCTGGCGTACCAATCACAAATGCCGGCTTACGCTTCAGGCGTTCAATTTGACCATAGATATTAACGCCACCGATGCACAAGGCAGATCCTAATGGCATACCGGCTTTAAAAGTTTCCAGCTCAGCCTGAATTTGTGCTGCAAGCTCACGAGTTGGGGCAATAATAAGAACTCGAGAGGTTTTTTGGGTGAGCATATTGTTCACCAATGGCACCAAGAATGCCGCGGTTTTACCAGTACCAGTATTTGCGGTACCAACCACGTCTTTCTGTTCAAGAAGCAGAGGTATAGCTTGATCTTGAATCGGCGTAGGTGAAACGTAGCCTTTACGAGCAATATTCTTCTTAAGATGATCGGCGATTGGAAAGTCGGCAAAGGCATGCTTTGGCGTGTATACCGGAGCTGCCACCGTCTCTTCAACACGTTTGATAAAATCAGATGGGTTAAATTTCTTTATCGGTTTACCTTTTGACCCACCATTATGAGTGCGACCGCCACCAAAGCTAGGGCGACCAAAGCCACCTGGTTTACGACCAAAAAATTTCTTCTTTTTTCCAAATCTCGATTCTTGAGAGCCAAAATTAGAGACAGGTGTTCGTGATGATTGTGTCATGTATTTTCCCTACTGGGCTGTTGTGCCCGGCAGGAGATGTACCCGACGACGCTTCGATCATACGAGGCATGGGTGGATTGGCTTCCGCTGAGCTCATGTTGTTAATAGATTAGTGGTATGCAGTATAGGGAAAGCTGATAATCGTGCAACCGCCCCCCCGGCACATTGGCCAATAAGCCTTGAAGCACCCCTGTTAAATCTTCAAGCCCAGATCGTCGGCCAATGCCTTAATCTCCTGGTAGTATTGATCCAGTGGGCGCACCATATGGGCATCTATATAGTAGTTCTTGCTGAGCCTGGTTTTATTGTAGATCCAATTGGCTCTATCAATCCGGCGAGACTCCATGCTCGTGTGGCCTAAAAAGACACAATGATCATTAAGCCCCTGCCAATTACGAATATAGGCCGTGAGGAGAATCTCATCGGTATGCCATCCCAATCCCTTTTCCACCCATGCTTTGATAAGTATTGGAATATGCGTTACTGAATTAAAACGAAAGATAGATTTAAAGACCGAGCCCTTGCCAGCGTTATAGCACATCGGAAACCGCTTAGATCCTGGGCCGTAGGCCTTATCCCGATACACCACAAAGCTATCATCGGGGATATCCTGTATCGAATCAAAAAAATAGTCCCGATTGAGCGGCAGCATATCAATATCAGATATGATGCATACCTCGTCTTCAAAATATGCCGGTGCCAAAAGACGCACACATTGCGCATACGTTGCCGTGGGCACCCCTGAAATTGGTTTTAGTCGAATCACATCGCCAACCGTTTCATCAACTTTTACATCCTCATCGGCAATCAAAATTAAGGTTGGTCGCACACCAATGAGCTGCTGCCATGCTCGGGCAACCAAAGGCCAAAACTGTAGGTAGGTTGGGTTTGCATCACTTGCCAAAATCACCCGATCAAGCTGTAGCCCAAAGGCATTAAAAGCTGACACGAGCAAAAGAAAAGATAGAATCTGCTTTTTCATATTTATCCAATTAAGCAGTTTTTGACTGCATCGGGATTGACGATTAATGAATCCAGTTGCTTGTGTCGAAATTGAAAATATTTATCTAAATGGAAGCTCTTTTCACCTTTATAAAGGAAAATGCCTTCGGGCCCATCGGCATACGCCCGATGAACAAGGTAGCCAAGTTGATGTGCGCGCACACTAAACAACACTTGATCATGACGGGCATTGCCGAAACCTAATGCGGAGGTACCATCATCTTCAAACCACTGTAAATCATGTGCCAAACGATATATGGGCATTACGTAATCATTCAACACTTTTTTAGACACCCCTTGGCAGCCGGCGGATATGGCGCGCTGCTTTAAAATCCATTGATTTTCAGGCTTGTGCAACTCAAATCCTTTTATGACTCGCTTGGTGATCACTGGGGCAATCTCGTGCCCACATTCCATTAAAAAATAGCCGTCACGGGCAATGAGATTAAACATGTCATCTACCGGGCCGGCCAAGCGAATACCAGAATCGACGTACATAAAGTAGGGCAAGCGCTCGAGTGCTTGTTTGATAGCAACCGGTTTCCATGCATACCAACCGCGAGCAAGGCGCCCGTTGGGCCGAATGACAAACTTTTTCAGCAGATCACCATGCACTAATTCAATGGATTCGACTTTCGCCTGATAATGGGTTTCAAGGTAGGTGATCTCTTCTTGCTTAAGCCCGAGATCATATATGAGAGTAAAATGTTCACTAGAACCATGAAAGGTAACAATCGAATCTAATAAACGCAGCAACCAGGGATAATGCTCAGTATCCGAGCTAGTCACAAAATATTTTGAACCTTTAAATGTGCTTACTCCAGCATCTATTGGAATAGCACATACAAGAGATATCAGTAGTAATAAAACACCAATCATAGTAATCCCTTATCTGTATAAAATGTTGCAATTAACTGATCGTAGATATACAACTCATCGCTCATCCGACGCGAATCATCATCATTTTTTAATCTGAAGTGAAATACCTTCTCAGGTATCGCATCTTTCACTTTAAACCAACGGCCTAACGATTGTATGCCAAAGCGTTCATGATGGATCGGGGCTACCTGCAATCCTTTGGTTATAAATGTGCCAAAGATAATGTCATCTTCAATCGTTTTATGATCCATCAATAGATGTTTTTGAGCAACTATAGCCCGCACAAGATCGCATGAAAGAATAAACCCTGCACCAGAACAAAATGTTGTGCCTTTCGCGTATGCCGTAAACCCACTGTAACATTTTAATTTTGGTAAGGAATCTAAAAATGTAAGTAGCCGAGGGAAATGGTAAAACGATGATAGATTTGTTCGTACAACGAAATCAAACTCATCAAGACGAGGCAACATCGCCTCAAAAGCAAGAATTGTTTTATTCGCAATTCCTGCACTGTGTGGAGCCCAACCATCATCAGTTTTTGCCCAAATAATATCGCCATTAATATGTGTGTTGGTTGATAATGTTGGATCGCTCTTTAAGAAATAGACACTCACGTGATCTGGATCGTAATGCATATAGGAGCGCCATCGTTCCTGCAATTTGGTATATACCGGTAACTGATCAGATGCGATCACCAGCACGAGCACCTTGAGATCTTGTGCACACAGCGAACTGGGCAGCAGAAAAAACAAAGAAAAATAATAAGAAAGCCTGCTTTTTTTTTGCATTACTATCTTTCTAACATTTACCAATGTCCGCGATTGTAGCCCGTCGCACATTGAACATCAACTACTTTTGTCTACACCTATTTTGATATGCATGCACCAGCTCTCTCCAATAATCGAACCGCAGCTTCTCAAGCTGATGCTGGCGATGATTCAATTCATCGTATTTTTTTTCTAGAAATTCCTCGGTTATTTCTTGCCAATCATGCACAATCACTACGGGCAGCTGCGCAAACATTGGATCAAGGCATGATGATTTAACTACTGGAATTGCACCCAGATACAATGCCTCCCAGGTGCGGTGACAATCAATACCATTGCCTGGGGGACTGAGTACAAATTTTGATTGCTTTACATCACGTAAATAGGCACCAACAATCGTGCGTTCTTTGGCTAAATTACAAAAAGATTTATTGATAAATAAATCAAAAAGCGGCTTTCGCTCTACAGGATTTGTATCGATAGTAAAGTTACCAGAGAGCAACACATTTTTGTCTTCTCCGCTGCAAGCAATCTGCCGCAATATGTGCGGATATTTTTTTCCCCAATGCGCATTTTCAATGCCGATTGGAATTGGCATGAGTTTGGGATGCAACGCATCGATATTCGTACTCAACCAGACAAATAGCTTTTCATCATCAAGCCATCGGCCCCAATCTTTCGTTTGTTTATTGCTCGCGGTGGAACCAGATGGAACCGATAGATCACTGTTATGCGTAATTAGAATGTACTGATGCCCAATGCGCGGGTGGCATTTGGAAAAAAAGATATCGAGATAATCAACCTTTACGAATATCGTATCACCCTTTTTCACATTCTCCGGCACAAACTGCTCTTGAGTTTCATCAACGTGATGATCGCACAGCAACCTAAAATCATCGCCTGAGATATAGGGATAACTTGCAATCCTATTGGATGCCAAAGAAGTTTTTGCATTCACCCTCACTGGCGCTACTGCCATTACCTGTGGTGTCAGCAATCCAACGAGTAGGCCTATTATAAACAGTGTCATTTCGCATCCTTTTTATATTGCTTTATTTTCTAATGGGTTCCAGGTGTATGCTTCGGCATGAGCTATAAAGGTATAGGGCAGCGGATCGAGTGCTCCACTATAATCGGTGGCCATCGAACCATGTAAGTATGCCATCAATAAAACACCTATTGGCTTATCCTGCAATTGCGGCAACAATTTTATAGTCGCCGTAGTCAAACAGGTGGACCCTGTTGCACCGGCACTGCCCAAGCCAACTTTTTTCACACGCTCGGGAATTGAAAGGATAGTCTCGCGCAAAATTGGGTGTGCTTGGGTTGCCGCGATTGCATGATTTATGATATTGCCTTCCAAATCCCACATACAGCAATAAAATTCATAGCAATGATTGAGAATATCTAATGGTCTGATTGATTCAGCATCCATATCTACATACACTCCACCAAAAAGGTATAGAAGCTCGTAGCGAAGAATATCCGACTTTTCTCCGTAGTTGGTTGAGCGATCAAATAAATCTTGATTTACCAATTTCAATTTCTTTACATCTTCATCGATCCATAATTTATAGATCCAACCAGGATGATGCTGCAACCACGTTTGTCGCATGCGCTCAAATTTTTCAAACGATTTAGGCCCAAGCCAGATCTGATGAATGATCGGCGGAATGATACGATCTTTTGCTGGCACAACCTTTTTCAGATTATTTTTCAGATATAGCTGTTTAAATAATTCAGCTCGCTTCACGCGAGGTATATACGGATAAAAACCTTTTGATAACAGCGATTCCAGATCGCTGGCTGGGTAACGCGGATATGGGCAATAAAATCTTTTCGCTTCCGCTGCTTGATCAGCAAACTGGCGCAAAGAGCCAGGAATCGTAATGCCCCCCGGCAGCGATAATGCCTGATCAAGGTAATCCTGCGTATCGATGATCGTGGCCGAGCCATCAGTCAATGGGCTTAAGGCACGAAACATTGATTCGGCAGCACCTGGGGCAAATTTGTAGAGATACTGAAGCACATCATTTTGATCATCAGGAGGCAATTTTTTTAATATGACTAACACTTTTTCAGCTTCAATTGCCTCACCATATTTTTTGATATAGCCACACAATACCTGAATTTTTTTGGTTAGAGCATCTGCTGGAACTTCTGATGCAACAAGCGCTCCAGATCCCAACAGGGCACATATAAAATGGAATAATCTCAAACGCATACCGCTCCCTTCTGCTTGTCCAAAACAGCCAGGAAGCTTATGGAGGAATTTGATTAAAGTAAATTACAATAAAAAGATACGCTCATACTCAACTTGACAAGGAGCGTCCCTTAGCCTGTACTGTATGCACGCATATAAAATAAAGAGGAAAAAATGAGCTCTTTTAAAAAATCTCGTCTGATCATTATCATCACCATTTTTTCAGCACTCTGGGCAGTCAAATCCACCATGGCGCGCAATGCATCGCAATCACCGCTTAAAAGCGCCGTCGTTCAATTAAAATCTGGCGGGCGCTTTGGCGACAATCTGATCTCATTAGCCCATGCAATCTACTTTGCCCAAAAGAATAACCTTGAACTTTTGTTTGATCCGTTTCCTTATAGCGAGCAGTTAGTATTAAGTGATGTGGTAAAACCCTACGTCTATTCAATGGATTGGCACTTTGATCGCATTATTGAACATCCAGGCGTATCAGCCGAAATCCACCCTGAATTAACTAAAAACGGCACCAAAATCTTATTTAAAATTCCCTATTTTCCTGATGCCCCGATCGAATACAAGGTGCCGAATAACTGGCATCCATTTCCAGTGGATTGGGAGGATCAAACCTTTAAACAAACTTTACGAAAGCTCCTTTCGCCTAAATCTCCGCTTACATTGATAAAGCCACGAGGCGATAAAATTTCGGTTGCGGTGCACGTGCGGCACGGCGGTTCGTATGAAAAATTCACTCAAGCACAATACGAAAAAAATGGTGGGCTACTGAGCTATAAAATTCCCTATGAGGAGTATTATATTAACCAGATCAAAAACTTATCAGCACTGCTGGCAAACGAACCGATGTATGTCTTTTTGTTTACGGATGACAATGACCCAGTGGGCATGCTGCAGCGCTATCAAGCAAAGGTTAACATACCGACAATCGAGTTTGATTGCCGCAAGACAGGAAATAGCCATAACGCCAATGTTTTAGAAGATTTTTACTCGCTCATGCAATTTAATTGTTTAATTCGCTCGGAATCAAACTTTTCCATTATGGCTGAAAAATTGCATGACTATCAAATTGTTATCTCACCAGCAGATTTATTGGCCGGTGAAACAATTCAAGACGGGCTGGTCAAGGTGAAAGAAAACAAGAGAAAAATGCGATTTAAATCGCTATTTTCTAAAAAGGCTCAATGAAGTGTAGCCTACTGGTACTCCAAATATGTCTTGCCAAATCCAGACCCCCACACATGAGCCACCAGATTTAATTTGTTGAAGGTAATCATTTTGATTTTTCCTTGATTGTATAATTTCCCTATATATTCGGCTACCAGCTTTTCAATACAGGTATTTTCCCGTTCCATTTTTTCATAGTCGATCTGATCAAGCATCTCCTTGAAAAATTTGCAACGCAAAGCAAAACAGCTGGTCGTTATATTGCCACACGGCTCAATCTTCACAAAGGCATCCATGTCAGGGCGAGATTCAACGGTATCCAAAAATTGTCGTGATGAAAAATAATACCTTCCCGTGATTTTTATGATCATATCATCGTCATTAAATTTAAAATGTTTGAATGCTGCCTGCATGGCGTGGGCTTCATTCACCCCCTTATTTTTTAACCGCACATCATTGGTGCCGGCATAAAAAACGTTGGATGAACATTGATCCAAGAACGTTGGCTGTGATTTCATTACTGATTCTACGACGTATGGATCTTTATACCCAAATCCTACCAGCCGTTTCATAGTATCAATATATTGTTTCTTTCTGAGCTCATAGCCATCCTGTATCAAGGCGGCCGTGAGCATCAATCTGATCTGCGCTCGTAACGGTTGGCAACCAAAAACAATGGTTAACAAAAAGACTGTTTTTTTTACGTACATTTTTATCCTACATGCATCAATTTAGTTGTTGAGCCTGCATAACTTCTGAGCAGACACGATGAGATTTGCCCAATAATCAAAGCGCAATTTTTCCAACCTATACTGCCGGTTCGACATCTCAGCAAATTTTTCATGAAGAAACTCTTCCGTTATATCTTCCCAATTCTGCACGATAAGCACCGGCAAATCCTCATACAATGGATCTAAGGTAGATGTTTTTACGATGGGGAATGTACCAACATACAACGCTTCCCAGGTGCGATGGCAATCAAGGCCATTGCCATGCGGGCTGAGTATGAATTTTGAATGGGCCACATCAAGCAGATATGCCTTCACTTTTTTATTCTCAGGCCAATAACAAAATGATTTATTTCGAAACATATCGTGCAATGGTTTACGCCCGGGGCGATTGGTCTGCAGGGTAAAATTTGCTGAAAGTAAATACCGCTTATGAGCGGCTTCATGAGCATTGCACAACTCTATAATAGGCGTCACATAATTCCTGCCCCATCGGCATGACTCTAAGCCAATGGGCACCGGCACTATTTTGGGATGCGTGGCATCAACGTTTTGAGCAAACCATAAAAAAAGCCTTTCATCTTCAAGATAACGCCGCACGCCACAGTCGGTATGGAAATGGGGTTGATTGACCGTATATCCGCTTGGTATTGAGCGATCACCGGCAACGGTGACTAAAATATAACGGTTGGCGATGCGCGGATGATACTCATTAAAAAAATCTTCTAGATAGAAACTGCTGACAAAAATCGTATCACCAGCATTGACCCGAGCGGGATTCAAAGATGGGCTATCTTCATCGAGAATATGGTCACACAAGGCACGGTAATTATCGCCGGAAATAAAATTACCGGTTGTGGCACGCGGTCTGCCCTTGGTTGCATTTAGAAATGGCATTTCTTGTGGATGTGGCGCAAATAATATAGCCCCTTGGACCATCCAAAGCCCTACTATTAATTTTCTAAGCTTGTTCATTGCTATCTCTACCTCATGACACCAATGTAATGCATGGTACACCTATTTAGATCAAACCTATAGATACCCTAAAGCCAACTGGTTGCCCAGTAGTGTACGCCCATAGTTTCAGGCTTAAAATAGGCATTAATCTGATCTTGGGTCATCCTACCACGCCAAAAATCTTCACGCTTTGAATTGGGAAACGCATAAAAATATTCGATCGGGAAAACCATAATATCTCTATTTTCATCAGAACTTGATTTCCAACAATCAGCAACAAGATTTGTGAAAAAGATAGGCCCGGTTGTATACAGAATTCCCATCGCATCCGTTGGAAATTTATGATTCATCGCCTCAAATTTATTCGTAATTGAATCTACTGTCTTTGCCATAACTGGTGAACCCGGTGCAGCGGCAATCAGAGCGTTGCAAATTTCATGGGGGCTGCACAACCCGGTGTAAAAATCATATTGATAATGCAAAAGATCAAAGGGGGCTCGGCATTCAAAATCTAAATCAACATACAACCCGCCATATTGATATAGAATTTCATAGCGCAAAATGTCTGACTTCATGCCCCAATTTGGCGTTGCATCGAACGCCGCTTTATTCACAAAGGGAAACTTCTCAAGATCCGCATTGGTCCATAATTTATATTCCCATTCAGGATGATGCTTTTTCCATGATTCCATAAGCCATAAGAACTTTTCTGGTACCGGTCGCGGCCCGATCCAGATTTGATGAATTTTGAGTGGTATACGAGGTTGCGTTGCAACAACGTCATTTTTTTTATTGACCGCATAGATGTGTTGGAAAATATTTCTCAGCTCTGTATTTTGGCTATTTTCTTTGGCGCGCATGACACGAAAGCTGTCATCCAAATCCTGTCGACACCGTGGAGCGCGTGCAACTTCCTTGTTAAGAATTCTTTGTTCAGATAAGCACACGTTGGCCAGCAACGAACTGGATGACAATATCAATGCGAGCCAAACAAAAAAGAACTGCGTCATACATCATCCCCTTTCTTTATCAGTTGATTACTCACTTTGCAAAGTAATTAAGACCATACACAAAGATCAAGAGATAGGGCACAACCTACTGCCAACTGGTGGCCCAATAATGAATCGCCATTGCCTCAGGCTTTAGATACCTAAACACATCCTGTCGTGACATGCGGCCTTGCCAAAAATCGGTGCGTCGGTTGTTGGGAAAAGCGTAAAAATATTCTACCGGCAGAACCATCATCTTTTTCCGCTCTGCCTTATCGCACTGTTTATAATAATCGGCAATCACGTACGAAAAAAAAATGGGACCGGTCGTTTCTAAAACACCCATAACGTCTTTGGGTGGGCGGTTATTAAGTTGCTTAAATTTATATTTTATTGCTTGTATAGCAGCATACATAACAGGAGAGCCGGGAACTGAACCTATCAAGGCATTATTCACTTCATGCGGCCAAGCAAGGCCTGCATAAAAGTCGTAGAGATAATTAAGCTCATCAAAAGATCGTACGCATTCAAAGTCTAAATCAACGTAGACGCCACCGTTGTAATATAAAATCTCATAGCGCAAAATATCTGATTTCATGCCCCAATTATCTGCTGCGTCAAAAGCTTCCCGATTTATCAATGGAAACCGTTTGAGGTCTTCATTGGTCCAGAGCTTGTACTCCCAGCTAGGATGAAAGCCTTGCCACGACTGCATCATCGATCTAAATTTATTGGGCACTGGTTTTGGGCCAATCCAAATTTGATGAATTTTTTTTGGAATTCTTGGCCTGACACATTCTTCATCTTCAGATACTGAACGTTTTAAATTTTTTTTATAAATTTCCTTAAATATGGGAGCCAATGTGCGATGATCCGCAAATAAGCCCGAGCAATAAAGCCCAAGAAGAATAGTAGCTGCTAAAAATAACTTTTTCATGCGTAACTCATTGCCCAATAATGGATACTGTATGTTTCGGGCAACACATATGCCATCACACGCTCGCGCGGAAGCCTTCCCGCCCAAAAGGCATCTCGCTCCCGCGTCGGGAACGCATAAAAGTATGGCACGGGCAATACCATTACCTGTTGTTTCATCTCTTCATTCAACCTTGCATAGGCATCGACAAATATCTTAGTAAAAAAGAGCGGACCAGTAATGCTCAACACCCCGCCAATACCCACATTTTGGGTGCTGCACGATCTGACTTGTTCAACGTTTTTTGCAATTGCATTTATGGCTTCACGCATAATAATAGAACCAGGAGCTGCTGCTATCAGCGCATTATTAATCTCATGAGGCCAGGTTAAACCGGCATAGAAATCATAGGCATAGTTTAAGGCATCGAATGGCTTGAAACATTCAAAATCAAGATCTACATATACGCCGCCATGGTTATACAAAATTTCATAGCGCAAAATGTCTGCCTTCATACCCCAGTTTTTAGCAGCATCAAAGGCTTCTTTATTGATGAAGGGAAAAGTTTTTAAATCGTCATTGGTCCACAGCTTATATTCCCAATGGGGATGCTGATCTTGCCAGGTTTTCATCATCCATTTGAATTTTTCAGGCACGGGACGCGGGCCAATCCAAATTTGATGTATTTTTAAGGGAATACGCGGCTCATCTTGCAGCTGGCTGGCCATTAATTCAGACTTTCTATTTTTTTTATAGATAGCATCGAATAATGATTCAAGCTTTGCTTTTTCTATTGGATCTGCCGATAAAGCCGTTTGTGGCATAAAAAGCCACACCAAAAAGCCAATGGTCAGAAATAGCGTAGCGGCGACAACTGTTTTATTCATGTAAAAAACTCCAAACCGATGCACTTGGGCAAGCGGGGTATTCTTTAATTATTGTTGTTTTGCATGTCTTGAGCAATTGAATGAGCCAATTTTTTTAAAAAGGCCACGCCATTAAAGTGGGTGAGCCCAATCCATGCACGGGTATTCCATCCGCACATGGCATCCATCATACTGCCAAAGTCAAATAAGAAAATATTATCATATCTATCCCATAATCTTTTTTGCAATACACGGCCAGCGCATCCCATTGAGGTAACAATTATTTTATAGTCATGTGGGTTAGCGTTGTCCAAATAGGTAAGACATTCTTGCTCAACGGCATCAATGGCTTCATAGGCTTGTTTGGTAGGTGTTGGCACGAAATGGCACTTGTCTCCGAATAATACCTTACGCACCACTGGTGGAATATCTTTATTACCAACTAACATGAAGCAATTTGAGTTGCGTAAAAACTTGAGAAATTCGATAGCCAATTCAGGATATTGTGTGCCCGCAAAGTGAAGTGCAACTGGCGAATAGACATCGGTAATCGGTTGACCCCAGAGTGGTTGTGTTTTGTTCAAATATTGCAAACAAACTTTATATTCAACTTCATGATTCAAGTAGAACATCCCCTCTTCAAACGAATCAAGCTCGCGACACATAATGGGCAATGCCTTTATGATGTTTGGCCCGTTTAAAAGAAATGCGCCTTGCATCTCTCGTTTTATACGATCGTTGGGCTTCTGTAACATATCGCCATGACCATTTGCAAGGTTTATATCACCGTCGCCAAAGCGCAAATAAATCCCTTTTTGCTTTTGACTTATAAGATCCATAATGGTGAAAAGCGTCTCTTTCGTTTTATGAAACCGCAGCATGGGGAATTGAGTGCTGCCAGCAATAGACGAAGTTAGAGCGCATAGTGCTAATGCAATAGTATAATTCTTCATACATTCCTTTGTTCTACGTGATGATAAAACTCAAACTATCAATTCAGTTCTCTTACTGATATTGGAAAAAATGGTTCTTACCCCAGCCCCATACATTTGCAGCTATATGCAGTTTATCTAAATAAACCACCTGTATATTATGCTCTGAGCGTGCACGAATAAGATAATTTCCCATCAACGTCTCGATGCACACAAGATCTTTTTCCATTTTTTCCAAATTAATGCTTTGCAAAAACTCTTTAAAATATTTGCCGCGAAGCGCAAAGCAGCCCGTAAGGATATTGCCATTTTTTTCAACACGCACGACAGCATCTGCATCTGGATTATTTTCTACTTCATTCAAAAAATTACGTGAGGCAAAATAGTACCTACCAGTCATCTTAATAATCATATCATCATCATGAAAATTAAAATGATTAAAGGCAGCGATGAGCGATTTAGCCTCATTGACCCCTTTATTGAGCAAACGGGCATCATTTACACATGAATAGAGAACATTAGATGAATAATCATCCAAAAATGTTGGCCCAGATGATCTGACCGAATCTACGATACAGGGGTTTTGATAGCCATATTTTTTCAGAATATCGATGCAGGTAATGTAGTGGCCTTTGCGCACCTCAAATTCATTCTCCAGCAATGCCGCAGATAGTATTATTTTAATCGGTCGAGCATCCTGTTGTTCTGCCTGGGCCGCGGCCAACATTGAAATACCGAGTAGAACGAGCAATCTGGTTTTCATACTCATCCGATTCATGAGACATTAATATCATCTAATCGCCACAGTGCCAGCGATTTATGATGCATGCCCTCATCAATAATTTTTATGGGCTCTGGCAAATTAAATGGCGCAGATAATAAATTGAGGCGACGCCATGAATACCCTTGTCTGGTTGAGCCCACATCACAATTTTCTTTGGTTTCCATGAAGTTAGTGGCTAATAAATATTTGGCGCCACTGCGCTTGAAATTGCGCAACGCTTGTTTGATAGTATCAAACGATAGATGCACCAGGCAATCACGGCACAAAATTAAATCTGCCTTTGGCAAATCATCTGTGGCTATATTTGCCTGCACAAAACGAACATTTGCATTGCCATACTGTTTTTCATTCTCGGCGATCATCTGTGGCACTATATCAGCGCCGATATAGTTGGCTAACACATCGCTGAGATTAATTTCTTTCATCCAATGAAAATCACCGCATGGGGCATCGAGCAAGGAGCTGATTTGTAGTTCACGGCAGAGCTCTGGCAACTCTTGGCGCACTCGTTCAGTTTCAGCCAATGATGAGCCAGCCCCTGAAGCTGATTCGCCGTGCCCCCAGGTTCGTCGATCGTAAATATCAGTAAAGATAGCCTCTATGCCACCGCGACTACTGTTGTATACGATACATGCAATCATGCTCAGACTAGCGACGAATAAACCTTTTTTTAGCATGGGGTCCTTTAGTAGGATGATTTTTAAAATTGCTCGATAAGCTAGTACAGGCTTCTACAAAGTGCAAATCAGACTCGAGATTGGGTAACTTATCCAAACGACCATAGCGCTTCTTTGAACGAATTTGTTTATCAATTCTGCTTTGCAAACCAGCATCAACCCGCACATCGCTGATACTATTGGTGTTGTTGTATAAATATAAAATATCTGAAATGAAGGCATGGCGCTCTTGTGCCATTTCCAACATAGGAAGCATAAAAGCAAGATCCCAGGTCATGGTGTAAAAGTCGCCTTCATCCATCAAATCATCTGCTTTAATGAGCTTAAAGAGCCCTGCATAAAAGGTTCTCAGATGGGAGGCACCAACATGCTTATAGGAACGAAAAGCATTGGAAGCCACAATTTTAGCAGGAAAAGCTTTGCAGAAATGATTGTCGGCTTTGTTTGGCCAATACAAAAACTGACCGTAGGTAAGCCATACGTTCTTTTTACTATACTCTTTTTCTAATCGCTCGAGCACTTGATCATGAGCCAGAAAGTCATCACCATCGAGGGTGACTACCACGGTCGCATCAGGGCACCCATGAATTGCATGATATAAATTTGCAAGTGCACCTCGCCGCTGCTTATTATGAATGACCGTTACTTTGTCTTGCAGATTTTTCTGCTCAACAAATGAATCAATGAGCATCCCGGTAAAATCGGTAGAGCAGTCATCAATATAGGTGATATGAAAATCATGATGCTTTTGATTCACGGCTGATCGCAGATTATCGATGCACCACTTTTCGTTATTATATGATGGAATGATAATCTCAAAGGTACTACATTCAGTTACCAGTGACCACATACAGCCAGCCAACAACCCAAGGTAAAACGTTTGAATAGAGCTTGAAATCATTACATACTCCTTGTTTTTAGTTCATCTCTTGCAAAAACTGTTGATAATAAACTACATTTTCTTGATAGGCTGCACAGCATTTTTTCCTGTGCGATTCATTCGTTATTTCTTCAAACGTCGGCATGCCGTGTTTATCAACTTTATATTGATGTTGTTGTTTCATAAAACCGGTGCTTTCGAGCGCTACGCCATGCCAAATATGGGTGCCATTTTTATCTTTGAGCTCAGACCATTCTTTGGCCCCGGTAAAATCCTTGCCCAATGCCTGCCAATGTAATGCTTCTGGCTTGTTATCGATGCCAAGATAAGCGCAGAGGTCTGCCAACGCAGGCTCGGCATTGTCATACAAATCTTCTGCTCGCACAATATACGGTGTGCGCACGCCATTATCCTTTATATGCGTGTAGACTCGGTAGCATGATTTATAGCCAACGAGAAAAGAGAATGGTCGATACAACTGGTCAATAGAACCTATTTTTTTATAGTAGGAAAGTATGGTGCGATGTGGATCACGCACTAAAAAGACAAAATAAACATTTGGATTGGTAACCAATTCAGCATCATTTAAAAGAAAATTACATACCGCTGTGCCCATTTCTTTTACAAAAACATTTGACTCTTCAGCTCGTTTGAAAATTTCTGCTTTCACTTCAGCATATGTTTTTGGTGGCTGCTCTTTACCTTTGAAATTTGCCAATACATATGTACGACCTTCGCTCAAATGCCAGGCAATCTGTGACGGCTCATTCATGATGAGAAAATCTTTACGCGCCTCCATCATGCGCAAAAATGCTGTCGACAATGAGCGCGGCGGTGCAATGAGTATCACAATCTTGTGAGGGTGCGCTTGAAGAATTGCACCGTATATAAAGACACAGAAAAGCAGTAGGCGTTTACCAGATACCATTACCATCTCCTTGTTCTAAAATACCATTATCCAATCTATACCCAATTTCTCTTAATGAGTGAAGCCCGCAGGCGTTGGGTTAGAGCACGTCGGTTGCTAAAACGTTTTGGAGCACCCATAAATACAACGAACTATCTTGATCAGCCTGTGTTTTTAAAAATAGCTGCTCGATCTCATCTACCCGCATAAATTGTTGTAACGATTCTTTTTTTGTGGCTAAAAGATCGCCAAAATAAGATCTGAAATAGGCACCCTGCTTAAACCAGCGCTTGGTCGGAGCGGCAAAGCCCATTTTGGTGCGATAAATCACGTCGTGCGGCAAAATACCCTCACATGCTTTTTTAAGAATATATTTGGTTTCACCGTTTCTATATTTTAGATGTGCCGGTATCTGAAAGGCAAACTCAACCAAATGATGATCTAAGAAAGGCACGCGCCCTTCTACCGAAGTAGCCATTGTCATCTTATCGCATCGCATCAAAAGTAGCTCAGGCAAACGATGCTTAAATTCCAAATAGGTCATTGATTTAAGGAAGTCAGCCCTTGGATCGTGCTTATATAGTTGTTTCAAATGATAATCCACGATGGCATAGCTATCATATGCTTGGCTCAGCCCGGGGTATATTTGAGCAATAATTGGATCAACATCTTGCCCCACAGGTGCTGCATGTGAAGTCTCGTTGCGCTGCCACAGGCTGCGTTTATATGTTTCTGGAAATGCCATAGCGCCCGTCCAGAAAAAATGGCGATCTGATATCCAACGGTTCAACAGATCTTGATAAAGCATATTGTTACCCACCAAGGGCTTTGCCAGCAAACTAGCCAATGGTCGAGCAAACGGTGGTATTAATTTTGTGGCAGGCTGCCAGTAGTTATTATACGAATCTATATATGAGCCATAGGTCTTATAACCGCAAAAGAGCTCATCCGAGCCTTCGCCGACTTGTACCACCACCACCCCACTATCGCGCAATAATTTCGACACGTAATAAAGTGGCACGCACACACAATCAGCCAATGGCTCATCTTGATGGTGAACCATAGTCGTGAAGAAATCGAATGCATCTTTTTCATTAATTTCGATCTCATAATGCTCGGTATTAAATGCTTGAGATACTTTGCGTGCCCATTCAACCTCACTGAGCTCAGGGCCATCAGAGAAGGACACATTAAATGTCTTCACCTTATCCGTGCATTCAGACATTAATGCCACATTTAAGCTCGAGTCGATGCCTCCTGAGAGAAAAACGCCATATGGCACATCAGACATCAGCTGTTGCTTGATCGATCGGCGCAGCATGCGGCGAATCGTATCAATGCAAAATTGCTCGTTATTCAAATCCCGAGGATCATACACCGTTGTCGGTTGCGCAGGGTTGTACCATTCGTGAAATGATACGGCACGTGCAGCATCAATTTTCATATAAAAACCAGCCGGCAGCTTATATACGCCGTCATAGATCGTCATGGGCGCTGGCGTCACCATATAGGTTAAATAATGATACAGCCCCTTTGGATTTAATTTTTTTTCTATCCATGGCAACGGCCACAAGGTTTTGATTTCGGATGCAAAACTTAAAACACCACCCTGCAGTGAGAAATAGAGTGGCTTAATGCCAATGCGATCACGCACTAAGAAGATCTCATCGTTGACCGTGTCATAAAGTGCAAAGGCAAACATGCCCTCAAATCGTTCAAGCGCTTTAAGGCCCCAGGCATCAAATGCATACAGAATAGTTTCGGTATCAGTCGCCGAAAAATAGCGATAGCCTAGCTGCTCTAACTCTTGGCGCAACTGGGGCGAATTATATATTTCACCATTATATGAAATAACCCACCTACCATCGTGCGTGACCATCGGCTGCGCCCCATTTTCTCGTAGATCTACAATACTTAAACGTCGGTGTGTGAACCCCAACTGTTTGTTGTGCGAGATCCAATGCCGATACCCATTCGGGCCCCGATGGATCATGCTGTGCTGCATACGATCCAATAATCGTTCATCGGCTTGAAACGATGGTTGAGTGAGATTTAAAAATCCGGCAATGCCACACATAGGTTATTTTCCTCATAGATTCCGACAGGCAATCTAACATTAAGCATCAAAAGCTTGAACATGTCTTGATATCACCTATGCTCTTATCTTAAGAACTTTACCAAGGAATTGTATGATTGCGGAACTCAAGCTCATGTATGCAGCGCTCGGCGCAAGCAATAAACGGCGCTTATATATGCTGCTCCTGGTAGCAGCTCTCTTCACGCTTCTTGATTTCATCAGCACCGTCTCATTAATGCCTTTTATCACCTTTTTGCTCGCGCCTGAAAAACTCGGAGGCACCCTGTTTGCTCATATATTTTCACTCTATGGCGATCTGCACACCGGCCGTGTGTTATTGATCTATGGTGGTTCACTCATTCTATTACAATGCGCCCGCATGATTGGATCAGTTTTCGTGGCATATCGGCTCAATAGTTTTAGCTATGAGCGGTTCAAGGAAGTGGCCGGAGCAACCTTTGTGCGCTTTTTAAACTTTTCATACGAAGAATATGCAGCAACCAATCCCGCTTCATTCTGGCGGCTCATCAATCAAGACTGCATGCAATACGGCAATATTTTTTATTACATCATGCAGCTTATTATAGATGTAAGTGCGTTTGCCTGTGTCTTTGCGTTATTGCTCTGGGCAAATTTTACATTAACCCTCGCGCTCACCGCTTTGGCCGGTTTATTAGCCCTATTTATGCGCCCGCTGAACAGATTGGTAGCGGCAGCTGGCGCCTTACTGGCCAGTTCGTGGGAAGAATGCAATCGTGCGGTAAATGAGACCCATGGAAACTTTAAAATCATGCGGTTAGTTGGCGGTGAAGAGCAAGCAGTTGGTCGCTTTAATCAGGCAGCTCATGGCGTTACTCGATCAATTGCCGGCTTGATGACCTGGCAAACAACGCCGCGGGTGGCATTTGAAGGCATCATCATTGTGCTGTTCATTCTTGTCGCCTGCATCATATCCTATTTCTTTAACGGCATAGATGTTACCTCACCGCTCTTTTCAATGTACGCAATTGCCGTAAATAAATTTGTGCCCGCCATAAATCGCATGCTATACAACTATCAGCAGCTTAACTATTCGCTCGGCGCCATAAAAAAGGGCATGGATGAACTGATGCGCCATACGGAAATAAAAAATATGCCCAAACGGCAAAGGGTTGCTCCGCTTCCTTTTAACCATGCGCTCACGTGCAAAGATCTCAGCTTCACCTTTGCCGGCCAGCGGCAACCACTCTTTGATCATCTCTCACTTACCGTTTACAAAGGTGAGCGGGTTGCCATTATCGGTAAAAGCGGCGCCGGCAAAAGCACCTTGATCGATCTATTAATTGGTCTGCAGCAACCCACTGCCGGTACGCTGCACCTTGACGATACGCAGCTTTCAAAAGAGCTGCTCCCACGCTGGTGGCGCATGATCGGCTATATACCACAGCACATTTACTTAAGCGATGGCACCGTGCGCGATAATATTGTGCTTGGCCGTGCCGTGGATGAATCTGAGCTCATTGCGTGTTTAAAAAAAGCAAAAGCTCTGGATTTTTTGCAAACAAAAGATGGGCTTGATACACGCGTCGGCGAAAGTGGTTTTCAATTAAGTGGCGGCCAAAAACAGCGTATTGCCTTAGCTCGCGCATTGTATGGCTCACCTTCGTTATTGATTTTGGATGAAGGCACCTCTGCACTTGATCAAGAAACTGAAGGACAAGTACTCGAAGAGATTTTAGCCTTATCGCGCGATACAACCGTGCTCATGGTTACGCATCGGCCATCGATATTAAGCAAATGCGATCGTGTGCTACAGATCGAAGAGGGTATGATACACGAGATGGGCTATGCCGATATGATTGCATCAGTTACGGGCAACCGCGGCACGCCTGCTGCTGAGCGTTAATCAGGTCAGCCCAATACGCAAAGGTGATCTTCTCCATTGCGTATACCCCACGTGATCGATTGCACTCAAGCTCTTCATATTTTTCTGCCAAAAAAGGCTCAGTAATTTCATGCCAATCATTAATAAGCACCACTGGCAAATCAGCAAATAGTTGATCTAATGCTGAATGGCGCACTATTGGATACGACCCTACATACAATGCTTCCCACGTGCGATGACAATCTTCACCGTTGCCGGGCGGGCTCAATACGAATTTTGATTCCGCAACATCGACAAGATATTCATCAAGATCTTTGCGCTCGGTGGCAAAATAACAATACGGCTGTTTTTTAAAATAATCATAAATAGGTTGTCGCTCCTGGGGGTTGGAGGTGCCCACCCGGAAATTGCCATACAAAAGATGTTTTTTTTCAAACCCCCGATTGGATTGAGTGACTTTACTAATTTTTTCTGGATATTTGCTGCCCCAATGTTCATTTTGCAAACCAATAGGCAACGGAATGAGCTTTGGATGGCGGCAATCAACATTCTGGCCAAACCAGGCAACAATCTTTGGGTCATCCAAAAACAGTGAAAAATCCCTGCGCGGATATTCGCCCATGGCCGTATGGCTGTGTGGCACACTACGATCGCAATTATGAGTTACCAAAATATATGGATGCTGAATGCGTGGATGAACGGTATCGAAAAAGGCATCAAGATACACACCAGAGACAAAAACCGTGTCACCGCGTTGCACCGCCTGTGGGTCAAACGAGCGCTGTGTTTCATCAAAGATATGGTTGCACAATGCACGAAAATTATCGCCAGAGATAAATGGCGCTATGGCTGCTGGGCGCTCCTTAGGCTTTTGCGCACGTGCCACATACTGCATACTCACAGCCCCGACAGCCAATAAAAGAGCTGCCAAAAAGAATAGTTTTTTCACACCTGTTACCTCGAAATCTTTAGCACAGCCTGTCAGTGATGCGATGTATGTCAAGAAAAATCTATTTTCTTGCTTGAGTGCGCAAGCGATGCTATCGTGTGCTTTTAAAAGTTGACACTCAATTTCGGATTACACACGTGAAAAAGCTCATTTCAATTATATTGCCGGTATATAATGAAGAAAAAAATCTTCCGTTATTGTATGCAGCTTTGAGCAAAACACTCAACATGCTACCGGCATATGAATTTGAGATTATCTTTATAAATGATGGCAGCCGCGACAATTCGTGGAACCTTATTAAACAATTGGCCGCACAAGACCTGCGCATTTCAGGCATCAATTTCAGTCGCAATTTCAGCCAACAAATGGCGCTCACCGCTGGTTATCATGCTGCTCGTGGCGATGCTATTATCACAATGGATACCGACATGCAAAACCCGCCCTCCTTAATTGGTAACATGATCGATGCATGGTCTGCCGGCAACAAAATAGTATATGCTCGTCGCATCGCAAGCTCTGATCGCTGGCTCAAAAAAATCACTTCAAAGATGTTTAATGCGATCATAAGCTCCATTGCCGATATTGAGATGCCGCAACACATTGGTTATTTCATTCTTGTCGATCGTTGCGTGGCGGATATCATTAATACCATGCCCGAGCGATCACGCTTTCTGCGCGGGCTGATTGCATGGACAGGGTTTAAAAGCAGTTATATTGATTTTGAACAACCTGAACGAGCGCACGGCTCTACAGCTTATTCCTGGGCACAACTGTTTGGCATAGCGTTTGATGCGATTATGGGGTTTTCGCGCCTGCCGGCCAGATTGCCACTTTATAGCGGTTTATGCTTTATGATTTTGTTAGCGCTCAGTTTCATATGGCCAGATTGGCAGCTGCCAATCATTGGTCTTGGCATTACGCTACAATTTGTTGTACTCTGGCTACTTGGAGAATATGTATCGCGCTCGTACAATCAACTACGCAACAGACCATTGTATATCGTTGCAGAAACAGTTGGCGCACAAAGCTTAATTGAAAAGAAAGGAAATTCATGAAATTTCATACCAATATATATGATTTAGCTATTGAAAACACACAGACCGTTAAGGAAGTTGCAGCGGGTAAATTTAGCGATATCTGTTTACTGTCGCTGCACGCTGGGCAAGAGACCGGCCAAAAAGCACATCAAGATAAGGATGTAACGTATGTCATTGTTGAAGGACAAGGTGCCGTTGTGATCGATGGCATGGCAGAAACATTTCTACCGGATGACCTCATCCTTGTGCCGACAGGGACAACGTACAATATCAAAAACACGAGCGCCGGCGATCTGAAGATCTTTGCCATCTGCTCATTCGCCATTAAAAAATAGCTGAAGCATGCATCTAAAAAATGATCCGCATATATTTGAGCTCATCGCGCAAGAGCGTGAGCGGCAGCGCACCACGATCGATTTAATTGCATCTGAAAATTATACGAGCTTGGCTGTGCGAGAAGCGTCAGCATCGGTGCTTACCAATAAGTATGCGGAAGGCTATCCGGGCAAACGGTATTATGCCGGCTGTGAGGTGGTAGATCAAGTTGAGCTGCTGGCCATCGATCGATGCAAAAAATTATTTGGTGCCGAATATGCCAATGTGCAGCCTCATGCCGGCTCACAGGCAAACATGGCGGCCTATTTTACGCTGCTCCGGCCAGGCGATACTATCATGGGCATGAGTTTAAGCAGTGGCGGCCATTTAACCCACGGCATGCACCTCAATTTCTCCGGCACGTTTTATAAGGTTGTTTCATATACCGTTGATGCCGAAACTGAACAACTCAACTACGATGAAATTGAACGCCTTGCCAAAGAACACAAGCCACGCCTTATCATTGCCGGTGCCTCAGCCTATCCGCAGCTAATTGATCCTGCTCGATTTGCCCAGATTGCGCAATCAGTGGGCGCTTATTTCTTATTTGATATGGCACACATTGCCGGCCTGGTTGCCGCACGCTTGCATCCAGATCCGGTTGTGCATGCAGATATTGTCACCAGCACCACGCATAAAACTTTGCGTGGCCCACGCGGCGCATTTATTCTGGCAAAAAAGCAGCATGGCCCTGCCATCGATAAGGCTGTTATGCCGGGTATTCAGGGCGGGCCATTTATGAATGTGATTGCCGCCAAGGCAGTGGCATTTGCTGAAGCACAAACGCAAGCGTTTATTGAATATCAAAAACAGATAGTGCTCAATGCTCAAGAGTTGGCCGAACAGTTTCACGCGCGCGGCTATCGCTTAGTCAGTGGTGGCACGAAGAACCATCTCTTTATTCTCGACCTTCGATCAAAAAACATTACGGGGCGCGATGCTGAGATGCTGCTGGCATCAGTCGGCATTACGGCAAGCCGCAGCACCATTCCATTCGATACGGCATCGCCAATAATCACGAGTGGCATTCGCTTTGGTACGCCCGCAATAACCACACGTGGATTAAAGACAGAGCATATGGAAATGGTGGCGCAATTTGTTGATGATGCAATTGCGTATCGAGCTGAATCAGATCGATTGCAAAAGATTACGCGAGAAGTAAAAGCATTTATTTCCGAATTTCCAGAATTTAATTGATTGCGGTATATTGATTGCATCTTGTCAGATGAGGTGCGCTATGCTTTCTCAACAGATCATTGATCAAATAAGAACCAATCTTGTCACGGCGTTAGACCCGCTGGAGATCTATATTTTCGGCTCCCAGGTGTGGGGCAAGACACATAGATATAGTGATGTGGACGTTTTTGTGGTGGTGAACAAGCCATACGAAACTATTGCGAATAAAAAAATGTATGCAAAAGGGCATATGGCGTTGGATGCTGTTGATATGCCAAGTGATCTAATACTCATGCCTCAAAAAGAGTTTGCTCAGAAAGCCAAGCTATCGCATACCTTGCCGTACAAAGTAAAAAAAGAAGGAATGAAGATATATGGCAGATTATAAAGTATGGATGCTGTATGCGCAGAGTGATTTAGAAGCCGCAAAAAATACTTGATACTCATTTCACCAACGCACAAAAAAAAGGACTCCCGTATTTCTACGAGAGTCCCTTGATTTTCGATTCGCTCACAATCCCTGGATTCTTTCGCTAGCGCGAAACAGTCGGAATGATTGGAGCAAGCCGGTATCGCTTAGTAGCGATCACCGCCACGGCCGCCGCCGAAGCCACCGCGTCCGCCGCCCATTGGACGAGGACCACGATCACCGAAGCCACGAGGACCACGAGAGCCGCCCATTGGACGAGCTTGTGGTGGACGAGCTTCGTTCACACGAAGACGAGAACCTTCAAGTTCAGCACCATTCAGCTGAGCGATAGCATTTTCTGCTTCTGTTTTGTCGGCCATTTCAACAAAACCAAATCCGCGAGGTTGGCCTGAAAATTTATCCTTGATGATGCGTACGGAGCTAATTTGGCCATAAGCTGCGAACAAGGAGCGAAGTGTATCTTCAGAAACTGAAGGTGGCAGGTTGCCTACATAAATATTCATGTACGGTTGTACCTTATATATGGAATAAAAGAGTTCAATGAAGCCAAACTATATGGCGCATCATCGGTAGATGGTTAAACTACGCCAAGCAATCTAGCCTAAATAACCCCGTAAGTCTAATGGTTGTGCTGACTCAAGACATATGAGAAAAAAGGACCTCTTTCTTTTTGGCGGCTTCATAGTACTGAAAAGGGGTCTGATTGCCTAGCCTCTGGTGAGGGCGCCAGTGATTATAGCTA
>DAIDHG010000009.1:0-20159 GCA_027452085.1 bacterium
TTTTTTTCGGTATCCAATGTGCGACACAGTCGTTTAGTATAAAACTTTGGTTGAAACGGCCTCAAGAGAATGGGTCGATAAACATAAAAAAGCAGCTTCATAACGCAATAAACCACCACATTTTTGCCATATCAACTCAGACTCTTGCCACAATTTTCCGACTACGCTATTGTGGGGTTAGTGGATTACCAAAAAAGGAGTAACATAATGAATAAAGATGTACGTACCATGCCGAGTGATCTCTTGCAGAACTTGGCACACTTGCCCAAAAAAATTGTGGCGCTCGAAGGCATTGAGCACACGCCATCGTTCGTATTGCATGAACTGTGTGGTGAGAAAGCCTTCAATCTGAGTAAGGCAGCCTTCTTTATAGATAACCCTGATTTCAATCATTTTAAAGGCGTAGCCGGCTATGAGGCCTCAACTGCTTTCGGCAATGCCGAACAAAAATGGCAAGACCCGCATGCCTTTATTAACCATATTCAAAATACTACCTTCAATAAATTGGTGCTCAATAGCGTGCAAGCAAGCATCCTGCGAGATGGTGAGATCGATCCTTTTAAAGCACAAGAACTTGCAAGCAAACTTGGTATTAAAGTGCCGGCATTCCGCGCATGGGAGATGAAACACGATAATTTCGGTTTCTTGATTTATGAGTTTGCTGGCCAATCGCTTGATGGTGTTGAAGAGCATTTATACAACAGCCTGTATCTTTTAAACTTCTGTCCATTATTCTAATCAGATCAGACAAAAGAAATAAACGCGGCCTATAGGTGATATTGCCTATAGGCCGCGTTTCGTTTTGTGCCCTAAATCAACCGGCATGTTATAAATGCAGAAGGTGTGAAAAGCATTCACGCTCTGCCAATATCCGCTCTTTGGAAAAATTAATCGACTGAAATAGTGCCATCCCGATTGATAGTAACCGTTCGATTATTGATAGCGCCTCTTTGATCTGGTCCAATGACTATATTTTTTACCTGTTGTGGCCAATTAAGCGGGCAAATGGCATTACTACTTTCTTTCTGCTCGAGTCGCGAGGCGCCTGTCGCTTTTCGGGCCGCCGCAATCTCAAGATCTTTATCCGAGGGTTTCCAATCAAAGTAGATGCGTAGTTGCGCCGGGATCTGCGGGCTCGTGCCCTTAAACCTTTCACCTGCAGGAATTTGTGTAGACCAATAGGTACTATCATCGCAATCGGCTACTACGCACGCCCAAGCAGTGTGGGCTAAACTTTGATTATCAATTGAAATGGTGTGTTCGATGCCTGGTTTGCTTGCAAAAGTGATGCACGTCGGGTTGTGTATCTGTGCCTGGATTGCTATTACGTTTAGTGTGACTATCGCGCCGATGAGGTATTTATGTAACATAGATTTCCAATTATGCATTTAATGTTCTTGCTATCGTTACTAATGTAAAAGAATGCGATTGGCTAAATCAAGGGAAATGAGCCCAAAACCTCATATCGAAACAGAATTTAAACATAGCTTATAGTCTTGCCGCATTTTTGAAATGTTCAAAAGATGAAATATTGCAATTCGAAACATTGATATGGTAGGTTGATAATGAATTAAGCATCAAAGGATCTAGTAATGAAAAACAGAAGAATACTTTTCTTAATAGGTGCATTTGCACTTCTCGATTGGTTTGTGATGAGCGCACACCGCAAGCCACAGGCTGTGACGCAGTCATCGCCCGATAAAACAGTAACCGTGAGGAAGTAACTATGAAGCGTGTAAAAAAGGGTGGTGGTAAAAAACACACCACAAAAAGTCAGATTGAGAGCATGCGCCATTGTGCGCTGAGTGCAAAGGATATGGCAGATGTACCATCAACCAAGATGTATGGCAAAAGCTTCAAGCGCGTCACCCGCATAAACGACCCTGGTGATGGCTTGGCCAAATGGCGCAAAAAGTAGGTGTAGAATGAAAGTAAAACTAACCATTGCATGTGCTGCGTTGTTTTGTTTCGGCACCTTTTTGGCAATGACAAATACGCCTGAGAATACCCTGCATATTGCTGAAATGATTCGCGCATATCGCGCCAACCATCCAAAAGACTTTTCCTTTGAGGCGTACAAACTCAAGATGGAATCAGAAGGCCATCCTTATGATGCAATCCTTATGGAACGTATGATGAAGCGCGACGCTTTAAATGCAATCATTCACGACATGAAAGCTCAGGGGAAAAAAGTGAGCGATCAATTATTGCGCGAGCAAAAGAGTATTTCAGATATGTCTGATATATTGCAAACGATCGAGACTGCGCAAGAGATGTACCGAACACAGTATTAGAATTTTTGCATGCATGGCATTTAAGACAGGTGAATGCTGTTGTTGCGATTAATGAGATGCATGAATAAATACTTTCAAGCCAGGCAACTCCTGGCCGGCCAAATAGGCAAGCGATGCGCCACCGCCAGTTGAAAGATAGTCAATGCGATCATCCAGGCCAAGTTCTTGCGCTGCGGCTACGCTATCACCACCGCCAATCACGCTAAAACCTGAACTATTTCCCATCGCTTTGAAGATACCCGCAACACCTTGCAATGTTTTTGGCCGGTCAACAAATCCCGGTAAGCCATTAAAAAAGATAGTTTTTGCGTTTTGAATTTCTTGCGCGTAGCAATCAATGGTGCAGGGGCCAATAGTAATTGCCATATCATCAAACGGAAAATCGTCCGCACATACGCATGAAAGAGGACCCTGTAAATTTCCTTGGGCTACTTGGTAATCCGATGGAATTACCAAGCGCACGTTTCGATCAAAGGCTTTTTTTATAAATTCAGCGACGGCGGGCAAACTGCCTTCATCGACCAATGATTTGCCCACCCCCTTGCCCAAAGCCTTGGCCACGGTGCACGAAATAGCAGGGCAGAAAAGGATGGTATGCACCCGCGGCAACATTGCTTCAATAAGCGGCAATTTATCATGCACCTTGCCGCCGCCCACAATAAAAACAAATGGTTCTGCCGGAGAATCTATGAGCCGAGAGAGGGCTTTCAATTCCTGCTCAACTAAAAAGCCAATAGTGCGATCCTCTGGCTTAAATAGGCTCGGTAGCACCGTGACCGATGTATCATCGCGATGCAGCACGCCAAAGGCATCATTTACATACAGATCACCCAAGGTTGCCAACTGTTGTGCAAAAGCTTCATCCTTATTTTTCTCTCCTGCAAAGAAGCGAAGATTTTCCAGCATGGTTATTTGTGCATTCGGTTTAATTGCCGCAGCATCAGGTGTTGCCAAAAGTGAGGTTGTGTAGCCATGAACATTAAACCAGTGTGCTATGGGTTGAGTTGAGAATTTTGGATCGTGGCCTTTCGGGCGCCCTAGATGGGTGAGCAGGGTGATCTTTGCGCCATGTTCTAAAATATAATTAATGGTTGGTAGCAGCGCTTTGATTTTAAAATCATTGGCCACTATGCCATTGTGCAGAGGCACGTTTAAATCTGCGCGCAGAATCACTCGTTTGTTTTCAAGGGGTAACTGGGTGAGGTGTGATGTAAGCAGTTGACTCATCTTTTTTCTCTCCTTTACGCTTCGCTTCTTAAGACCTGTGCAATGTTAATGTATTTCGTTTGCCGCACGGCATACCAAATGGACAGCAGACTTACCAGCATCGCTACGCCACATACCGCTGCAAATGTTTGCCATTCCAGCACTGCCGGCAGGTGCGTGGTAAAATAGACATCTGGCAATTGAATAAACGGATATTGTTGGAGCAAGCGGCATATACCAGCACCAGCTAAAAGGCCCAAGAGGGTTGCTGCTGAGGTGATCATTAATCCCATGCACATAAATATGCGGCGAATAAGTCCGTGACTTGCGCCCATGCTGCGCAAGATAGCAATGTCTGCCCGCTTTTGTGTGATCTCCATAAACATCAAGGAAATAATATTCATACTCGCCACCAGCGTCATCAGCGCCAAAATGAAAAACATCACGTATCGCTCAAATTTTGATGCAGAAACTAATGATGAATACCTCTCTTGCCAGGTGACCACTTCATACGATCTGACTGTTCTGCGCAATCGTTTTACCACCGCATTGGTATCAGCGCCTTTTTTCAATTTGAGACCAACTTCCGTGTAGGCTGCTTTTGGATATAGTTGCTTTAAGAAATCAAAATTACAAAAGACGAGACCCAGATCATACTCTTCGATGCCCGTCGAAAAGAGGCCCGCAATAGTCACGCGTGCGGTTTTAAAAGTAATTTTTCGTTTTTTGCGCGACTCAGGTGCATAGAGAATATTCAGTTCATCGCCAACCACTAAGCCCAACTGTTCAGCTTTCTTTTTGCCGATGATCACCGTGTTGTTGTGTAGAAGTTGCATGAGATCTTGGTGATCGCCGATAATGGTATTCTGCAAACGTACCACTTGGACTATTTTTGCCGGATCAATACCACGCAGTAACACAACCTGATCTTGCTCACTGCTTGGCATCTCAATAATTGCCTGGCGCTCCTCTTCTGGAGACCAAGCAGCTATTTCTGTAAATGAGTTGGTGAATATTTGATCCAGTGCTTGAACGTTTATTGGTAAACCGTAATTGCGAATAGTTACTTGCGGGTTGATCCCCTGTAGCTTTTCATACATGGCTTCCTCAAAGCCGCGCATGACAGAAATGGTGACGGTCAGAGCAGCGACTGCGATAAAAATGCCAATCAAACAAACTTTAACCATGGTCGCGATACTGCGTTCATAGGAAGTGCCACGCAAATACCGCCATGCCAACATGAAGGTGATCATAAATTTTGTGCTCCACAATGTTTTTCCCACCCGAGCCTACCAATATATATTTTTCTTAATAGCACCTGTTGTATGCTTTGAGAAACTATAAAGGACGTTCCTATCATTCGAAACCTGTGTGCAAAGGCAAAAAAGTGATGGTGAACATTTTTGAGGTGTATTATGAAGAACATGCATGTCTTATTCGGTGCAATGACGCTCATGGCATGTCTGTCAGGGTGTCACAAAATTGTTGATTGGGAAAAAGATCATTTTTATCAAGGTGAGCGCTATTTCCCTGATGTTGATGATCCATTCACCCCGCGAAATATTATCAAACATTATATTCGCCAGCTGCGCGTATACGATGAATTTGGCACACTCGGATTATTTGATGTGCTCATCCTCAATCATGATGTGCGACGTGTTTATGTTGAACTTCATGCTGCGCGCATGGGCTTTTCAACGGAAATAGAAGAGCAACTTATGCGTCGAGAAATGGCAGAGCATGAAGATGCATTATCATTTTATATTTTTGCCTATGCTCCTGATTCAACCATGCCATTAGATGAAGAGGGCAATGCTCCATGGACGGTACTCTTACGCACTCCCGATGGCGAAGTTCGTCCGCGTTCGGTTCGGGTGGTTGAGCTTGCCGTTGAATATAAATATTTGCTCAATGATTGGTTGAGTAAGCACAAAACTATGTACCTGGTGAAATTTGATCGCCCAGGTACGCCGTTTGAATTAGAATTCAAGTTGCCTGATCGTTATGCCTGTGTGTCATGGGATAAACCAGCCGAACCGGCGCCGGTGCAGCATCCGCGCCGACGATCCATGAAAGCAAGACCAGCGCATTGTGTGCCTGGCAGACCGGCAATGCATCGTGCATCACAAGAAACGATTGTGTAATCCAAAAAGGAGAGTAATGAATTTAAAGATAGTCATTGGCGCCGATCACCGAGGATTCCATTTAAAGCTGCAAATCAAAGAGCAGTTTAAAAAACATGGCAGCTCTACGATAGAATGGCTCGATGCCGGTGCATTTACCGCCGAGCGCTCTGATTATCCAGAATTTGCTAGCAAGGCGGCGCGTGAAATACGCGATGGCAATGCAATGTATGGTATTTTGATTTGTGGTAATGGCAATGGTATGGCCATCGCGGCCAATCGATTTCCTGGCATTTATGCCGCCTTAGCATGGAATGAGACGGTTGGTCATCTGGTCAAAGAGCATGATGGCGCAAACGTGCTCGTGTTGCCCGCAGATTTTATATCAACGCATGATGCGATGGGTATCATTACCCAATGGCTTAATGCCCAATTCTTAGGCGGCCGCTACCAAGCTCGGCAGGAAATGTTGGAAAAATTAGCTCGAGAAGAAGGGTAATAAAAAAGGCTCCCGCTATGGGAGCCTTTTTTATTGTATAACCGGTGCCTTATGCAGCTTTTGCGGGCCCAGTGGTTTTAATCTTACCCGTGGGCGCTTGTGTTTCTTTTACTACCATCGCTGGCTTTGGTGCAAGAATGTCGCGCACATCAGCGACCATGAGTGTGCCTTGTAGTACGAGCTCGTCGGCCAATTTTTTGAGCGATTCTTTATTCTTGCTCAACAGCTGCATCACCTCTGCTTCCGATTGTTGAAGCAATTTCTGAACCTCATTTAATTTAGCGTCAGCGGCATCACGAGAGAAGTGCTCTTTCTTAAGCCCTTTAAACACAATCGACTCGGCGATCTGGCGTGCCTGCTCATTGCACTCAGGACGATAGCTATAGGCCGTGGCGCCAATCAGTAACTTTTCTGCCACGTAACCGGCCAACAATACTTTGATCTTATTAATCTTTTGTTCAACAGAATCAAAGCCTGCCGTGTTCATTTTGTGCAAGGTGAAGATATCACCATAGCCAATGATCTTCTTCGGCCCGGTTGTATTTTCAGAATACCAAATGCGTTCTTCGGTTACCTTCTTATGAATTGGCAACATGGTAACTTTGTGCAGCTCTTCGCCGGTTGGTAACAACTCGTATGCCAATGCCTGGCCAGCCAAGTGGGCGGTAATAATGCTGCGCTCCTCTTGTGGGATATGCAGATCGCCTTCTACAATCTTCCGCTTAAAGGTATCGATACCATTTTCAAAGCATTCATAGCTCAAGCCAGCGCGATGTTGCATCGATTTTGATAAGGCATGATTTAAGATGCTGGCAAGATCCCCAAATGAGCAATCTTCCGTCTCTTTTGCTAAACGCTCAAGGTTGATTGATTTTGCATTCAGGCGACGACGCACCAGCTCTTTTTCGAAGAATTCACGACGATCATTAAAGGTTGGGTTTTCAAATGGGATGATTTTACCAAAGCGACCCGGCTGCAATAACGCTTGGTCGATATGGTCAAGCCTGTTGGTAGCCGCGAGGAAGATCACCTGTTTGCCAGGCTCCTGCGTCATGCCCACCAGGAACTGCTCAAGCATATCGCTGCTGCGGTCTCGTTGTAGATTTAAGAGATCAAGCTCGTCAATAAACACGATGCACGGTGCATACTTTTTGATAACTTCGATTACTTTCTTAATACCAACCAGGCGCATTTCGCTTGAGTTGACCTTTAAGAAGGTTAACGGTTTGTTATAACGATGAACCAGTTCACCTGCCAGCGCTTCGGCTAAATAGGTTTTACCCGTGCGCGTTGGTCCATATAATAAATATCCCTTTTCAATTGCAGTACCAGTTTTTTCAAACATTTCTGGGTTCAGCAAGTATTGAATAACCGGAATTAACTCCTGTTTTTGCTCATGTAAACCAGCAATATCGTCAAAGGTGATGCGCGGTACACTGTGCTCTAAGGCACCTTGGATCCAGAGTTGTTCAATAGCGCTTACTTGCTGTTTCTCATTATTAAAGAGTTCGCCCCATTTGAAGAACTCTTTTGGATCTTTGTAACATGCTTTCCAGCCATTCACGCCATCGGTTATTGAATCAAAGAATTTTTTGAATGCTAATGGGAGGGTGAACATAAAGAGTAGAGGGATTTTTGCGCGATCCAAAATACCAAACGCCCCCGTACCGGTGCCAGCAATAATTGGCTTATTTAAATCAAAGGTGCCGGAGTTGGTGAATGGTAATGGGTATGGCGGTGTGCCGATCACATTATCGTCATACCAGCGCACAAACGGATTATTTGCAAAGGCAGTACCCAGATCAGAGCTGGCCATATGAGACCATACACCTTCTTGTGCCCCAACCGCTGGCGCCTGGGCAGGAGCCCCGCGGCCAAATGCTCGGTATTCTTCCATCACATGCTGTGGCATTGGCTTCATTGCATAGCGTAATATTGAGGCTGCCAGAGTAACTGCTCCTAACGTAAATCCTTTTGCGTAATAGTTGCCCCGCTTGTTTACACGGCTGAGCCACTGTTTAAATTTCTGGAATTTCGTTTTGCCCAATTCATTCATGCTCAACTCAAGTTGGGCAAATGCACGCTCAAAGGCTTGAAATTTACCAATCATATCGCCAATATTGAGCGGTGCTGGCTGTTTTGATTTGAATACAAAGGGGCGTAGATCGTTCAGATCATTTTTTACTAAATTAATAAGGTAGGCAATGATTTGTTCATTAAGCTCAAATATCTTGGTTATATCTTCATTCGGATCGGTCGGATTGCAATATTTTTGCCAGGCAGTTGATACTGATTCGAGCGCCACATGAAATGCATTGAGATGTGGTTTGGCTAACTTAATTTCGCCGTTGCTCACCATGAGATTGAGCGCCATAATCTTTGATTTTAAGGCCTGTGGAATATGGATATAAGCATTTTCGAAGATTCCTCTATACATAGCCTCAATTTCTGCTTGGCTCGGCTCATAATTATCAGATTCCAGCTGCGGTAGTTCCGGCTGGTGAGAAGCCGGCTGCGCCATAGGCGTGGCTGGCTTTTGAGTAGCTCGTAGGGGGGTGAGCGGCAATAAACCGACCATAATTGTAGACAATAATGCTATTCGTAAGTTCTTCATGTTGTTCTTTACAGGTTTAATAGGCCATTTACAATGTGCGGTAATTATACGGGCCTCTTATTTCCCGTCAAAGCCTAAGGAAGTTTTTTTATGAATAAACGCAATATTATTTTGGTTTCTGCCGCTGGTGCAATTCTATTTGTACTCGCAGCGCGCCATTTCCAGCTCTTTAAGCGGTCTTCGTCGGAAACGCCCTCATACGTTACCATCTCTCTTGATCAGCTCAAAAACAAAAAGAATATTATTGATATAGCCATTATCGGTTCTGGCCCAGCCGGTTGGAGCGCGGCATTATATGGCGCGCGCCTTGGCAATTACACGGTGGTTATTGATGGCAATCTCCCCGGCGGACAGCTGACTAAAACCTCCTTTATCGAGAATTGGCCGGGCTTTAAACGAATTAAAGGATCGGAACTTATGGATCAGCTGGCCTCGCAGGCAAAATCATATGGAGCCGAGGAGCTTAAGGATATCGTAACCTCTGTTGATCTAGCCTCATGGCCCTACACCATCAAAACCGATGAAGGGCACACCCTTCATGCTGCTGCTCTTATTATTGCCACCGGTTCCAGCCCGCGTAATACCGGTATTCCTGGTGAGATGGAATTTTATGGCAAAGGGGTGAGCACCTGCGCTATCTGCGATGCACCATTTTATAAAGGCAAAAATGCCGTGGTGATTGGCGGTGGTGACTCGGCAGCAGAAGAAGCACTGCAACTTGCGGTGTATGCAAAGAAGGTTACGGTTTTGGTGCGTAAAGAGGTAATGCGCGCCTCGGCAGTTATGCAGCAACGCTTAAAATCTGCGCACAATATAGAAATTCTTACCGATGTTGAGGCCGAAAGAATAACTGGAGTTGACACCGTAAAAGCGGTAGAAATTCGCAATAAAAAGACCAACGAACTCAAAGTGCTGCAAACCGATGGCTTTTTTATTGCCATCGGCCACCATCCAAACACCGAACTGTTTAAAGGAACCAAGCTGCTCAACCCGCATGGCTATGTTATCGTGCATAACCACACGCAAGAGACGCCGATGCCAGGAATATTTGCCGCAGGGGATGTTGAAGATTCCCGCTATCGCCAAGCTGGTGTGGCCGCTGGCCATGGCTGTGCAGCGGCTATTGATGCTGATCGTTTCTTGCGTGAGGTTGGCCTCACCGGCAAGTTCAGAGATAATCTGAAAAAGACTGATGCATACTTTTCTGATTTTCTCGTAGCGAGAGCAGAGATCCCAATGCTGCCATCGCTTGAAAGCTTTAATGAAAAAGTGGTAAGCCAAAAAGGTATCTTTGTGCTGGATTTTACGGGCAAAAACTGCCCAACCTGCAAGCAGCAGTTGCCGATTATCGAGGCAGCAGCAAGCCGTTTTGCCGATTCAATAACCTTTTATAAGGTTGACGCTGATGAGGCAAAAGATCTTGTTATGTCTTTAAAGGTGCCAAAAGTTCCCTATGTGGTGATCTTTAAAGATGGAGTTCGCGTGGCAACCTTTAACAAAGTGGTAAGCAAGCACGAATTCTTTGAGCATTTAAGCTCAATATTGAGCGAAGCTTAAACTTATAAAAAGAACGATCTGCGCGATATCTATCAATCTTCTTGAATTTCAAAAAAAGACGATCCTTGCAAATAGAAAACTCTGTCTGCTAAAATCAAGCTAATTAAAAGCTTTAAGTTGGACAGTAGTAATGAAGAAAAATATAGGAAAAGCGGGCATTTTGCTCGCGGTCATAGCATTGCAGGGTGACTTTGAGGACGAAAGTCAGCTCTTTCGTAAAAATGCGGTTATTCGACCGATTATTCCGATCGTGGAAACGCCGCTGAATTCCTTAATGCCAGACTCGCATCTCGAGTCGGTAAAATTCTATTCTCAAAAGTCGCATGATTCGAACGAAAAAATATTGCGTCACGGGCTTCTTAAGCTCAAAAAAGATGCGCCAGCTACGGTATTGGTATGCCACGGCTATATGTGTGACAAAACAGATGTTGGCATTTTTCGCACCATTTTCAAAGATTATAACGTTTTAACGTTTGATTTCCGCGCGCATGGCCAAGAAAAGGATGGGCAATATTCAAGCCTTGGGCATGATGAGATTTTTGATGTAATCGGCGCCGTTGAATACCTTCGTTCTCGGCCAGAACTTGCAACTAAGCCGCTTATCGCCTATGCATTCTCAATGGGGGCCGTTTCAGCAATCGGGGCGCAATCAAAGCATGGGAGCTTATTTGATGGCATGATTCTTGATTGCCCCTTTGATCATACAGATACGGTTCTGCAAAAAGGTATCGAACAACTTAAGTTCACCATCTTTGGCCACGAGGTTGCGCTGCCAGGTCGCACCATATTGCAAAAATATGCCTATAACCACTATGTGCAAAAATTTGTAAAAGCGGTCTTTAAAGCTATTACACCGTTGGATGCCACCAAAATTAAGACGCGTATTATGCCCGTGGCTCCGGTAGAGTCTATCGAAAATGTGAACGTGCCATGCTATTTCATCACCTGCAAAAATGATGAAAAGGTTCCGGTAGATTCGGTAGTTTCTGTGTATATGGGCGCAAAAGGCTTTAAACGGTTGTGGATTACCAACGGTCGCAGACACTACGATTCATTCTTTTCAAACCCTGAGCATTACGTTTTTCGGGTGAATGAGTTTGTAGATCAAGTTTCGCATGGCCAACTAAAGCATGATCAATCGGGATATATTTTCCAAGACAAAGACGTATAACACAATAAAGGAGTAGTAATGAAGCAACGTCTATTATTAGTCGCAGCCTTGTTAGCGATCGCGTTAACAGCGCATGCAGCTGTGAACTTTATGAACACCAGCGATGTGCCGGTGCAAACAGCCAGAACCTATGGTGGTAAGGCGGATTATAAAATCCGTTCGGTTGCCCGAGAGGAATATCCATCAAAGGCTGTAGCACATGTTCATGAATATGTTGATGATGTGCCGGAATCAGAAACGCTTTTTGGATGGCATCGCTATCATCATCACTATGGGGATGGTCCATACTGGCGGCGTGGCTATTGGGGAAGGCCATACTATGGGCATCGATACTACGGTTATTACCGACCATATTGGCGTCGTCACTATTATTACTAAACAACACTAAAAGGAGAAATTATGAAGAAATTATTAGCATTTGCAGTTGTACTGCTTATTGGCTCAACAATGTTTGCCCCACATGGTGGCGGAGGCGGCGGTGGTCACATGGGTGGTGGCGCTGGTCACGTTGGCGGTGGCCATATGGGTGGCGGCGCAGGTCATATAGGTGGTGGTCATTGGGGCGGCGGCCGTGGCGGCTGGGGCCATGAGCATGACGGTGGTCGTGGTTATTACGGCGATGGTGGCTTTTACGGCGGTTGGGGCTGGGGCTATCCATATTATGGCTACGGATATCCATACTATGATGGATACTACGGCGATGATTATTATGATGATTATTACCCAGACTACTACTACGACTACGGCCCAGGCGTGAGCGTAGGTGTACCAGGGTTTGGCTTCTCAATTGGTATTTAATTGCCACATGAATTGGGCCTCGCAGGAGGCCCTTTTTTTGGCTTTTGATCAACAAGATAGGCTGCTTAACAAAGAGATTTGCTGATTATGAAGAAATATTTCCTATTTCTATTCCTCGCAAGCTCATGCGTTTTTGCTGTCAGCAAACTAACTGCTGATACCAAAGCCGAAATAAAGGCGCAGGCAAAAGAAGAGCGTAGGCAGCGACGTCATGAGCGCCGTCGTCTGCGTGCGTTACAAAACCCCTATTATTATGGCGGGTATCCAAACCTTTGTTTTGGGCCACCATTTGCCTGGGGCTATAGCTACTATGGCAATTATTACCCCTATTACGGCCCATATAATAATTGGGGACCCAACTTTGGCCTGAATTTCAACTTTTACCGGTGATGCATGAAGAAGCTTTTACTTTGTTGCATCACCGTGTTGTTTCTCAATGCCCAATTGTTTGCGTATCATGGCGATGCGGCTGCTCAATCTGTTCTGCAATGCCACGGCTGCGATCTCTGTCTTCAAACCGAAGATGGAAATTATTTATCCATTTCTCGCGAGCAACTCATACGGGCGCTTCATCAAAGCGAGAACTCGTATTGCGCATCACCATGCACCGAAAAGTGCCTGACTCAAGTATGCCCATGCCATCATCATCATCGAAAAATACCTGTGTGCGAACACGGCTGTTGCCGATGGACTCGCTGGCGCTACCCGCAGTGGTATTACTTTTAACGATTGTTTTTGCTACGTTCTCCGTACACATTATTACGGAGAAACAATGATCACTATCAATCTTTCTGCAAAATCAATCCATGACCAACCAGTTTCCAGCCGCGTCTGGTTCTTAGAAGAA
Organism: bacterium; assembly: GCA_027452085.1. Taxonomy (GTDB): domain Bacteria; phylum Babelota; class Babeliae; order Babelales; family JABCYS01; genus DAIDHG01. Next base: position 13,110 of record DAIDHG010000009.1, read on the forward strand.
GGGTTTACTTTTGGCAAAGAGCTCAATGCATTAGCCAAACATCTTTTCCCTTCACTTCAACAATTTTTCAACGAACGTGGTTTTACCGGCAAAGCAAATTCCGGTATCACATTACCAATTTGGCATGATGAAAAACTTCTGCATTTAATCTTTGTCGGCCTTGGTAAAAAGCATGGCAAAACGTTAACGATGGAAAATTATCGCCGTGCCGTTGGTCGCGCCGTGCGTTTGGCAGAATCGCACAAGCTCTCATCGTTTGCCTTCGAACTCCTCAACCCAAAAGATTTTGGCGTCGATCTGAATCATTTAGTTCAGCAAACAGTAACCACGGCTCACATGGCAGGCTATCACTTTGATGATTTCAAACGAGATCGCCAATCAACTAAAGAGCTCGCCATCACGATTTGCATTGATAAAGCTCAGCAAAAAGCTGCTGAGCAAGCAAAAAAAGCCGGTGAAATTATTGCAGCTGCCGTAAATACCACCCGCCATCAAATCGACACACCACCAAGCAGACTCACTCCAACACATTTGGCAGAGCACGCCGAGCGTGTTGCAAAAGAAAACAAACTTAAAATTACTGTATTTGGTGAGCCAGAAATTATTAAGATGGGCATGGGCGGCCTGGCAGCCGTTTCGGCCGGTTCGCACCAAGATGCAAAATTTATCATCATGGAATACAACGGCGGCAAAAAAACGGATAAACGCATTGCGCTTGTGGGCAAAGGCATCACCTTTGACTCAGGCGGGCTCAGCATAAAGCCAGCGGCAAGCATGGAAACCATGAAAGAAGATATGGCGGGTGCGGCTTCAGTGATTAATGCCATTGGAGCGCTGGCGGCATTGAAGGCCCCCGTAAATGTGGTAGCCATTGCGCCAACATCAGAAAATTTACCAAGCGGCACTGCCACCAAACCGGGCGATATCATCAAATTCTACAATGGAAAAACGGCCGAAGTTCGCAACACGGATGCCGAAGGCCGTCTTATTTTGGCCGATGCTTTATCATATGCCGTAAAACATTTTGAACCGGGATTAATTGTCGACGTTGCTACCCTGACTGGCGCCTGTGATTATGCCGTTGGTCCATTCTACAGCGGTCTGTTTACTATGGATGATAAGCTGGCAGATACAGCGCTTGCCGCGGCACAAAAATCGGGCGATCGCGTTTGGCGTTTGCCATTGCATGAAGATTATGAATTTGCCATTGCATCAGATGTTGCTGATTTGTGTAACATCGGCAAAAGCAATTACAAAGCAGGCGCTACTACCGCTGCCATGTTTTTGAAACATTTTGTCGACGATTGCCCATGGATTCATTTGGATATTGCAAGTAATGCTTTCGATTTGCCAAGCACAAGCTATGTAGAACACGGTGCTTCTGGCGCCAGTGTGCGATTGCTCATCGAATTAGCACTCTCATATAAGTAGGCATTTTAAAAAGTATCTTGGATATTTAACCAAAAACGATCAAAAGTATGTTGGATATTTAGCCAAAAGTTGGATAAAGTATCTTGGATATTTCGCCAAAGTGATTATAAATGCTGGAAAAACGTAGGTATGAAGCGCATTGCCGATTATTTTTTGCTTGAATGGAAAAATCTCCCACGCCCGAAGCCCTTGCTGGTGCGCGGTGCTCGACAAGTAGGCAAGACCTATGCCGTGCAAGCACTTGGTAAAACATTTCCTCGATTTGTAGAAGTTAACCTGGAGACCGATGATGGTGCCAGAAAAATTATTGGGAAAGATCTGGATCCTCATCGTATGATATTGCAGCTTTCAGAGTATCTTGGTGTGGAGATTATCCCAGGTCAAACATTACTTTTCTTTGATGAGATTCAGAAAGTTCCCAAAGCGATAACGGCGCTTCGCTATTTTTATGAAAAAGTTGAAGGGCTGCATGTTATTGCAGCAGGATCGCTTTTGGATTTTGCCATTGATTACGTAGGTATGCCAGTTGGTCGCGTTTCTTCTTTGTTTATGTATCCGCTTTCTTTCCTTGAGTTTTTGGTGGCCCGCGGCGATACACAGTGGGCTCAAGCAATCATTCGGCATAGCGTTGGCGATCCAATCAGTGAGCCGCTGCATGAAAAATTATTAGACGTGGTTGGTGAATATATCGCCGTTGGCGGTTTGCCTGGTGCTGTTAATGAATGGCTCAGCCCACCGCGATTAAGTGAACGATCTTCGCGGGCGGTAAAAAGAGTTCATGCAGATCTTATTTTTAACTATCGAGAAGACATTAAGAAGTATGCTGAAAAAGATGAGGTGGCGCAGATCGAAGCTGTATTTGATGAAGCGGTTAAACAGGTTGGCCGCAAATTTGTATTTGCCAATATCGAAGGCTATCGGAAAAGGGAGCTCGATCCTTCGTTAAAAGCGCTGGAAAAAGCTGGTTTAATGCATCGAGTTGTGCGCAGTTCAGGGCAAGGCATTCCGCTTGGTTCATTTTCGGATAAAAACGATTTTAAAGTGTTGTTATTAGACGTTGGCATGACACAAGCACTCAATAAGTTTGATATAAGTTCTTGGCTCATCGATCCATCGCAAAATTTTGTAAATCAAGGTGAAATTGTTGAGGCGTTTGTTGGGCAGGAGTTACTGGCCTATTCGGATCCTATTATGAAGGAAGAGCTCTTTTATTGGCGACGCCAAGAACGCACGAGCCAGGCAGAAATTGATTATTTGATTCAGCTAAGGAACAAGGTAATCCCCCTTGAGGTGAAAGCAGGTACCGACAAACGCATGAAAAGTATCCGCATCTTTTTGGATGAGCATGCTCGTTCTCCCTATGGTATTCGATTTTCCTCACTCAACTATGAGCAGGCTGGTTTGATTCATTCATATCCGTTGTACGCCGTTGCCAAAACACTCTTTGATGCGAACGAAGTTATGCGTGAAGCCCTCTTGCATTTAGTTACATAGTCGCGGCATTTAGGGCATCGCTAACGGCTGGCAAAAAAAAGGCACTCGATCGAGTGACTCAACTTTTTTACGTTTCTTATCGATGTGGCTGAATGTTAGGCCTGGTGGCATTAAATAGCCATGAATAAAATAATAGCGTCAGTGGCCCCATTAAAAAAGCCAATGAAGCGTTGTCTGTTTCTGTATACAGGACTTACGCATAAAAACCCTTAAAGATTCGTGCTGGTCGAATGAATCTTAGTGCCCAGCTGGGGTCCCTTTTCCCCTTTCGACGAGCCAAAACAGCCTCAGGATTCTTGAGCTTTTTTTCACGACATTCAAAAATCAATAAGGTGTATGCCAAAAACACGTTCATAAGATGGTTGCTTTGTGTCTGACGACTTCTGCTCTGACAATCCTTTAACCCCAAGTGTTGTTTGGCTGTTCGAAAAAATTTTTCAATGTTCCAGCGATATCCATACACCTGCACATGTTTACGAGGTTCTGCTTCGTAATTGCTTACCTGGTACACAACTTGGTTTTCACCATTTCGATTTTCTCGCTTGACGGCAGTAAAATATAATCCAGAAATACTTCTCCAAGAGCCGCCAACGGTTCTGTATTGTTTTTTTCCATTCATGAGTCCAGCAAAAAACAGGTCGATTCTCAGTGTTTTATCGCCAACTGTTATTACTCGGTTCGAATGAATACGCATTTCAAATTTTATGCTTCTTTCATTAAGCCACTGAATCAAATCAACTGAAGCATAAAGGCCATCGAGAATAACAATTTTTATCGGCATCTCGCGTATAACAGCTAGGATAAGTAGCTTGGCCAAATCAGTTTTTTTGCGATATTCCCCTTCTTCAAGCAGTTCTTTATTCACCCACAGCAGGTGGTCAACTGGAATCGCCCATTTGCCATCCGTAACCATTGCTACAACTGCGCATAAAGATCGGTAAACCATGTTGCCTGAAGAGTCGTAGTTATCACTGGTTCCAGCAATGAGTCGAGAATACATTTTTTCGATTAGGGTATCATCGATAATAAGGTAAGCACTTTTAGAGTTTAAGAACTCCGCGGCTAGCTCAAAAAGCTCTCCGGATGTGGCTGGCGCCGCATTTAGCGTGCGTAACATGCGGTCACCACTGAGACCTAAAAACCGCCCAAGCGACTCGCAATTTTTTCTAAAGGTGGACGAAACTAAACCGCAAACGTATGCTAATCGTGGTTCGATTTTTTCGAACATGGGGCTCTCCTTTTTATGCCATTGTAATAACAGCTAGAAAGTAGAGCTCCTTGCTTTAAAATGCAAGCCTAGACGGATCTTTCATTCATTTGCGGAAGTCCTGTATGATACTTAACTCTGATCTCGGCTGCGCGGGTCGCTAGTTCAATGGATAGAGGAATGAATCTATGCCTGCTTTAAATAAGACATGCTCAAATTGACGAAAATTATGCGGGGCTCGTGTATAGAATTTAATGAGCACCTCGGTAGCATTTACCGTGCACATTGCTAATGTATATGCCGCATTGAGTTGTTCAATTGCCCAATTGATATGCTTTTCCTCAAATGCAATGGCAATGATTGGGGAGGCGTCGACAATCAACATTACTGACCGTTCTTATCTTGAATACTAATCGCCCCAAACAATATCTTTTTCAGGTTTTGTAACTGGTTTTGCTTTGCCACCCCTTAGTCCAACACCGGCCATTTCGCGCCAATCGAATTTTTTAGTTGCTTTCTTTTGAGGCGCTGCTTTCTTTACGCGTCGTGCCGCAGTTTTTTTTATCGTTTTCATGGCTTTTCTTTATGATTTGTTGACCTGGTAAGTCTAGCGTGTTTATTCGATAGTGCGAGACAGGTGCTCAATACATTGTTTAATGCGCTTGAGGCTTTCTTGTGTGCCGATCGCATTGAATAGTTCAAATACGCCAGGAGCAGCCGTTTTGCCCGTTAAGGCTATACGAATTGGCTGCGCGAGGTTGGGAAATTTTGTGTTCATCGAGGCCACGAGCTTTTTGCCGAGCGTGGTTAATTCAACTACCGGCCATTGGCGGGGCTCTGATTCTACACGTGCCACAAATTGTTCAAGAAGAGCAATCGTCTCAGGTGTTTGAAACGGTTGAAGTTCTGCCGGGCTTGGTGTGCCTGGTTCATTTAGGTTTACTATCTCATCGCGAATTTCTTTGAGCGTATGGCATCGTTTTTTATAGAGGCCGATAAGTTCAATGAGTTGCGGTTCTTTAAAAAGAGGAGCCTTTTGTAATAGGTCGGAATCAACATACTTTATTAATTCGGCATACAAAGCCGCATTGTCTGCGGCATGCATATATTGGCTATTTACCCAATTCAATTTTACCAGATCAAAGATTGCGCCTTTTTTATTCACATCACTGAGCGCAAAAAGACTGATGAGCTCTTGGCGGGTAAATAGTTCCTGATCGCCATGCGACCAACCAAGCCGAACCAAATAGTTAAACAAAGCTTCGGGGAGATATCCTTCTTTTTGGTAATCAATCACTGCCACGGCATTATCACGCTTGCTTAATTTCTTGCCTGATGGGCCCAATATTAATGGAATATGCGCAAAGCGCGGCATGGCAAAGCCAAGCGCTTGGTACAGAAGGATCTGTTTTGGGGTGTTTGAAATATGTTCTTCGCCGCGAATGATATGGCTAATGTTCATATATGCATCATCAGCGACCACCACAAAATTATACATTGGTGTGCCATCAGAGCGTGCAATAATAAAATCATCAAGTTGATCCGCATCAACCGTGATCGTGCCATGCACCAAATCATCCCATGAAATGGGGCCTGAGCTAAACGGCAATTTGAAGCGAATTGCATACCCTTCAATACATTCATCACCGCCTTCCGGCTTTGACGAACAGTCAGGGCCAGCAAGTTCTTTTTTTCTTCCCATGTTTTCTGGTCTGCAGGTGCCTGGATATTTGAGCACCGAGCCGGTCTCAATCTCCTGCTCCTTGGCAGACTCGAGCTCCTGCACCGAGCAATAGCATTTATATGCTTTGCCTTCATCAATTAATTTTTGCATTAAACGCTTGTGCTCATCAAGGCGTTCGCTTTGGATGACCGGTGGTTCATCACTTGCCAATCCCAGCCACTCAAGGGCAGCCAAAATGCTCTGCAGATACTCGGGCTTTGATCGTTCACGATCGGTATCTTCAATGCGCAGCAAAAAAGCACCATTCAGGTGGCGCGCAAAGAGCCAGTTAAAGATTGCTGCGCGTGCACCACCGACATGTAGATGCCCAGTGGGTGATGGTGCAAAACGAACTCGTGGTGTTTGATTACTCATAGGTGTAGGCAATAGTTATGTGGTCATTCGCTGTTGCACTAGACCAAGCCACGGTGATGGAATTGGTCGGGCGCCGCGTTGGCCAATGTCACGAATAGTGCGCCATGCCTGTGAGGCTTTTTCATTTTCGCCATGCTGTGCGTAGTATTCTCCTAAGCAATAGAGAGCGAAATCTTGCACATCGTTATTGGCGTTGTTGGCAAGCTTGGTCAATTCATCAAGCCCTTCTTGGATCATGTCTGGTTGATCGAGCTTTATTAAGGCAAGCTTGGTAGCATATAAGCCAAACAACGGATTATCAGTTGGGTTAGCTGGTGCTAAGGCAAGCATTTTCTTCAATAATTCAATTGCTTCTTTTGTGTTGCCTCTCTTTAATGCCACATCAGCCTGCATGCCAAGAAAGAATGGTGCTAAGCGCGTATTAGAAAACTGTTTGTACCCACTTTTGAACGCCGCCTCCGCTTCTTCAAGGATCATATCTTTTTTAGCCTGATCCTTCTCGTCTGTATTCATGGCATTTTCATAAATGCCATAACTTTCTGCAAAGAGTTGATTTGCCTCTGCTTCACGATTATTGGCGTAGGCGTCATAGGCATAATAGCCGCCGATCAAAACGGCGCCTGCAGCAACGGCAATTGCTCCTACACGCATATAACGGAATGAAAGAATGTTATCCCAGAGAGAGCCAGAAGATAGATGTTCCATGTGATCCTTTATTTGGACAAATATTTTAGTGTGGGCGTTACGTTACCAAAGAAACTAAAAACCCTCAATACTTCATGAAGTATCGAGGGTTTTCTTGTACACGGAAATTTGTGTG
>DAIDHG010000009.1:20169-27579 GCA_027452085.1 bacterium
GCCGCCCGGTAGGCCTCGAAGCGCTCGCTGGCCGTTGTTATCTCCCGCAGGTCTGCCAGGAAGCCGATCCGCTTGTGGCCCCCTGCTGCCAGGTGCTTCACCGCCGCTCATACGTTTTGCGACTGCTTGCTCGCGAGCGGTACGTGTTTGCACTCGTTTTGCTGTGCGTTCAGCCTTGGTAACCATGATCTTGCGTCCTTTATAGTGCCCGCAATTTAAGCACACTTGGTGTGGCATAATTGCTTCTTTGCACTGCCCGCAGGTAGCAAGCGCTTTTACCTTAATGCCTTTATTTGCAAAGCGGGAATCTCGGCGGGCGCGGGAGCGTTTTCGTTTAGGTACTGGCATGGTTAGAACTCCAATAAATTCTTATTAATTAGGGAGCTGCAGTATGGCAAAAAACAGTTCATTCAGCAAGGCCTTAGGGCAGCAAGGGTCAAAATGGCCGCGGCGATTCATACAACCCGGCTATATTTTGGATAAGCGAGCCGGCAATCTGGAGTTGGAAAAGCGGGCCGTGTAGTTTGGCCGCATCGATCTCGAGCGCGTCTGCGAGATCGTCGAGCGATTGTGCCTGTTCTGAGCACAAGATCTGAATTCTCTGGGCCAATGGTAGATCTTTGGAATCCACTTTCTTTTGGTCGGGATCGCTATTTCCAATAACCGAAATTCCCAGCGTTTCTAAAATATCGTGCGCCGATTGCACCAAGCCGGCACCTTGTTGTAGCAGGCTATGGCACCCTGCGCTCAGCGCGTCATCGATCTGCCCAGGCACGGCTAACACTTCTCGCCCCTGTTCGAGCGCATATTTGGCTGTTATGAGAGCGCCGCTTTTGGCCGCAGCCTGTACAACCACACAGGTGTGGCTTAATCCAGCAATGATCCGATTGCGCGCCGGGAAATTGCCTTGGCTCGGATCCATAGCCAGAGGGAAGGGTGATAGGATGGTGCCGCCAGCGTCGAGTATGGAACTAAATAATTTTTTATTCTCAGGTGGATATGGCTTTAATAAGCCCGAGCCGAGCACGACCACTGTTTTACCCTTGGCTTGGATCGTCTCATAATGCGCATAGGCATCAATGCCTCGAGCTCCGCCGCTGACAATAGTGCAGCCATGCTCAACCAATGGTGGGATTAATGAGCTCAGTACTCGTTTGCCGTAGCTATTGGCAGCGCGTGAGCCAACAAAGGCGCAGGCGCGATCGCTACTTGGATGTGCGCCTTGGAAATAGAGCACCGGTGGCGGTGCGTAGATATTTTTGAGGCGTTCAGGATAGTCGGTATCAAGAATAGTAATGATATGTGCGTTGCATCGATTGAGCTGCGCAAGTTCTTTTTCAATGGCATCACTGTTGGCCAAGTCCAGTGTAATTTGTTTGGCTGCGGCTGGGGTAATGCCGGCATGTTGAGAAATTTCATGTGCCGACATTTGTGGTAGTGATCCCAGATGCGGTAGTAGCTTTTGCACCGTCACCGGCCCGATGCCGTGCATGAGATGTAATTGAACTAATAAATTTCTTTGCATGTGTTTAAAAAATAACGGCGGACCAGGTTAAGATCCGCCGCTGGTAAAATACCTATTGTTATTGAGGCAATTCGTCGAGCATAAATACCGTTGTCTGCCCTTCATCAATGCCCTCTGCCTTTTGCGCAGGAGCTATGATGTCGGCCGGTCCGGTTTCTTCTTCATGAGAATCAGAGCCATTATGATTCTCTTCAAAGGCGACCATGCCCACCAAATGTTGGCCATCATCAAGCTTAATAAGTCGTACCCCATTGGCTGATCGGCTCATGGTACGAATTTCCTGTGAAGGAAGTCGAATGATCTTACCAACTGAATCAATCAACAGCACGTTTGAGCTGTCTGAAACGCGTACCAAGCCAATTACATCGCCATTGCGCTTGGTAGTAGGTATGGTGCGCACGCCAAGCCCGCCACGGTGTGTTTGTCTAAAGTCTGCGCTGTTTACGCGCTTGCCGTAACCATTTGCAGTCGCAAAGAGAATGTCCGTCGGCTTTGATAGAATTTCCATGCCCACCACATGATCATCTTTTTTGCAGCGAATACCGATTACGCCAGCAGCTTCTCGGCCCATAGAGCGCACTTCACTTTCCTTAAAGTGTATGCCCTGCCCCTTAGCCGTTGCAACAATGATATCATCATTGCCGCTGCTCACCGCGCAATAGGCCAAATCATCGCCTGGCTCTAGGGTGATTGCACGGATGCCCGAGGTGCGAATGTTTGCAAAACGCATTGCGTCTACCCGCTTCATCGTGCCGTTTTTGGTTACCATCACAATGAATTTATTTTCCATGCCACGTAAGCAGAGCAGTTTTACCACCTTTTCGCCTTGGCCAAGCGCTAATAGATTTACAATAGCGCGACCACGAGCAGTGCGTGATGCTTCAGGCACTTCATACACATTCATGCTATACACGCGGCCAAGTGAGGTGAAGAAGAGCAGCTCATCGTGGTTGCGCGCAACGAATAAATCTTCAATCAGATCATCTACCTCTTCAAGGTCAGACATACCCATCTTCCCTTTGCCGCCGCGATGTTGGAGTTGATATACCGAAATCGGCACGCGCTTGATATACCCTTTGCGCGTTATGGTTACCACCACCTCTTCATCAGGAATTAAGTCTGCGGCAGAAAGGATGCCGGCGTCACCACCAAGTTGCGTTTTGCGCTTGTCACCAAACTCTTCTTTGGTCTTTTCAAGCTCTTTAATGATTTCATCATAGAGACGGGAACGATCTTGAATAATTGAGCTGAGTTCGGCAATGCTTGCCTTTAGCTCGGCAACTTCGGCATTAATTTTTTCTTGCTCCAAGCCAGTCAAACGCTGTAAGCGCATGTCCAGAATAGCTTTGGCTTGCTCCTCAGAAAGCTTGAAGCTTGCATGCAATTTTTCTATCGCTTCTTGCGCCGTTGCAGATTTCTTAATCATCTGTACAACGTCATCAATCGAGCCAAGTGCAATTAAGAGACCCTGCAGAATATGCTCGCGTGCCTGCGCCTTTTTAAGATCGTATACCGAGCGCTTATAGACAACCTCTTCCCGGTGTGCCAAAAACTCTTGGAGCATTTCACGCAGCGTGAAGATCATTGGCTTATTATCCAAGAGTGCCAACATGAGCATATGGATATTTGTTTCAAGATCCGTGTATTTATAGAGCTGATTGAGAATCAATTGAGGATCTTCGCCGCGTTTTACATCAATAACCAGGCGAATCCCTTTTTTATTTGATTCATCACGAATATTGGTAATGCCTTCGATCACCTTCTCTTTGACCAACTCAGCAATCTTAATCGTTAACTCAGCTTTATTGACCTGATACGGGAGCTCCGTGATAACAACAGCTGACCCTTTTTTCGTTTCTTCAATCTCAACGATACCGCGCACCGTCATGCTGCCACGGCCAGTCTGATAGGCCTTAATGATGCCTGAGCGGCCGCAGATAATACCGCCGGTTGGGAAATCTGGTGCTTGAATAATGCTAAATAATTGTTCATCGCTCATATCGCGATTGCGAATCATCGCCAAGCAGCCATCGATAACTTCAGTTAAATTGTGCGGCGGAATGGTTGTCGCCATACCAACGGCAATTCCTGAGGTACCGTTCATTAAGAGGTGAGGGAGCTTGCTCGGTAGAATGACCGGCTCAACGGTAGATTCATCAAAATTTGGTACAAATGGAACGGTTTCTTTATCTAAATCAGACAAAATTTCATCAGAGATCTTTTTCATGCGTACTTCGGTGTATCGCATAGCCGCTGCGTTGTCTCCGTCAACCGAACCCCAGTTACCTTGGCCATCTAAGAGCGGATATCTCTTTGAGAAATCCTGCACCATGCCCACCATGGTATTGTACACCGCTTGGTCACCATGAGGGTGGTATTTACCAAGCACTTCACCCACCACACGCACCGACTTATGGTACGGGCGATTGTAATGATACCCTTGTGTGTGCATTGCATACAAAATGCGCCGATGAACCGGCTTTAAACCATCGCGAACATCAGGGAGCGCACGGCTCACCACAACAGACATCGCATAGTCTAAAAATGAGGATTTGAGTTCATCCTCAATCAGGATCGGCTTGATGCCGGCAACAGGTAATTTGGCTTGATTTGGTGGGATTTCCATAAGTCTCCAATGTCAACTTTGTATAATTTTTTGTTGGAGAATATTGTAGCAAAAAATTAATAAAACGGCGATTGTTAAATCTTTGCCATCATGATTGCAGGAATATTTGAATGAGAGCAGAGTTGCTCAATCAAATAATGTGTATGAAACAACTGCTGAAAGCGCCAATAGTAGCGCAAGTTTGATCGAAGTGCTCAGTTGCGTTCGATTTGCGACCGTCTGCGTCTCATGTACTTCATGAACGCGCTGTGCTTGATTTGCAAGACGGCTTTCCAGAGATTTAATTTGTTGCGAGACCAGATTCACCTGCTCTTCGATTGCTAAAAAATGTTGCTGTTGCATGTACAAAATCTGAGCCATGATTTCATCCATGGGCTGACTCGACTTCTTTTCTTCATCATTATAGGCGGTCAGGCTTGAAGAAAGCTTTGCTGGCTTTTCGCCCGCGTGTAGCAGCGCTGGTAAACCTATTAATATACCGATGCACATTTTTAAACCATTAATCATTAGTAATATCCAATCACTCATATGGTGGTTTTTATTATGCTCAAGCTTGCATGAACAAAATTCGATGCGCAAGCGTGTTTTGAAATAGATGATCGAATTATTAGGTAAACGGCGTGCCTCTAAACTAGATAATGTAAAAAAGCCGGCAAACAACCCCATTTTTCTTATAGTCAAAACAAGATGATCTTTTGGTAAAAAACCGTCGTTTCCTGTCCATACGTGTGGTTTTAAAGCTGTCGCAAAGTGAACGGTTACAGATTGTATTGGCACGAAGTAGATACAGGCCCGCTCTTTTATATACCAGCCAAATCGGGTACATTTATTCAATAGACGGATCTGGTTGTCGGGAGATGATGAATGTATAAAAGTTTTCTTACTCTATCCCTTTTGTGTGCCATTGCTTTTCCTGTCGTTGCTAGCGATGATAATACTATGGGGCCAGAAGAGCCCTCAGTTATTGCGCCAGACGCAGAATTGGTGATTCTACTAGATGATGAAGCTGTAGGTGATGGTGCCTATCAAAATGAAGAAACCGATGATGAACAATCCAGGGTGCCCAAGACCACCAAGAATGCCCTTTTCTATGCCATCGCCGCAGGTGATATCGATGCCGTAAAAGCGGTCATTTCGTATGATGACGAACTGATCAATCGAGGCTATCAGTTTCAAGTGTCTGATCCGGCATTTCACGGCTTCCATGCTCGCCCAAGCAATGGTGATACACCGCTCATCTATGCAGTAAAAACTTTTATTGATTTACAAAAAGCCTATGAGTCTCGAAAATTTTCTGATGAATTTACGGTGCAAATGGCCATTGATCATCGCCTGAGTATTGTTTCCGAGCTTCTGTTTCATCCTAAAGCTGCCGTCGGCGCTGAAAATGCACAAGGGCATACCGCAGCATCACTCGCTGCTCAAGCCGGTCTATCCCGTCTTGCCAATATGATCGCCACTGGTTCTCATGTGGCGCCTAAGCAAGCTGAGGTGTCCAACTATAAAGCACGATTGGCCAAGCTTGATGTGTCAGATGAAATTAGAAAAAAGATTGCTAGTGAAATCGATCAGTTAGCTCAAAAGCATCCTGCTGAAAAAAGCATACAAATAAACTACGTAAATGCGCTCCTTGATTTGCCGTGGGATAAGGCGGCCGATACAACGGTGAGTATTCCTGCGGTTGCTGCATCACTTGATGCAGAGCATTTCGCCTTAAAAAAGGTTAAAGATTCTGTGCTGGATTATTTGGCCGCGTCGGCGGTATCACGAGGCCATGGTAAAGGTAAAATTATTTGCTTAGTTGGCCCGCCAGGTACGGGCAAAACATCTATTGCCGAATCAATTGCAAAAGGGATGAAGCGCCCGTTTGCGCGCGCAAGCCTTGGTGGAGCACATGACGAGGCAGTGATTCGTGGTCACAATAAAAGTTATATCAGTGCAAATGTCGGTGAGATTTTGAAAGGTTTGATTCAAGCAAAAGTTAAAAACCCTGTCTTTTTGCTTGATGAAATAGATAAGGTTGGCACGGGTCATTATAATGGTAACCCGGTTTCTGCGCTGCTCGAAGCGCTTGATCCAGCGCAAAACAGTTCATTTGTTGATCGGTACATCGAAATTCCTTTTGATCTTTCTCAGGTGATTTTTATTGCCACGGCAAATTCCCGCGATACCATCCCCGTGCCGTTGCTTGATCGTCTGGAAATTGTTGAAGTGCCTGGCTATTCAATAGAAGAGAAGGTGCGCATTGCCACAGATCATATCATCCCAAAAATGGTAAAAGATGCCCAATCAGATGAGATGAGCTTTGCCGTTTCTGAAGAGGTGATTCGTGCCATTATTAAAAATTACACATTTGAAGCCGGGGTGCGCAAGCTCACTCAGCATCTTAAAACACTCTTTGCAAAAACGGCTCGTGAATTTTTAGATAAAAGAACGGTGGCCACCATCACCCCTGAAAATCTTTCCGAGTATCTTGGCCCCAAAAGAAGATTGGCGCGTGTATCGCAAAAGCCTGCAGTTGGTGTCGTTAACTGTTTATCCGTCAGAGCAGGTTTTGAGGGCGCAACCAGTATTCTGGAAATTATTCTTACGCCCGGTAAAGGCGCCTTGAAAGTATCGAAAGTATTGGAAAACGACAGCAACAATGCCGCTGAGATTGCCTTGGCTTATGTGCGCGCACATGCGTCTGAATTAGGCATTTCAGCTGAGCAGTTTGCTAAAAATGACATTCATATACATAAACCTGGCATCGGCCATGTTGATGGCCCATCTGCCGGTATAGCCAATGTAACCGCCCTTGTTTCCGTATTTACCAATCGCCCATGCGATCCAGGCTACGCCATGACCGGTGAGTTGAGTCTGAGAGGCCGCGTGATGGCAATTGGTGGTTTGAAAGAAAAGATCTTGGCTGCCAAACGTGAAGGCATTTATAAGGTTATTATCCCGCAGGAGAATGAACCCGAGCTCAATGAGTTTAAATCGCTCATCGAAGATATGGAGATCATCCCGGTCAGTGATGTGCGCGAAGTATTAGATCGCGTATTGCTGCCGGCAGAAGCTATCACTCGCAAGCCATCGAAGAAAAAAGGAAATTAATGTTGAAAAAATTAATGCTCATATCATTGGTTGGGGTCGCTGCCCAGGCAGAGGTTCCCCTTGTTTCATCCTTATCTCGTTCAGGTGATCTAACAGCCACTGAGCAATTGGCCATTGGTATTGTTGCCTCATCACTAGAAAAGGTTGAAAAAGCATTGCACAA
>DAIDHG010000010.1 GCA_027452085.1 bacterium
AAGGCTGTGCAGTAAGTTCAGTCATTATTAAAGGCGTTAACAACGAGTTTGCGTCTGTCCCCGGCGTTGTTGAAGACGTGATGCAGCTGGTGCTAAATATCAAGCAGATCGTTATTAAAAATAAAAGCGGTAAACCAGGCACCATGCGCTTGCAAGTGAATGGTCCAGCAACGGTTAAAGTGTCAGATATTAAGCCTGAGGATCATCTTGAGTTGGTCAATGGTGATCATGTGCTTGCGCATGTTGCAACCGATGGCATTCTCGACATCACATTCTTTGTTGAAAATGGTCGTGGCTATCGTGAAGCACAATGGCCAGCTGATAAGGCATTGGCTGAAGACGGCCGCATCTACCTTGATGCAATGTTCTCGCCAATTCGCCGTGTAAGCTACGATGTTGAAAAGACCCGTGTTGGCGGTGAAATCGATTACGATAAATTAACACTGAATGTAGTGACCGACGGTTCTGAACACCCAGTTGAAGTAACGCACTATGCTGTTTCTGTGTTGCGCACGCAACTTGAACATTTCCTTGGCAAACCAGAAATTCCATTTAATGAGATTTCTCGTGAACAAGCCGCTGCTGCTCCAATTGAAACAGTAGTTGCTCCAGAGAAGGTTGAAGCA
This sequence comes from bacterium, assembly GCA_027452085.1. Classification (GTDB taxonomy): domain Bacteria; phylum Babelota; class Babeliae; order Babelales; family JABCYS01; genus DAIDHG01. Next base: position 627 of record DAIDHG010000010.1, read on the forward strand.
GTTGAAGAAGGCGAACAAAAGCCGTTGAATATGTTGCTTCGACCTATCGAAGATCTTAACCTTTCAGTTCGCGCCTACAATTGCCTTGTGCATGCGGGTATTAAACGCGTTATTGATTTGGTTAATCTTTCACGAGAGGCCGCTTTAAAGATTAAAAATCTTGGCAGCAAATCATTGAAAGAGATTGATGATGTGTTGCAAAAGTACCATCTTCACATAGGCATGAATGTGAGCGAAGCCGAAGCGAATGCACAAGAAAAAGAGATGCAAGCAACGGGTCATGCTCCTGCACACGATGATGCAGAAGATTTCGCTGACGAAGAAAATGATGAATTTGAAAACGACGAAGATCAAGAATAATTATCAGGAACGAATATGAGTAGCCATCAAAGTGGTCGCAGAAAATTAAACGTTACCGCTCCGCACAAACGAGCCATGATGCGCAATCAGGTTATTAGCTTGATTACTAATGGGCACCTCGTTACTACCAAGCCTCGTGCTAAAGAAGCAAGCCGCTTGGCAGAAAAATTGGTAACTATTGCTCGTGAAGGTAATAATTTCAATACACGCCGTCGCGTGCATTCGATGTTGCCATACAAGCAAGATGCAATCATCAAGCTGTTCAATGAGATTGCGCCGAAATATGCTGAACGCCAAGGTGGTTACACACGTGTAATTTCACTTGGTACCCGTGCAAGCGACACGGCGCCCATCGCCCGTGTTGAATGGGTCTAACCAGGGCGGGAGCCTGCACCCATCCCTTGATACAATATGTACCCCGATCGTCCTCCCCTCGATACAATTCGCTCACGCGAATCACTCGGGGTGAGCGGTGGAGTACATGTATCGTTCCTCTATGCGCCTTCGGCTACTCGGAATGAGCGAGATCGGGATAGGCGGATCAACGAATCAGGGATGAGCGGAGATAATTTTCGTGAACAATGCGTTCATTACAAAAGAACAAGTGGAGGCCGTACTTACACAAGTGCGGCCTCTTATTTTGCGAGACGGCGGCGACGTTGAGTTGATCAAGATAGAGGATCAGGTGGTCTACATAAGATTGCTTGGCGCCTGCACAACTTGCCCCATTTCTCAATTCACGGTAAAGTTTGGTATAGAGGAAGAGCTTAAAAAAGTGATGCCAGCCATTACGGTTAAAGCAGTATCATAAGCTTCAAGCAGGGTGTTGTTTGGATAAGCGAGGTCAACATGTTACAAACAGCTAGAATTCTTATCATTACCTCAGCATTTCTTATTCCAATCAGTGTATGTGCCAATCCGAGTGCCGAATATACGGAACTGGTAGACCAATATACAGTCGCCAAAAGAGATTTTGCAGTGGCTGAGACGGCGCATAAGCAAAAGCTTGCTGAGCTGCGTCGGCACATCCAACGAGTAAAAGAACATCCAGAATACAATGACCATTTATATGGACCGGATGAGAGAGAGCTATCTTCATTTGAAGATGCGCCAAAAAATCAAAATCCATCTCTTACCGAAGGTCCAGCCATGCCACAGAATAAGCCTAACTGGCCACTTCGTACCGTATTTGCCATTGTCGGCGGCGGTGCGGCCCTTGCCGTAGGTTCATATTGGATCCCCGAGGGGAATGCCCCAATAAAACGCACCATGCCACCCACGGATGAGCTCTACGAAGTGGTGAAAAGAAAATATCGCATCCTCGATGAAGAAGACGAATACTAGCGTATTTGAATCTTTGCACGGCGTGTCAGCCCGACCTGCTGACAAATAGCAAATCAAAATCACAAAAAAACAGTATCAATATAAGCATCTAGTCGATGCTGGGATACCTATTTGCACAAATAGAAAGGTGGCCCAGGTGGCACCCCCGTTGACGGCAAAAAAGTTACCTTGCATGCTGGTGCTCGTGTTTGTTTAGCGCAGTATGCGCATATTTAATCATTATCTATGGAGGATTCTTCTATGAAGAAACTTACACTTTTAGGTCTAGCGTTAGTGCTAGCATCTTCTTACGTTATGGCTAATGAGCAAGCTCCTGAAGCTCCAAAAGTTGAAGAAAATAAGCCTGGCTTCTTTTCTCGCAATTGGACCAAAGCTAAGGAAGCTGCAGTTTCAGCTACGGCTAAAACTAAGGACGGCGTAACATCAGCTCGCGATAAATACGTTAATGCTAACGTTCGTGCAGCTCAGTTTGCTGGTGACAAGCTTGGTCTTCGTATTGCTGCTAGAAAAGCAGTTGAAAATGGTGAACTAGGCGCTGACGCTGAAGGGTTACCTTTTGAAGGTCCAGTTGCTGGTCAACCATCTTCAATCCAAGCTCACCCATATCGCACAACTGCAGTGGTAACTTCAGCTGCTCTTGCTGCTGTATACGGTGTTTACAAGCTTGGCCAAGTGACTGGCGTTAACGCTAAGATCGCTCAAGCGACTAAAACACTTTTGAAGAAACTTGGTTTTGCTTCAAAGGCTGCTCAGGTTGCTGACCTTCAAGAGCGTATCGAAACTACCAAGGAAATGCTTAAACTGAATCCAGCTCAAAACGTTAAGCGTGAGTTGGTAGATCAGTTAGCTCAGCTTGAAATCGAACTTCAAATCGTTCAAGCGTAATAATCTTTCCTTCCATTTGAATGAGGGGCGGTGCGGTATATACTGCCCGCCCCCTTTCTAGCTAGGAAGGCACGCATAGAGAAATGATTAAAATGTCCAAATATGGAGTTTGAAGAAAACAAACATGCATAATGCGCAAGGTAAATGGATGCGCATCGTATTTAAAATGGAGGAAATCATGAAATTAAAATCTACTCTACTACTGTTGCTCCTTGGAGCATGGGGTATCAATTCAACTATCTATGCAGTGGCCGATGCAGCCCAGGCCGCACAACCATCAGGTTGGCGCCGCGCATGGAATAATATTCGATCTAACGCACAATCTTTTTTTAATCCTATGGCTGGCTACGATCAAGATGATGAACCGGAAGTTTTTCAGCCGGCTGTTGCGCCAGAGCCTGAGCATGATGAAGCTCAAGCACGACCGTTCTCTTCGCAAGCTCAAGAGTTTGTGCACGCTCAATACAATCAAGCTCGAGAATTAATGAATCATGGTCGTCAGCGTATTGGCCAAGCTGTTAATAACGGCGTTCAGCAGGCGCGATCTGCAATTCGTGAGCGCATTCGCCAAGAACTTGTCGGTGCAGTGCAAGCAGAAATACATGACGTGCAACATAACCCTCAGCGGCAGGCCGAACTTATTGCAAACGCACGGAATATGGCCGCGGCAGCTATTAATTCCCGGGCTGGCCAAGAGGCCGTGGCGGCAGCTCGAGCACAAATACCTAATGTTATCAATGGCGTAGCTGCTGAAATGCAACGACCAGAAAATGTACGCGCGTTTGAGAATATGGCTGATCAGCTTTTGCATGGTAATCATCAACAAACAGTGTTTGCCAAAATACGCGAAGCTATCATGGAAAACACGCGCCCGATTCGCTGGGGGCTCACTTCATTCGGTGTGCTTGGCAGTATATGTTTGGCTTACAAAATCGGTGTTTGGTTGAAGAATAAATTCTTTGGCCCCCTGCCCGCTCAAGATGTTTTTGAGAACGAGCTGCCTGATTCCTTTGAAGATCGTAATCTACGAAATCGTGTTTTCGCTGCTCAGCCAGAGTTGATGCCCAATGATGAGCTGGTTTCGGCGCAAGATCGAGCGAACGTGGCACAGGCTGTTGGTCGCCATCAGGCCTTTTTAAAATCCCAAAAGCTCAATGCGACGGTGCGTGAGATGGCCAAGGCCCAACTTGAGGTGTTACAGCGGGCAAATAATAACGTGGATGCGCTCGCCAATTTAAAGCTTGATCTTGGCAATTTGGCTATGGCTTTCGATGCCTAGACGCCAATAGTTTTCATATTGTAAGGATTTGGGGGTAAGCCCGTTGACTCGAGCGGCAAACCCTTTACCTTGGAATTATCATGAAATGGGGAAATGGAGGTTTTCCCATGCAATCACAAATGGAGGTTAATTGCATGAAATTCAAATCATTATTTATAGCCCTGGGCCTATTAAGCCCTCTGGCATTACTACCATCATCACAAGCACCGGCAGCTTCAGCAAACCAATTGCTCCGAGAAGCAAATGCGGCTCGCCGCGAACGGCAAGCTCAAGTAGCGCAGCGACCAGCCCAGCAAGGCGGCAATGCGCCTATGACTATAGCTCGATTGCAAGAGCAAGAGCGTGAGCGCGAAGAAGCGGCTCGCCGTCAAGCTGAAGAAAATAGACAACGTGAAGAGCAACAACGACGTGAGCGTGAGCAGGCGCAACAACAAGTTGCCAATGCCGCCAATGCACAGGTAGCACAAGCGCAAATTAATGCCGCGCAAGCGCAACGAGATGCAGCCCAGGCTCAACAGCAAGCCGCGCAGCAGCAACAACGAGCATACGAGCAACAGCAGCAACAAATGACTGCCTTGCAAGAACAGATGCGCCGTCAAGCTGAAGAGATGGCCTCACTACGTATGGCTATGCAACTTGAAGCTGAAGAGCGTGCACGATCGGCTAAACCATTTTCAGCTGCTCAGCAAGAGCGCAAAGAGGGTGAACCAATGCGCCAATCATCCAGCCAAAATCAACAGCGCCCGGCCCGAAATATGCAAGAGCAAGTTGATAATAGCATTGGCCAACTTGATGGCTTTATCCAAGATGCCGGATCATCAGCATTAGGTTTTGGCCGCCGAATCCTTGGTCAAGTAAATGGCCAGGCTCAATCAATCGAGCAGGTATATAATTCAGCCGTGCACCAAGGTGATGCTGTACTCGGAGAATTTGATCAGTTTTTACGCGAAGAAGTAGCACCGGTTATGACTGGTGTTGGTAAGATCGTTACCAAAATGACCTCTTTGAATCAATACTGGAATCCAGGCAAGGACGATCGCCCACGAAATAATAATCGCAACAATGCGAATAATAATCGTCCAAGCAATGCAAATTCTCGCCCACAGGCGCCGAATAATGCATTTAAGAAAGCTGGCCTATAAAAAATATTTTTAACGAGGAACTACTATGAAGTTAAGAAATATATTAAACATCGCACTGGCATCCCTGATGCTTGCATCAACCGTGCCAACACTGCAGGCAAATCCGGCAGCAGCGCAACCAGGTGATTCATTTAGATCAATGATTACACCGTTGACGCTTGGTATGTTTGCCTTGACCTATATCGGCATGAATGCTCACTACTGGCAAAAGGTGAATGATCGCCCAACGGCAACCCGTTGGGATAAATTGCGCCAAGCACAGCAAAATGATATTGCTGGTTGGTATAATTATGCATCCAATAGCCTGCGCTGGTTCCGTAATGAATTTAGATCATTCTTTGGTCTTGTTTCATTTGACCAGGGTGAAGGATATGCTCCAGAGAATTTTGATGTGCGTACTCATGCGCAAAAGCAACAAGAGCAAGAAGATGCAGAATTGGCTCGAAGATTACAAAATGAGCAAAATCAACGAGCTCATGGAGCACGTGCCAATGCTCGACGCCCTGCAAATGCGCGGCCTGCGGCACGACGATAAATAAGGTCTTACCCTTACTGGGTAAGCGGTCATAATTTTATCAGGGAGTCCATTTGGGCTCCCTATTTTTTGTGCGCTCGCGTAGACAAAGTGAGAGCTCTGGGGCAAGCTATTGGCAACTTTTTATTGCGTTGACGGAGTTTTACCTATGCAAAGAATAATCTTGCTTCTCGCTTTATTGTGTGCGCCATCTATGCAAGCCACAAATGCAACACCTGGCAGCAGCGTTGCAACCTTTGCACCACAACCATTGCCCAGCCCGGTACCATTGGCACCTCAACCATCATCGGAGGCGACTGACGAAGATATCTATCGACAAATGTTGTCTGAATTGCCTGAAGACGCGGTGAATCGGGGTCTTGCCGACCATCTAGGTGGCCGGCCGGCAACCTGGGGTAGAAATAATCCTCTGACCAGAGCAGCTCTTGCTCGAGCATCAGATCAATTTAATGCAGACGGTGATCCGCAAGCTCCCTTGGTGGGTGATGAACCATCAAAGAACACATTTAGTGGCCTTGGGATACCGGCGGCTGAGCTGAATAGTGCTGCATCACCAAGCCAATCGGCACAAGGGTCTGACGCGGGGGCTCCGGAAGATGATTCTTCTGGTAGTGATGCATCTGATAGCGATGATGATGCCGATATTATCTATTCCCAGATTTCTCGATCTACCGAAACGCAAGCTACCCAATGGTTTAACACCGGTAAAAGGCCAGTCGATCCTATTGATGAAGATGATGAAAAGGGTGGTTATGCAGCGGCAGTGGCCGCGGCTGTGAACCAGCCGGCACAGCCTGCCAATGAAGCGCCCGCGCCGGCCGGAAAAAGTGATGGCATCAAAAAAATTGAAGCTGGATTGCGGCAGCGTGCATCTGAAAAAAATATTTCTGATGCAGCGGCAAGCATGGAAGCGCAACCCGATCTGGTAACCCCACACTTTCCTCCTATGGGCACCAGCACGGGAAGCCCGAGCAATATGGCCGCGGCTTTGGCAGCAATTGGAGAAGGAGTGCATCAAGCCAATGAAGTAGACATGACACATAAGCGCTTAGAAGAGCTGCGCAAACAAAAAGATGAGGCAAAGGGTAAGTCGCCAGCCGGCGAGCAGCCAGAATCTGCAAGCTTTTTGAGCAAGAAGCCACTCTATGCGTTGGCAGGTGCTTGTTGCGCAGGCGCCTGTTTGCTCGGAGCTGAATATGCCGGATACGATATGCTGGCGATTGATCTTTCGGGCATGCTCGTTCGAATGAAATATCGACTGATGCTGGCGTTCGATCGCCTAAGCGCAGAAGAGATTCAAGAGGAAATTGATCAGCGCACTCAAGCATTGCATGACCAAGCGCTGACCGAAAAGAAACGGGCCTCGTTGGTTAAGGATATTCAACTGCTCCAAGCAGCTTTGATTAAGGCGCTCAAAGAGCACGGTGCATAGAAAACTATAATTTTATAATACGGGGCGGCAGTACATGCTGCCCTTTTTTATGCCTGATGGAGCACCGAAACCATACTTCCTTGCGCGCCTTTCTCGATCATGAAATGCACCGGAAATTGATCTTTCATGCTTGGCAGATGAGAAACAATGATCACTTTGGCAAAATCATCCTGGATCTTGTGCAACGCATCCATAATATGATTGAGCCCTTCTTCATCCTGCGAGCCAAACCCTTCATCGATAATCAATGTTTGCAAAGAAGTGCCGGCACGGCGAGCTAATAATTTTGATATGGCAATGCGCAATGCAAAATCAATTCTGAAAGCCTCACCGCCTGAAAACAGCTCATACGGGCGAATGCCCAAGGCATCAGAAATATTAATGTCTAAGGTTTCCTTGGTGCCACCTTTTTTCAAATCTCGAACGGATTCGATAAATAATTGTGCTTGATTGTTGGTAAGCTTTGCCAAAAGTCGGTTTGCTTCTTGTTCAATTTCTGGAATTGCTTCTTCAATTAATAGTGCCTGAATGCCATCCTTGCCTAATGCGCTGGCAATCGTTTGATAGTCACCAATCTGTTGCACTGCTTTTGTGATTTGATTTTCAACGAGCTTGAGCTCTTGTTCGGTATGCACGAAAATCTGTTGTTGTTGATCGAGCTTTCCTTTTTCATGGGCAAGCATCTCTCGTGTCTGGTTGATCTGTTGTTGCTGGGAGCTGAGTTGCTGTTCGTGCGTAGTGAGTTGTAACGCAATTTGGTTGAGCTTGGCATCTTCCGGTGCATGCTTGAGCAATTCGATTATCTCATGACGCACACGCTTAATATCTTTAATGATGGCGTGTATATGTGCTCTGCGCTCTTCCTGCATTGGTAATGCAGCCAATAATTTTTGATGCTCGTTAATCTGTTGATCAATATGCGTGATCTTGGTGACCAATTCTTGTTGTTGGGCAGGGTTATACGGCAATAACTGCAATGCAGCTTCAATTGTTTTAATCTGTGCCGCTATGGCCTGGTAGGCTGGTTGTTGCGGCAACCAAACGTCCCATGTCTGCAAGGGCAATGATTGTTGATGGTGCTGCTCGTTTTTGGCTGGTAATTTTATCTCAAGCTCCACTATCTGAGCGTGCACAATAGCTTTTTCTTGTTGGAGTGCCTGCATTTTTTTGATTTCGTCATGTTGGGCTATCAACAACTCTTTCAAGCGCGCAATGACATGCGTGAGCCTTTTTTTCTTATGATTCAATGCCCGTTCATGATCTGCAAATGAATTTTTTAAAAAGCGTTTACGCGAAGCAGAAAGATTTTGCTCGCATAATGGGCAGCTGGGATTATCATCATCATGTACTAATTTTTGTTTTTGCTGCAAACCGTTCAAGTCTGCCACCACCATATTGCCCAGAGCTATATATTTTTGGTAATAGCTTTTGCGCTTTTCAAATTGCGCCTCCAGCTTCTCGCTGGTGACTAACAATTTCTCCAGGTCATCATGTCGCTTGCGTGCGCTTGCCAATTGGCCAACCATTTTTTGCTCTTCAGCCAATGTGTGATAGGTCTGTTGCAATTGGCCACGAACCTTTTGTTCCTGTTCTCGGTGCGACAATAACTCGTTTTTGCATATGAGCTGTTTTTGCAACTGTTCCTGCATGGCGGCTAATTGTAGTTGCGCCTGTTGCCGCTGACTCTGCAATTGATCAAGGCCACCAAGATTTAAGCTGGCGTGATGCACCTCTTTCCATTTTGTTCGCAATTGGGTAAGTCGCGTGAGCGCGGCAGTTTCCTCTTCCTTCAGTTTTTGTAATTGAAATCTCACCAATTCTGCCGCTTGTTGTTGTTTGAGCAGCTCCTCTTTTTTTGCCGCCCATGCCTGTCGTTGCTCATCCAATAACAGTTGCTGTTTGCTCAAGGCTTTTTGCTGTTCTGTATTGTTGTGCAGTTGAGCAATATAGGCTTCTTTCTGTGCCATGATGCCATTGAAGCGATCTCGCAAGGCCATGAGCTGATCAGATTCGTCATTGGATTTTTTTATCTTATCGAGCGCCAATCTACGCAGTTGCTCATATTTATGGAGGCCAAGGATGGAAGCCAAAATCTCTTTGCGCTCCTTCGATGATTTTTGAGAAAATTCATTTGATTGGCCTTGCTTGAGAAAAGCTGAATTTACAAATGATTCATAATCAAGGCCGAGGGTGGCTTCAATCTTCTCCTGCGTGGCACGAATTGTTTTATCGGTCAGCGGAACAAAATGGCCTAAATCTGAGTCAAGGGTTGCTTGCCCATGAGATTCCATGTGCCCTGAACCAGTCAAAGGGCGGTGAGAATGTTGAAACACCCCGAAATCTAATGAAGCGACAAATTTTCCTGGTTGTTTTGCAAATTCACGTCTCACCCGATAGCGCTGGCCATTAAACATGAAATCCAAGGTAACGAGCATCTGTGTTTGCCCGAGTCGCAAAAGACCTTCATCTGCTTTCACCGCTTCCCGGATCTTTCGCGCCTGGCCCCAAATCGCCCAGGTGATAGCATCGAGTAACGCTGATTTGCCATGCCCATTTTTGCCCGACAAACAGATGAGCGGATGGCTCCCGAAATCAATGGTCTGCTGCTGCGGACCATAGCTGAGAAAGTTTTTTATATGCAGTGTTAATGGAATCATGGTGGGCGCCTAAAAAGTATGAGCAAGCATTAATATTAAAGAGTGAGATTTTCCATCTTTACCGCCAATTTCTTTCCTTCAAACGCTATGCCATACACGAGAGCCGTCTCTACTCCAAAGGATTGCAACTCTTGTGCATATTCTCGTTGTTTGATTTGTTGCAAAGCAGGGGACGCCAATTTTGATAGGTTTTCTTTCTTTTTTGCTTTTTTTAGCTCAATGATAATACCTGCAGATTGTGGCTCTGTTGGAATGAGTAAAATATCAAAACGACCAAAGCCTGCCTCTCTATTGGATTTTACTATGTACGTTGATTCAAGTGCCGTAAGTGCCCCAAGCAGGAACATGTGGTATCCGTTCTCTGCATCCCGCGCGTTGGCATCGAATTGGCTTACTATTTTTACAACAAAATCCTGTAGGAGTTCAGCGAAATAATCAACGTTGCCTGCCGTGAGGGCTTTGAGCATCTCATTGAATTTTCGTGATGAGCCGAGGGCTACATCTATAATGTTGGTTACAAGACCTTTGAAAATTACTTGTATTTCTTTATTGGGTATTTTTAGGTGGCATATGGTATTCCCGTCTTCATCTATCAGCTGATTTTCGAATGTAAGGTATCCGGTATAGAGTAATAGGCTCCAAATGGAATCAAGATTTTTTTCAATGTTAGGGTAGATAATGCCGGCATCAATTCGTTGAGGTACCGTTTTGCCTTGGAGCAATTCTTGCATAATCGTTTTTAATTCAGCTTTGCCGGCAAGAACCAGTTTTTGGATGAGTAAGTTGCTACTTGTTTTTCCCCAGTAGGGGAGCAACGTACCTTTTTTTTGAACGCAATTTATTACCGACCAAGGGTTATAGAGATTTTTTTTATTGCCGATGCTGTAGCCATCAAACCATTTTTTAATATTGCTTGCATTATTGGTCATATTATAATCAGCGAGCAAATCATTCACTTCATGTTGGGTGAAGCCAAATTTATCTGCGGCAAGACTGTCGGTTACACTCATGACATCAAGATTGTTCAAATCTGAGAAAATTCCTTCTTTTGCGATGCGAGATATTCCGGTAATAACACCGCTTGCGAGGCTTTCACTATCCTTTAAGACAGCACCGAGCAGCGACTGTAAGAATTGAACCATCTCATGGTAATAACCGGCCTGGTAGGCATATACAATTGGTGTGTCATATTCATCGAGGAGGAAAATAACCTGCTGGCCAGATTTCCGACGTAAGACATTGGTAAGAAATTTTAAACTTTGTTTGTATTCAGCCTCATCAGCTTGATTGTACAGAATATTATCATACCGCATTCGTTCATCTGCTCTCAGCCCATCGTAAATATATTGGGCATGTCGGCTGAACTCTTCGCGGATTAACAGGCATAGATCTTTATAAGCAGCCCCCCAGTGTGCACTCTTTACCTCCTTAAAGGTCAAAAAGATAACTGGGTATTTCCCTTGATGTTTTTTGGCCTGTGTATCGCGCCAAATTTTTTTATCTTTAAATAGATATGCATTGCTTGATTGGGTGTTTTCAAAGAAATACCTCAACATAGTCATATTAAGTGTTTTGCCAAATCGTCTGGGGCGACAAATTAACGCTACGGTTGATTTCTGATGTGGCAACATTTCGCGGATGAGAAGAGTTTTATCAACGTAGTAAAAGCCTTGGTCGATAATGTTTTTAAAATCGCTTTGACCAACCGGCATGAGTGGCTTTTTGTGAATGCGGGCAATGCGTTTTGTTTTTTTCGCGACCATTTCCAATCCTTAGCTACGGCCTGTAGTGTATGGAAAATATACCAGTAGCACAACCGATATGGCCCTATTTCTGCTCAAGGTAACTTGTATTCATTTGATAAAGGTTTGCTTGCTCATGAGATTCGGTTTGCCCGCGTCGCAAAAGACCTTCGACAGCTTTCACTGCTGATGTACCGCGCCTTCTACTGCAGGTTCTTCAAAAAGATATTGAGCAGTCAGATCAGACAAATCCTCAAGCAATCCAGTGCTTTCATTAATTCTTTTGGTTGCCATCTCAAATCTTATTTTGAGAAGTGAAGGATATTTGTTAATGAGACATTGTTGCCAATGGAAAACAACCGATTCGGGATGAACATCTATAAAGAACAACTTGGCCGCACGATCTATAGCCTCTTTGTTTATAGCTTCAAAATTAAATGGTGAGTCTTGGGCTGTATAGTGTGAGTAATCGATCTCTTCAGCGTGATGACCAATGTCGTTCATTGCATCTGTAATTATTTTTAACAAACGGTCTGGTGCAAGCAATAATGCACGATTTAATACAATTATTTCTTCGTCAATAATGCTTTCTATTTCATCATCATCGTCTATCAACTGCAAGCGAGCTTCTTTATACGATTTTAAAAGAGTCGTGCAGATTGCTTCATATGTATCGATGGTTGGTTGAGCGGTTACCTTCAAACAATTGAATAATTCTCGGGCAAATTGAGCATTTGGAATATTTGAACAAACAATCACATTTTTTATCGCATTGCGAAAATGGTAGCATAAGTCTGTATCGTAAATGTCTTCACATTCTTTAAATGATACTACTAAATCAGTGCATATCTCTTTATGCCCACCAATGCAAGCCAAAGATAAGGCATCAATATCATGCGGTATATACTCTGACAAATGCTCATGTGCTTGTAACATTTCTTTGAGCGTTTCAGATCGCATCCATGGATACAGTTCTGTTACATCGCGCAATGCCGTTTCTGTTTTTAAATAAAATTGCGTGTTGCCCATTGCAGATGCAATCATAAGTGGGGTAAAGCCTTCTTCATTATTTGGTGAAATGTGCTTGAATAAGTTCGTTACCAGTTTGTTTGCTTCTTTGTTGAAGGATGATTGAGATAGATCGCTTTTGAGACGAAGCTTCTCAAGCTTTTGATGGTATCTGGCATAAAAATATCGCTTGTCGCGAAACGATAAGTTTATTTGATCTAATTTCTCTTGAAAAACAGTATTTGAGCTTTTATCTTGGTAGTGAATCGGAGCATACTCTTTATCTTTTTCATATGATTCTCGCAACTTTGTTTCTGCGCCTTTTCGGTACGTTTGCCAGCTGTTAATTAATTCGTCGGCCGCATCAAAATCTGCTGCATCAATTGCATTAAAAAATGCTACTTCCCACCTCAAGCGGTCGCTGTATGTATTATTTGAATCCCTCCATAATACACCAGAAGAAATTGGTATCGTCGCATTTTTGAGATAAAAATCAGCCCCTTTTGATTGTCGCACTTGGGCAGTTTGAGCTGGTTGATCCCCACTTCTTTCTAACACGGCATGTGTAGGCATCAGCTCACTGCAGAAAGTTGTGAATGCTCCTACCATAAGAGATAGTGAAGCGAAAAAACGAACTGACGACATAGAGTTTTCCCTTTAGTGGTTTAACCGACTGGCTTCATCTTCACTGCTAATTTTTTGCCTTCGAACGCTATGCCATTTTGACTATAATTGTAGTCTACGTAAAACTGATAAAATAACTAGGCAAATTGGCATAACTATTTTGTGCGCGTGGATACAGTTCAATAGCAGATTGCATTGCGGAATACTGCTTTTCTAATCTATCGTTTACTATTCCCTTGTTTTTCTTAAATCTTTTTACTACAGTTAAAGTTGAATGATCTTAAAAGGGAGTGCTATGAATTCTAAAAACTTGCATGTCTCACATAGTGTGATAACACACACACACACACAACTATTCAGTTGTAGCTCAATATTTAAAAGTGATTTTTGTAGCACAATTTGCACCGCCGCAAAAAGGGTGGTGTTTTCTATTGTCTAAAAACGGAATTGATCTTATTAACCCATCTATCCAAAGGAGTATCTGGATATGAAACAGTTCCAATATCTGCTTGCGCTGAGCGCGGCATGTTTCTCTGCGCCCATGGGCGCCCGCGACTGCGAGCGAGAATGCTTTAAGTCTGTGCTGTGCGATATACGAAACGAAGTAGAAGAGATAGAAGATGCTTTGGCGGCTGCAAATGCGTGCGGTACTACAATCGCAATTGGCCAAGCTGATTTACCGTATACGATATATCAATCTGGACAGCGATACTGCCTCAAAGAAGATGTTACCTTTAACTTATCGGGCCCAGCAGTTACGGTAGCCAGCGGCGTGCATGATGTAACTTTTGATATGAATTTGCATACCATACAGCTGACGCAACCGGTCAGTAACGCAATTTCCGTTAACCCAGATACGCGTAATGTTACGCTTGCCAATGGAAGCATTCAAGGTAATATTGTGATAGCTCCGCCAATTCACCCTGGCATTCCAGTCTATCCATCAGGCCCATCGGTAATATATGGGCCAAATCAAAACGGGATTATCGTTGATACAACAGATGAAATAAATATTACAAACATTCAAACAGGTACGGTAAACATCGGCTTAATTGCATTTACAAGTAATAATGTAAATATCGATCATTATGTATCGCGCCATTGCGTATTTGGTCTGGCGATTAATTCATTGGATAGCAATGCAGCCTTTATTGTGCCGATGCATGATTGGCGGGTTGCCAATAGTGAATTCTCTGACCAGGCAGAATTTGGCATTTATCTCAATGCAGCCCGTTTTACGAATGTTGTGTTTAGCAATATCAATATCGTAAATAATCAAAGCGATGGTATTTTCTTTGATCAGGGGGGGGAATCATCTAATTACTTGTTTGAAAACGTGCGTTGTTCAAATAACCAAGGCAACGGTCTGCATACCCAGCTGTATACCGATCATTTGATATTTAATAATTGTCAGTTTAATGGCAACCTTCGCAATGGTCTTGGTATCATCGGAACGCGTAACTGCACGATCAATGATTGCCAAGCTATTAATAATGGTCTTTCTGGTATTGCCTTCTTAACCCGCGCAAGTGACAACGTTGAGCTTAATAATTGCAAAGTGGTCACCACGGGTTTGACCGGCAATGGTGGTGAAATTCCGTTGCGTTTTGACATGGTGCGTAACTTACTCATTAACAATTGCCAGGTGTATAGCTACAACCTACCGACGATACCTAATTGTACCCCAGAAACCTGTGCCTTCACCAACTTCCCTGCCGTACGCATACAACAATGCTTTAATGTAGAGATGAACAACTCATTGGTTACTATGGATTTCACCAATCCGGAAAACCCTGCCAACGGCATTGTAATTCGCAGCTCAGAAGGTGTTCAATTGAATAACGTGGGTGTTGATTTTGGTTATGTTGGAGCGCTTACTACCAACATGACAGACATTCAAGCAAATGGATTCCTCGTGCGCGGTGGCGTATCAAATTGTCGTCTTAAAGATTGCTTTGCTTCCGGTCGACCAAATAATGGCTTTGCCGTAGTTTGGGATAACGACAATGGTACACCCGTATGGGATAGTTTTAGCGGCGGAATTACTTTTGAAAACTGCAAGGCGGTAGGCGCTCGCAATGCTGGCTTTTATATAAATTTACCGAGTGAAGATGCCCTCCGCTTAGGCGGTGCAGTGCTGCTTGGTAACGAAGCTACCCATAATGCTGTCGGCATTCAACTGACCAATGGTACCACCAATTGTGTATTGCGTGATAATACCATGCTCAGCAATACTACCTATGGTTTATTGGATCAAAATGCGGCAACGCCAGATAATAGCAATGCAATTTTCCACAACTTTGCGGCCGACAATGCGACGGCGAACTTTAGCGCAAATGTAAAATTTGTGGTTTTGCCTGCGCTTGGTCTTGGTTCTATTGAAAATATCAGTGGTTATTAATTTAGAAAAGGAAAATGCAATGATTAATATGTTTATTGCCTTTCTGTTGGCACTTGCCGTTACAACGCCCGTTGAAGCACGGATGCCGCATGAAAAAAAGTTGTCTACTATCAAAGAGACTACCAAAACATTGTATCCGGTTGCTAAAATAAGAACTGGTGACGTGGGTGCTCGGGCTTTTGCACACAACAAAACATCCGCGCCAGCAACAAAAACTGTGAGCCCTTGTGTCGGTCAAGATTTTTGCTGCACGGTAGCAACAGCCGCAACTAACGATGATACAGCATCACAAAACTCTGAACCGGCAGGTGATGTTGGCACCACGCAATTTGTATATTTTGGCAAGCAGCGTATTCGCTCTTTTGATAAAGCGACCTTAGCACCTGACGGTGTTTTGGATCTCGATATGAATCGTCTCTTTAGTGCGGGTGGCTTCTCCGTTGGCTCATCAGATCCATGTGTGATTTTTGATAATGATTCTAAACAATGGCTTCTGTGTGGTTTGAGTCTTAATGCTTTAACGATCACACTTGCGGTTGGTGATTATAATGCCGATTCTCCTGGCACGATTACTGCAGATACGGTATGGACGTTTTATGTGATAACCGGCCCTCAGATCCTTAATCCAACGACAACCTGTGACTATCAAAAAATGGGGGTAGATAATAACGCCGTGTATATTGGTTTGAATCTATTTGATGAGTTTGACTTTAATTTTGAGTCGAGCGCAATTGTAGTATTTAGAAAAGATGCTTCATTGCTTGCTGGAGGGCCGGCGACAATTAACATCTTCTCAAATGATACCAATCCAGGCGCGTTTATGTCAGGCTTATCACAACCATATGGCCCGACTGCGCTACAGTCGGCAAAGAATCTTGATACCGTCAATCCAACGCCTTACGGTTGGGTTGCTGGGATGGATGGTTCAAATTACTTTACAGGCAATCCGCCGTTGCCGCTGATCTATGTATATAGAATTGATAATCCTGGCTCATTAGTGCCTACCATGACGCGCTTTGATTTGCCTATTTCGCCAGTGCTTGATCAAGGAACAACACCTCCTCTGAATCGAGTATCAGTGAAAGGTGGATTAAAGGGGACCAATTCAGGGGTTCTTGACTTAGGCAATGTTAACCATATTCGCGATAATATTCTTTGGGTTGTTACCGCATTGCCAGTAGATCAATTTGGTGATAGCAACCCTGCAAATCCAAACATTGATCGTTTGGGGGTTCGTTGGTTTTCTATCGATGTCTCAACAGCAATGCCATTTATTTTAGATTCTGGCACGCTCTGGGACCCGGCCGCAAACAATCCAAATTGGTATTGGTACCCTCAAATGATTTCATCGCCAATAGATGAAAATGGTCAGTCTCACATGTTGCTCAGCGCATCTTCTGGCGGCAAGAATAGCTTCTGGAATGAAGTGATTTGGACGGGGACTACCAATGCTAATAATCGCGGTGTGCTATCAATTACTCAAACAACTCCGATTACGGTAACGCAAGGTAATACACCGTGGAACCCTACCCAAGATTTCCTTGGTAGTAACAAGGTATACCGTGATGGAGACTACCATCAGGCTTCAGTGGATCCAGTTGATGGTTCACTTTGGACCACCGGTGAATTTGCCTACGACCCAATCAACTGGGGTGTTTCGTTGGTACACGTTACGTTTGATCAACCGTGTAATTAATTCTCTACTGCGTAGCAGAATTATAGAAGGGCGCTTCTTCATCAGAGGCGCTCTTTTTTATTTGGATTTTCCTTTTTCATTAAAATATCTATGAAAGCAATGTGGTAGCTTGCGATAATCAGCTTTATTTAACTGTTTGCCGAAATCCAGGCCGCAATAGGTATTCCAAAATAAAACATTCTTGTTTTTCCAAACCCCTTTCTTAATATCATCGAGCATTGCGGCGAAGGCCTTGCCGGTATAGGTGTTATCGAGTTGGATCTTTTCGGTCTCTTTTAATAGAGCGACAGCGTGGCTGCCGGCCGGTGTTGGCAGTGCATATGATTGGCCAGCAAAGTTACTATTCAATTGAATATCTTGTGTAGTCCAATTAAAAAGCGGAAATCTTTTGTCGCTTGCATGCAATAGTTGATTTGTTTGTATGATGAGCTGCAGCATCTCCTTTTTAAATGCATTAAAATCATATGGTTCCACCGGCACACCTATCACTCCGGTTTTCATGCCGGCAGCGCGCAGACCGAGCAATAAGCCAGCCATACTTCCCATGCTATTGGTCGCAATATAAATAACATCGGGGGCGGGCATCTCTTTTTTTTGGATCTGATCTTTGAGCTCAAAGGCAGCATTTACAAATCCTACGGTGCCGAGCGGCGTGGTGACGCCCGTTGGAATCAGATAGGGAAAGTTGCCCTGCAGTTGTTTATGCTCCCACCAATTATTGATCGTGCCAACGTCGCGCCAGGGGTTGTTGGGATGGTAGTGTAGCTCGGTGCCATTGATGAGATGCATGAGCAATTTTTCACGTACAATTGGTGAATTATATTGTGGCTTGGTCATGGCGATGCATGGCATGCCTAATGAATGTGCGTAAATAGCGGTGGCCAGCACGCTGCTTGAACCAACCACGCCAAAGGTCATGATCGATTGTGCGCCGTGGGCTTTTGCTTTGGCTAGTTCAAACTCAAGTTTGCGCACTTTGTTGCCGCCATACCAGGGCAAGCCCGCTGGCCACGGCGAATTGTTTTTTTTCGAATGCGTTGCATCACAATATCCCGATAGATCATCCCGTTTGATATAAAGTGAATTGAATTCAATTTTTGTACCGAGTTTGGTTAATTTTTGCACGGGTGTTGGGAAATTGCCCAGCGAGATATACGGCAATGTTTGCTGCAAGGCAGGATATTGTTTAAAGAGTGGTGGGCGGTTTTGTATGGCTGGCAGCCGCTCAGCGTTGTAGCTTTTTGTACATGCGCCGAGCTTATTTAAATCATGAATCAATGTGGCCGAAGGATAGACAAATGCCTGTGGTGTTGTGACGGGTAGTTTCAACGCATCAAGAATGTGTTCATCAGCAGTTAGTTTGGGTGGTGCACCTTGTATGATGCTTACCACGGCAAAAGCACATAAAAATGATTGTTTCATTTCTTTTCCTTCATGATATGATGCCCTGTCTTTTGTACCTGGCTTTTGGTAACTGCTCTGATTTTTGTGTGCGACAAAAGCAGGTTGATTAAAAGGAGTATACATGGAATCGGTGATTTTTCGTGAATATGATATTCGCGGAATCGTGGGCTCACAATTGAAGATTGAGCAGGTGTATGATCTGGGGCGTGCAATTGCGGTGCTTTTTACTCAATTGGAACCGAGCACCAAAACTATCGCCGTTGGCATGGATGGTCGCTCGCATTCAGCTGCCATCAAACAAGAGCTCGTGCGCGGTCTTATTGATAGCGGTCTGAATGTCGTCTTTATCGGCGTCTGCCCAACCCCCGTGTTATATTACGCGCAATATAGTATGCCTGTTGATGCAGGCTTAATGATTACGGCATCGCACAATCCGGCAGACTACAATGGCATTAAATTGTGTTTGAATAAAAAACCGGTATGGGGCGCTCATCTGAAAACCTTACACCAGCTTACGGTTGAACAAGCTCATGTAACAAGTGAGGCATGCGGCACAATCACTGAAATTGATGGCACTGCTGCCTATATAGATTTTTTGGTCAACCATTTTGCACATCTGCGCGGCCGAGACGTGAAGGTGATTTTCGATTGCGCAAATGCGGTTGGTGGCCTCGTAATTCCAGAACTTATCAAGCGATTTGAATGGCGTAATGCTCAAGCGCTTTTTGCCGAACTTGATGCTACGTTTCCAAATCATGAACCAGATCCCGTAGTTGAAGCAAACATGGTGGAATTAAGGAGAGAAGTCTTAAGCGCCTATAAACCAACAAGCGTTGCTCTTCGCGATGCTGATGGTGTATGCGGGCTGCGCCCCTGGGGTATAGGGTTTGATGGCGATTGTGATCGCATGTCTGCAATGACGGCGCAGGGTAATCTAGTTCCCGGTGATCAGTTAACAGCCATTTTTAGCAAAGAGATTCTCGCACAGCATCCGGGAGCTACCGTTGTATACGATGTGAGAAGTTCTTCATTGTTAGAGGCAATGATCACCGTCTATGGGGGCAAGCCCCACATGTCTGCCTGTGGCCACGCAATTATCAAGGAAGTTCTCCATAAACAAAAGGCACTGTTGGCTGGAGAGTTGAGCTGCCACTTCTGCTTTGCCGATCGGTATTATGGCTATGATGATGGCATTTATGCCGCACTTCGCCTTATTGAGCTTTTGCTCAATGCTCAGGTAGATCTCGATGCTCTTGTTTCTACGCTGCCGCGCATGTGGAACACCCCCGAGATTCGAATTGCCTGCGCCGAGGAGCATAAGCGTGCGATGGTTGATGAAGTGAAAAAATATTTTAGTAAGCGCTCTGACGCCGTATTGCATACTATTGATGGTGTGCGCGTGCAACTCGCAAATGGCTGGGGCTTGGTGCGCGCTTCGAATACGCAAGCGGTGCTCTCATTGCGATTTGAGGCGAAATCTGCCGACGCGCTGCAGGAAATACGCGAAGAATTTGCTACATTATTGCTCCCGTATCTCGATGCAGATGCCTTAAAACAGATAGGATTACCCATGCTACCACGACGTGCTTACATGAATGGATATCAACTGTGATGTCGCCAAGAAAAATTGGGCTCCATCTTCGATTAATTAAGGATATATTTGCCGTTGCTGAAAAAGCTCTACGCCTTGAGCAACGCATATTCCAATGCTTTTTGATGGGACAAGATTCTGGCCAACTGATCTCGCTTAAGGCTGCAGATGCTGAGCGATTTCGCCAGATAATGAGTAACTTCCATCAGGTGTATGCCCACGTTTCCTATTATGCAAATGTATGTGAGCCGCACGGAATTCATCAATTAAAAAAAGAGATGATGTTGGCAAAACAGCTGGGCTTCTCGGGCGTGGTGGTGCATCCCGGATCAGGAAAATGGGCCAAGGACAAACAACAAGGCTTGGATGTGTTGGTGAAAGCGCTCAACGAACTCTTTGATGATGAATCGAATCTGCCAATTTTATTAGAAAATGCCGCCCATGCCTCCTACACGATCGGTGGTGAACTGACCGATTTTTCTTACATAGCCCAAAACCTGCGGCGGCCCGAACGATTACAGGTGTGTATTGATACAGCGCATGCATATGTGCGGGGTTATGATATCGCCAATGAAGAAGGGCGTTTACAATTTTTTGATCTGCTTGAGAAAACGATCGGATTTGATCGTGTGGCGCTGATTCATTTAAATGATACGCGTGAAAAATTAGGCTCCTATATTGATCAGCATGAAGTGGTGGGCAAAGGTGTTATTGGTGCGTCGGCTTTGAAAGATTTTGTGCTACATCCAGCGATTAAGCAGGTGCCGGTGATTATGGAGATGCCGCCTATGCAAGAAGACGAGGAAATGCGGATCTATAAAGAGATACTCAGTTGGCAACAATAAAAAGTTATTAATTCACAACCTACTAGTGGAATACACAATGATAAACATTGCAATAAATGGATTCGGGCGTATTGGCAAAACATTTCTGCGCGCCGTCATGGCTGATGCGAACGCGCGAAAAAAAATACAGGTGGTTGCCATTAATCTCGGGCCTGGCCGGATTGAAGATGCTGCCCATCTATTTAAATATGATACGGTCATGGGCCGTTATAAAGGTGATGTGGTGCTGGAAGGCACTACGATGGTCATTGATGGTCACCGGATTGAACTCATCAAGCAGATGAATCCTGCTGGTTTACCCTGGAAACAACTTAACATCGATTGGGTTGTTGAATGCACGGGCCATTTCACTCATCGGGAAGGGGCAGCGAAGCACATTGCAGCCGGCGCCAAACGGGTATTAATTAGTGCCCCTGCAAAAGGTGAGGATGTGAATATTATCCCGGGCGTAAACATGGGCGACTATACCGATGCGCATACGATCGTATCGCTTGGGAGCTGCACTACCAACGCATTAGTGCCGACCGCCTCTGTTCTTGAGAAAACGTTTGGCATAGACCACGGTTTTATGACCACCACGCATGCCTATACCAATACACAGGCACTCATCGATATTGATATTGGCGATCAGCGAAGAAATCGCGCAGCCGCACTGAATATGGTGCCAACTACCACGGGTGCTACGGGCATGGTTGGCAAAATATTTCCGCATCTACAAGGCAAAATTAATGGCCACTCGATTCGTGTGCCAGTTGCGATAGTTTCGCTGCTGGATTTAGCAGTGATTCTAAAAAAACCGGCCACCGTTGAATCGGTGCACGCTGCTTTTGATGCAGCAGCAAGCAGCCAGCTGCAAGGTGTGCTTGCAACGACACATGAAGAATTGGTGTCGTGTGATTTTACTGGTGATGCTCATTCGGTAACTATTGATAAAACATTAACCCAGGTGATCGGTAGCATGGTGAAGGTGTTTGGCTTCTATGATAATGAATGGGGCTATAGCAATCGCATGAAGGATTTTCTGGTGTACGCAGCGCAAAAATAATGACTTTTAGTGCAACTTTGGTTATCATACCGCACCAAGTTTGAAAAAAAATTGGCCCTATAGCTCAGTTGGTCAGAGCAATCGGCTCATAACCGAGAGGTCCCTGGTTCAAGTCCAGGTGGGGCCACCAGGGCACGCCCAGGATACGCGGCAAGAATATTCTTTGCAGCGGTTCGGCGGTTTTATAACGTTGCCCTGCAAAAAATGAGGGATCAAAATATGGAACTTACCCCTTTCAAACGTTTCATCGAACTCATCTCCTTTGACCAACAGGTCAATGCTGTACAAAAGCAGATTAAAGCAATCGAACAAGAGCTCACTTCCTTATCTCTTCAACATGAAGCCATTGAAAAAGAGCGAGGGATTGCGCAGCGACACTATGCTGCCATGAAGCGGGAAGTGGATGCTAAAGAAAAAGAGATGACGGCGTTTGATGAAAAGGCAAAGTTGATTCAGCATAAATTGGATACGTTGTTGAGCCCCAAGGAATACGCGCCGCTGAAAAAAGAGTTAGAACACAACAGAGCAGAACAGCATGAGTTTGAAAATCTGCTGGTGCGCACCTGGCAACAATTTGAAACTGCCAACAAAGATGCCGTTGCGGCCGAGGCAATCTACCAAGAAAAAATGCGTAATCTTGAAACGCAGATGCAAGAAAAAGAGCTCACCGTTGGGCAGCTGAAAAAGCAGTATGCTGATCTGGTGGTTGAGCGTGCGCCAAAAGAAGCCGGTGTGCCAGCCGAATGGTTAACAAAATACCAAGTAATGCGTGCCCGCGTTGATAACCCAGTGGTGCCTGTCGAGGGCGAGAGTTGTAGTGCCTGTCGCTATTACATTATAGCGAGCGATATGCAGGCGTTGCGGCGTCGCGCATTAATACAGTGTAAGCAATGTTACCGTTTATTATATTTGCCATCGGCAATGGAAGAACATGAGCAAAAAGCGAGTAACTGATTTCGGGCAACAGGCATTGCCTTTTTTAAAGCTTGGTGAGCGAGATGATGCACACGGCTCCCATTTTCATTTATATGTAGATGGCGGTGCTCGCAATAATCCAGGCCCTGCCGGTGCCGGCATGTATTTAACCTGTGAGGGCAAACCCTTAGTGGCACAAGGCCATTATCTTGGTACAAAAACAAATAATCAGGCAGAGTATCTTGCGCTTATTTTAGGGCTTATGCATGCGCAAAAACATATGCAGCCGCATGATGAACTTTCAATTTTTGCCGATTCGCAACTCCTGGTGCGGCAAATAAATGGAGAGTATGTGGTGCGTAACGAAGGGCTTAAGCCGTTGCATCTGATCGCAAAAAAACTTATGCAGCCATATCAGCGTTCACGTATGACGCATATATACCGTGAGCATAATACGCAGGCAGATGCCTTAGCCAATAAAGGCATCGATAAAAAAATCGCCGTGCCGGCGACTATGAAAACGTGGTTGAAAGAGCATGGTATTATTCTTTAGTCTGTTGCTCGTGGGCACCATGTGCGGTGCACAACCCGCCTCATTTCAACCAATGGGCACTGCCCCCTGCCATGTGCGTGTTTTAATCGATGAAAAACCGATCGATGATCAGATCCCGTGGGAAATTACCTGCAAAACAAAATTGTGTGCGTGTGACCCGACCAACATTGATACACATATAATGTGCAAGAAAGCTCGCATTTATGTTTCTGATGGCATTCGCGTGCTTGATGAGCAGAAACAGAGCTTGCCCACACTTAAAGCCATCCGTCTGCAATCAAAAGATAATCTCTTAGGGGTAAACGGCGCCAACTATCAAGGTGCTTTTTACGTTGTTCTCGATAAAAAACGTGCGCTCTTAATAAACAGCGTTGATATTGAAGATTATATTGCCACCGTATTGCGTACCGAAAGTTATCCGGGTTGGCCGCTGGAAATGAATAAGGTTATGGCCATTACCTGCCGGAGTTATGTGTTGCACAATATTGTGGCTGCCGAAAAGGCAGGGCGTTGGTATCATGTGAAGGCAACCAACCATCACCAAACCTATCGTGGGTATCATAAGCCTGAACCATCGGTGAAACAGGCAGTATTGGAAACACAAGGGATGTTTCTCACCCATAAAGATCAGCCGATTCTTGCTATGTTTGATATTTGCTGCGGTGGTATATTGCCCACTAAACGCGTGAGCGTTGATAAGCAGGCGCATCCCTATTTGGCCAGATCTGGCTGCGCTTATTGCAAAGCGTGCCCCTACTGCCAAAAGCATAAGCTGTATGAATGGGAGGTGCAGCTTTCGTTGGCCGACATTGAGAAAGCGATAAAAAAAGAGATTCCTACTTTGAAAAAACTGATCAGCATAAAAACTGAATGTGACAAAGCCGGCGTTGTACAAAAAGTTCGATTAAAAACAGCCCATGCGCATCATGCGCTGCCCACAAAGCAATTTTCAACCGCAATCAAAAAAGCTCAGCTCGGCCAATTAAAGAGCCCTTATTTTACCGTCAAAATCGATGATGGTGTTGCCCGTTTTGAGGGTAGGGGATTTGGCCATTGTCTTGGTCTGTGCCAGTGGGGCGCCCGCGAAATGGTTCGCCGGGGCTTTGCTTATAAAGATATTTTTTCTTTTTATTACCCAGGCTGTGCCATGGCCCGGTTAGATAGGGCATCACATGCCGAATTATAAGGTGCATGTGGTTGGCGGCGCTGCTATTGGCATCGGGGCAATGATGGCTACCGGCGCTTGGCAAGAGGCTTCATTGCCAACAACGATTGAATATGTTGGCTGCGCTGTCATCGGTTCATTGTTTCCCGATATTGATATCAAGAGCAAGGGACAAAAGTTATTTTATATGGCTCTGACGGCCACGCTGCTGATATTGCTTTGGTATCAAAGAACCACGTGGTTTGTTGCACTCAGTTTAATCGGCATGATTCCGCTCTTATTGCGGCACCGTGGTATCATGCATCATCCCTGGTTTATCAGTTGTTGCGCCGGCATTCCAGCGCTTTATTTATACGCCAACAATCATCCATATAGCCATCTGGTGATCGATTTGTTTTATTTTGCGCTCGGTGCCTTTTCGCACGTCATGTTAGATATTGGCCTCTTTAATTTCTGCAGAAAAGCCTTGATCGGCCGGTAAATTAAATAATTTCATCGCATTTGCTGTCGTTATCTGTGCAACATCATGCCAACTGATTCCGCGCAACTGGGCAATATATTCTGCCACTGTTTTAACGTGCTGCGGATGGTTCTCTTGACCGCGCAGTGTTTGTGGCGGCAAAAACGGTGCATCTGTTTCTAATACTATTGATTCGAGTGATTGTTGCATTATCACGTCACGCAACGCATTGTTTTTTGGATAGGTAATAGTGGCACCAATGCCCAAATAACAACCCAGATCTATAAAATTGCGTGCAATTGCGCCATCATATGAAAAGCAGTGGATGGTGACACGCGGATGGTCGTGAGCATATAGTTCCAATACACGCAACGTTTCTTCTGGTGCATTTC